>NZ_JAIWPS010000008.1:0-160809 GCF_021191595.1 Alterluteimonas muca
CGCCCCAGGGGCGCCGCGCCGCTGTTCGGGTCCTGGTCGTCAGGAATCGGACCTGCGATCCGGAGCACCCACCGCCGGGCGCCGGCGGCGCGCCTGGCCGGTGATGCGGAGGCCGCGCCCAGCGCACGCGCAGCACTCAGCGCGGGCCTTTTAGCAGCCAGGCTGCATGCCACGTTCACGCGCCCTGCCCATCGGCGTCGCTAGCGTGTGACGGCGCCTGCAGTTGGCGCGGGGACAGCATGAGGACGACCCGACCACGATGCGGCGACACCACCGCTCCTTCCTGATTGCGTGCGCGACGCTCGCGCTGCTGGCCGCATGCGTGCAGGGGCCACAGTCGACGCTCGACCCTGCTGGCCCCGCCGCCGAGGGCATCGCGCTGACCTGGTGGGTGATGTTCGGGCTGTTCTCGGCGATCTGGCTGCTGGTGATGGTGCTGGTGTGCTGGGCGCTGTTCCGCGGCCGCAACACGCGTGCGCTGGGTCGGCCCACCCACCTGATCGTGGCCGGCGGGCTGCTGATGCCGCTCATGGTGCTGACCGGCCTCCTCGTCTGGGGCACCGCCACCAGCGGCCGCGTCACCGGGCTGGACGAGACACCCCGGCACGTGATCGACGTGATCGGCCGGCAATGGGAGTGGGAGTTCCGCTACCGCGACGACGAGGGCCGCGTGCGTGCCACCAGCGACGTGGTCCTGCACCTGCCGCGCGGGGAGATGGTGGAATTCAACATCACCAGCGAGGACGTGATCCACAGCTTCTGGATCCCGCGGCTGGGGGGCAAGCGCGACGCCGTGCCCGGACGGATCAACACCCTGCGCCTGCGCGTGGACGACGACGGCGGTCGCCCGCTGCGCGGCCAGTGCGCGGAGTTCTGCGGCCTCGAGCACACCCACATGATCTTCGCCGTCGAGGTGATGGAGCCCGATGCGTGGCGCGCGTGGCGCGACAGCGGTGGCATGACCGCGGGAGGCCTGCGATGACCACGGCGCACGGCCCGGGGCGCATCGACGAGGTCGAGAACCGCCGGCGGCTCGATGCGCTGGCGGAGATCTGGGGCACCGGTCGCGGCCTGGTGGCGCAGCTGACCGCGGTCAACCACAGCACCGTGGCAATGCGCTTCATCGTCACCGGGCTGGCGTTCCTGCTGATCGGCGGGATGCTGTCGATGTTCATCCGCCTGCAACTGGCATGGTTCGGCATGGAGGTGCTGGACCCGCAACGCTATGCGCAGTTCGTGACCATGCACGGCACCACGATGATGTTCCTGTTCGCGGTGCCGATCATGGAAGGCTTCGCGATGTACCTGGTGCCGAAGATGCTGGGCGCGCGAGACCTGCCGTTCCCGCGCATGTCGGCATTCGGCTGGTGGTGCTACCTGTTCGGCGGGCTGTTCCTCTATTCCAGCTTCCTGTTCGATGCCGCGCCCGATGGCGGCTGGTTCATGTACGTGCCGTTGACCGACAGCACCTACTCGCCGGGCCTGGGTGCGGATTTCTGGCTGATCGGGGTGACGTTCGCCGAGATCGCCGCGGTCACCGCCGCGGTGGAGCTGATCGTCGCCATCCTCATCACCCGCGCACCGGGCATGGGGCTGCAGCGCATCCCGCTGTTCTGCTGGGCGATCCTGGTGATGGCCTTCATGATCGCGTTCGGCTTCCCGCCACTGATCCTGGCCAGCATCCTGCTGGAGATCCAGCGCGCGTTCGACTTCGCGTTCTTCGACGTGCCACGCGGCGGCGACCCGCTGCTGTGGCAGCACCTGTTCTGGCTGTTCGGCCACCCCGAGGTCTACATCATTTTCCTGCCGGCCTCGGGCGTGGTGTCGATGCTGGTGGCCACGTTCGCGCGGCGCCCGATGGTCGGCTACACGTGGATCGTGCTGGCCTATGTCGGCACCGGCTTCCTGAGCTTCGGGCTGTGGGTGCACCACATGTACACGGTGGGCATCCCGTTGCTGGCGCTGGCGTTCTTCAGCGCGGCGAGCATGGCGGTGGCGATCCCGATGGGCATCCAGGTGTTCGCGTGGATCGCCACGCTGTGGGCGGGGCGGCCACGGTTCCGGCTGCCGATGCTGCACCTGTTCGGGTTCTTCTTCGTGTTCGTGCTCGGTGGGCTCACCGGCGTCATGCTCGCGTTCGTGCCGTTCGACTGGCAGGCGCACGACACCCACTTCGTGGTCGCGCACCTGCACTACGTGCTGATCGGCGGGCTGATGTTCCCGATGTTCGCCGGGCTGTACTACTGGTTGCCGATGGTCAGTGGGCGGATGCCGTCGGAGAGCATCGGCCGCACCGCGTTCTGGATGGTCTTCATCGGCTTCAACCTCGCGTTCCTGCCGATGCACCTCACCGGCCTGCTCGGGCTGCCGCGCCGGGTGTACACCTACCCCGCCGATCTCAATGTCGAGTGGCTCAACCTGATCTCCACGGCGGCCGGCTTCGTGCTCGCCGCCGGCATCGTCGCGATCCTGGTCGACCTCGGGCTGTCGTTCCGCCTCGGCCGGCGCGCACCGCAGCGCAACCCGTGGGAAGCGGGCACCCTGGAGTGGGCGCTGGCGTGGCCGGTACCGACGTACAACTTCGCCTCGATACCGGTGGTCGACGACCGCTACCCGGTGTGGTCGCGCCCGGCGCTCATCGACGAGACCGCGCGTGCCGAGGGCCTGCTCGGCGACCCGCGCGACGGCCGGCGCGAGATAATCGGCACAGGCATGCTGGGCGCGGAGCCCGAGCAGGTCATCCGGATCTCGCATTCGACCTGGTGGCCGCTGCTGGCAGCGCTCAACATCGCGGCGCTGCTCGCGTGTTTCATCGCCAAGGTCTACTGGGGCGCCGCGCTGCTGGTACTGCCGCTGCTGGGCATGTTCGCCGGCTGGCTGTGGACGACGGGGGACCGCCACGCCCCGGCCACGGTGGACATCGGCGACGGCCGCCTGCTGCCGACCCAGTACAGCGCGCGCAACGCGCCGGGCTGGTGGGCGCTGGTGATCAGCCTGCTGATCGACGGCTCGCTGTTCGCGTCGCTGGTGTTCGCCTACTTCTACCTGTGGCTGGGTACCGAAGCCTGGCCACCGGCCGGCATCGCACTCGGCGGACTGGCGCTGCCGCTCATCGCCCTCGGGCTGCTGCTGTTGCAGGGCGCGGCCACCTGGTGGGCCGGACGCGCATTGCGAGCCGGCGCCATCGGCCGGGTGGTGGGCACGATGCTGGCCGCCGCGGCGCTCGGAACCGGCTTCATCGTGGTCGAATCCTGGGCGCTGGCCGGCCCGGTGGGTGCGCCGCAGGCGCATGCCTACGCCTCGGTGGTGTGGACCCTGGCCGGCTTCCACATGCTGCACGTGGCGATCGCGGTGCTGATGTCGGTGTTCGTGGCCGCACGCGCGCGGGCGGGCTACGTGACCGCGGCCCGCCCGCTCGAACCACGCGTGGTCGCCGGGTTCTGGCGCTACACGGTGGGCATCGGGCTGGTTGCCTGGGTGGTGATCCACGTGTTCCCGAGGGTGATCTGATGCAGGCCCTGTCGCCGCACCGGCTGACCGGCATCGCCGCCCCGTGGGCGGTGTGGGCGGTGCATTTCGTCACTGTCTACAGCCTGCAGGGCGTGGTGTGCGCCGAGGAGGTGTTGCGGCGCGACGTGGCGGGTGCGGAGATCGCCACCTGGATCCTCGCCGCGATCGGCATCGTGGCGGTGGCGGCCACTGTCTGGCTGGGCGTGCGTGGGCTGCGCGCGTGGCGGCACGCGCGTCGCGACGTACAGCCCGACGTGGCCACCCGCCGCGAGCGCTTCGCGTCGGCGATCACCGCGCTTTCCGGCCTGCTGGCCAGCATCGCGATCACCTTCACGACGATTCCCGTCCTCATGCTGCCCCCCTGTGCCTGATGCGCAAGACCCTCGAACAACCCAAGCCCAGCACCACCACCCACTCGGTGCGCAGCCGGGTGGCGATCGCCAAGCATCCGCTGCATCCGATGCTGGTGGTGTATCCGGTGGCGCTGCTGAGCCTGGTGTTCCCGGCGGACCTGCTGTCGCTGTGGTTCGACACCGTGTTCTGGTCGCAGACCGCGTTCTGGTTGAACGCGGTGGGCCTTGCGATCGGCATCGTCGCGGGCATCGCCGGCACCGCCGACATGTTCCTGATCCGGGTGGTGCGCCAGCACGTCTCGGCGTGGAACCACTTCATCGTCGCGGTGATGGTGCTCGCGATGGCCGGGCTGGGTGTCTGGCTGCGCGCGCCCGACCCCGCCGCCGCGGTATGGCCCTGGGGCTTGCTGCAGTCGGGCGTGCTGATGCTGCTGGTAATGGTCGCCGGCTGGCTGGGCGGCACGCTGAGCTTCCGCCACGGCATCGGCGTCTACGGCGAGGGCAATCCGCACGAGCACGAGGCCGACGACAGGCCGCCGGCGGAGTGATGCAGCGGCCGTTCCGGTCGAACCGGCGGCGGTTTCGACTGGAACGGGGGGGCCCGCCACAGCCACAGGGGGATGCCCAGCCGGATATCTCCGCGTCCTGCTCCCACATCCGGCCGCCGGCCATCCATGGCCGGCTGGACATCCCCCTGCGTCCGCGGCGGGCACCGACCTGTGGCCGCGACGGGAAGAAGGTCAAGGGCGAAGAGCGTTGGGCCGTCGTGGCAATCGGCGATTTCAGCTGGCCGCTGTTGACCTCCACGCAGGACTGCCGAACGCCAGAGCGTGTCGGTTGCAGGTGATCCGCCCGCAACAGCTGTGTTCCTGGTGCCGGAGCCGACGAATGCCGGAGCCCGTCGCGTGCGCCGGGGGGTGTGCTCCCAGCCGGCCATGGATGGCCGGCGGCCGGCCGTGGTAGCCGGACGCGGACTCCGGCCGGGGGAGCACACCCCCCGGTGCGCGCGACGGGCAGGCCGACCCCATCGAAGCCGCTCAGCGCGCGTGACTGCTCCTGGCCCATGCCATCGTCGTGGAGTGGGCGATCACCCGATCCTCGGTGCATGGGTTCCATCGTCGGCGCGCGTGTCCGCCGTGGAAGCGGGTCCTTCACGCCTGCGACCGGGCACGGCTCGCTGCAATCAGGGTGGATCGCGCGCACCCTGGAGCTCAGTCCTCGCGGTCGACTCCATGCATTGGCGGGGGCGGCAGGTCGCCGAGGGTGCGCGGCTTGGCGCCGGTGATCGCGGCGATCGCCAGCAGCAGCAGCAACGGCACCCAGCCGAGCGTGCGGAAGAACCATGCGCCGTGGCGGTCGTTGCCCTTGCCGAGCTGGTACAGCAGCAGCCCGAAGTAGAGGTGGAACAGCACCGCCACCGCGACCACCGTGAGCTTCAGCACCAGCCATGCACCATCCGGGCGCCATGCGATCAGCACCAGCCCGAGGGTGATGGTGACGATCGCCGCCGGCGTGGCGATGCGGAAGAACAGCACGTTGGCGACGGGGTTGAAGTACGCCGCCTCGCCGTCGGCCTCCTTGCGCTGGAACGCCACGAACAGGCGCGGCAGGAAGAACAGCCCGGTGAACCAGATGGCCATCGCCGCGATGTGGAAGAACTTCAGCCAGAAGTACATGGGGTCTCCGGAAAGCGCGTGACTGGCGGAACCTTCATGCGGGCCGTCCTCGCCTCGCCCCGGCCTTCGCCGGCGGCAGTCTTCCCCGCACGCGGAGAAGGGCGGGAACCGCCATCGGCATCGGCTGCAGTCGATCGACGTCCTGCGCGGGAACCGTTGTGTGGAAGTGGAAGCGTGCCGGTGTGGTCCGCTTCCGGCATGCACGGCCGGGAACGTTAGTGCATCCGCCGCCGGTGCCACGTGTACGCGCCGTGCACAGGGTGAAGCCGACCGGATTGTTACCGTGTTGCGCATGCCTCGACTCCTACGCGCCGTGCCGTTTCCGGTGACTGCCGCCCTTGCGTTGTTGATGCCGGGAGCGGCGTTTGCGCATGGCAGCCACGCCCATCCGCCCACGCTTGCGCAGGCGTGGACGCTCTCGCCGATGGTGCTGGTGCCCTTCGTGCTGCTGGCGGTGCTGTACGCGGTGGGGCTCGCCGGGTTGTGGCGGCAGGCCGGCATCGGCCGCGGCGTCAGCATTGCCGGCGTCGCCGGTTTCTGGGCCGGGATGCTGGCGCTGGCGCTGGCGGCGATCTGGCCGCTGGATGCATACGGTGCCTGGTCGCTGGCCGCACACATGGCCCAGCACATGCTGCTGCTGGCACTGGTGCCGCCGCTGCTGCTGGCCGGCAAGCCGTTCGCGGTGGTCGCCTACGCGTTGCCGCGACGCTGGTCGAGCGCCCTGCACGCCGGCCTGCATGCGCCACTGATGCGGATATCGGCCTGGCTGGTGCCGGCCGCGGTGGCCCACAGTGCGGTGATGTGGGCCTGGCACCTGCCCGGTGCGCTCGAGGCGGTGCTGGCCAGCGAACCGCTGCACCACCTGATGCATCTGTCCTTCCTGCTCGCCGGCATGTGGTTCTGGGCGGCGGCGTGGCGGCGGCTGCGTGACCCCTGCAGCGGCGCCGGCGGCGGGGTCGTGGCGCTGCTGGCGGTGATGATGCAGATGGGTTTCCTGGGCGCGCTGCTGGCGTTCTCGCCACGCACGCTGTACCCGGTGTATGCCGTGCGCGCACATGAAATCGGCCTCGCCGCGCTGGCCGACCAGCAACTGGCGGGCATCCTGATGTGGGTGCCGAGCTGCATCCCCTACCTTGCGGGCGGGCTGTGGCTGCTGTGGCAGGGGCTTGCACGCAACGAGCGACGCAGCCCGACCCGGGACGCCGGGCCGTGAACCTCGGCTGGCTGCGCTTCACCGGCTGGATCGCGGCGTGGATGGCGCTGGTGCTGCTGCCGATGGCGATCGCGCTGGCAGGCGAGCTGCCGGCCACCCGCACCCGGTTGAAGGAAGCCGCCGCACTGCTCGGCTTCGTCGGCCTGGGCCTGCTGGCGATGCAGGCGGTGGTGTCGGGCCGCCAGCGCTGGTTCGCGCGCGGACTGGGGCAGGACGACCTGCTGCAGTTCCATCGCCGCACCGGCGAGGCCGCATGGCTGCTGGTGCTGGTGCATCCGCTGGCCATGTTCGCCGCCGATCCATCGCAGCTTGCCTGGCTGGACCCCCGCGAGGACCTGTTGCGGGCGGGATCGCTGTGGTTGCTTCTGGCCGCGGTGAGCCTGCTGCTGGCGACGTCGCTGTGGCGGCAGCAATTCGGGCTTTCGTACGAGCGCTGGCGTGCACTGCACGGCGTGCTGGCCTTCGGCGTGGTGGCGCTGGCGCTGGGGCACGTGCTGCTGGTGGACCACTACACCGCGCAGGCCTGGAAGAAGGTGGCGCTGGTGGTGGTCGTGGGCAGTGCGCTGTGGCTGACCGTCGAAACCCGGCTCCGGCGCCCCTGGCAGCGACGCCGGCGGCCCTGGACGGTCGTGGACGTGGCGCCGGAACCCGGCGGCGCCACCACCCTGCGGCTGCGCCCGGACGGCCACCCGGGGCTCGCCTTCGTGCCCGGCCAGTTCGCCTGGGTGACCCTCGGCGATTCGCCATGGCGGATGCAGCAGCATCCGTTCTCGATGACCTCGCCGGCGGACCAGGCCGAAATCTGGTTCACGATCAAGCCGGCGGGCGACTTCACCGGCGGCATCGCCAGCACCCGGATCGGCAGCCGCGCCTGGATCGAGGGGCCGTACGGGGTATTCACCTGGCAACCCGGCTTCGCCCCGCACGGCGCGGTGTTCGTGGCCGGCGGCGTCGGCATCACCCCGTTCCTGTCGATGCTGCGCACCGCGCGCGCGCGCCGTGGCCAGGACCGCCTCTGGCTGTTCTATGCCAACAGCGATGCCGACAGCATCATCGCCCGCGAGGAACTCGATGTCCTTGCACGCGAGCTGCCGCTGCGGGTCGTCCACGTGCTGGACGATCCACCCGACGGATGGACCGGCGAGGCCGGTCACATCGACGCGGACATGCTGGAACGACACCTGCCGGCCGAGGTCGGCACGATGCTGGCCTATGTGTGCGGTCCCGCCCCGATGGCCGACGCGGTGGAACCCGTCCTGCTCGAACGCGGCATCCCGGCGAAGAATCTCTATTCCGAACGCTTCGACATGGTGTGACCGATGATGCATCGACATGCCCGCCGCGCGGGCACCATCGCCAGCCTGCTGCTGGTCGCCATTGCAATCGCGGTGGCCTGGCTGCGCTGACCGCCTTCACCGCGCAGTTGCGGACGGGGGCCGAGGATCGGGGCCTGTCCCGGAGGAGCTTTCCATGCGCCTGCTTGTGCTGATTGCCGCCATCGCCATGCCGGTGGTGGCGTGGTTCTCCAACCAGGGCACCTTCGGGCCCGACCAGGCCGAGATCTCGTCGCGCTATCCGCTGCTGGTGCAGCCGGCCGGCTACGCATTCTCGATCTGGAGCCTGATCTTCCTGCTCGACGTGGTCTACGCGCTGCGCCAGGCCACCGGCGTGCGCAAGCGCGACCGGCTGCTGGCGCGGATCGCCCCCGCGACCGCGCTGGGCTTTGCCTGCACGGCGGTATGGATGCCGGTGTATTCGCAGGAATGGCTGTGGCTGTGCGTGCTGCTGATCTTCATCGCGCTGGGCACGCTGCTGTGGGCGGCCTGGACCGCATACCGTGGCAATGCCGACCTGTGGACGCGCACCGCGCTGGGGTTGCATGCGGGGTGGCTGTCGATCGCGGCGATCCTCAACCTCGCCCAGGCCCTGCTCGGGGAAGGCGTGCTGCCGGCCGACAACCAGCTGGGTTGGAGCTTCGGCCTGCTGGTGGTGGCGGCCGGGCTGGCCTTCGCCGCGAATGCGGCGTTACGCGGCGCCTTCAGTTACGCACTGGCGGCGGCCTGGGGCTTCGTCGCGGTCACCGTGGCGCTGGCTCGTGGCGATGACGCACCCACCGCAGGCTGGGCCGCGCTGGCGCTGGCGATCGCGCTGGTGGCGCAGACGGTATGGCTGCGCATGCGCGGACGGGGTCGCAATCGCGGCTTCGCGCGCTGACCGGCCCGTCCCCGGATCGCGCATACGGACATGCCCGGCGCTGGCCGGGCATTTCCACCATCGACCCGGTGAGGCGTCAGTCGATGCGTTCGTGCAGCACGCGCCCGTCGGTGGGGGCGATGCGCAGGTTCAGCTTCTGGCCCTGTGCATTGCGCGCCTCGGCCTTCCAGATGCCATCGTCGAACTCCACATCCTCGATGTGCTGGTAGCCGCCGGCGGTGAGCTTTGCGCGTACCTCGTTCTCGGAGATCCGCGCGGTGGCGTTGTCGGGGAAGACCTCGCCGCTGGCCGGGTCGAGATAGACGTCGATCTTGTTGCCGTCGGCGCTGTCGACATCCGCGCTCCACAGGCCGTGTTCGAACTCGAGGTCGCGCACGTTGCGGAAGCCCTCGCCCTCGAGCGCGGCGCGCACCTGCGCCTCGGTCATCGTGGCCTGGTGGGCACCGTGATGGCTGGTATCGGCCTGCATGGCGCCGGCATTGCCGGTCTGCTGGGCGACGGCGGTGCCAGCGGCCGACAGCGCCAGCGCCAGCAGCGCGACGCGGACGTGGGGGACATGACGTTGCTTCATCGAAGTCGCTCCTGGGTGGGGTGACCGGAGTGTCCTCCCGCCCCCGGCAATCCACGGTGAAGCCGCACGCTGCGATGCCCGCGAGGGCATCCCGGCCGTACGGCGGCTGCCTGGGACGCCGGCAATCGCGCCAGCACGGGTGGCAGAGCACGGCCGCCGGCGCCACTACGGCGTGGCGCCAGCCTCCACCAGCAGGCGCAGGTCGTCGACGAAGCCGGCATACGCCGCCTCGCGCGCGGCGTCAGGCTGGCGCAGCACCCAGGCGGGGTGCACGGTCGCCAGCCCGCGCGCGGCCTCGAGCGGAAGCCAGCGTCCGCGCGCTTCCATCAACCGGAAGCCGCTGCCGAACACCGCCTGCGCCGCGGTGGCGCCCAGGCAGACGACGATGTCCGGCTGCAGCGCCGCCAGTTCCTGCTGCAGCCACGGCCGGCACGCACGCACGTGCGCGACATCGGGATTGCGATGCAGGCGACGCTTGCCGCGCGGCTCGAAACGGAAATGCTTGACCGCATTGGTCAGCCACAACCGCGAGCGATCGATGCCGAGCTCGCCCAGCGCGCGGTCAAGCAGGCGCCCGGCGGGGCCGACGAACGGGCGCCCGCTGAGGTCCTCCTCGTCGCCGGGCTGCTCGCCGACCACCACCACCCGTGCGTCGTGCGGCCCCTCGCCGAACACCGTGCGCGTGGCCGGCTCCCACAGCGGACAGCGCCGGCATGCGGCGGCGGCGTCACGCAGGGCGTCGAGGCCCTCGATCACCTGCAACGGTTCCGGCGCAGGCGCGGGGATGCGCCGCCGCGGCGGCTCCGGCGCGCGTTCGGCCATTGCCTGCACGCGCGGCCCGGCCTCGCGCAGCAGCGTCGGCAGCAGCGCGGCCTCGGGCAGGTGTTTCCAGTACTTCTGCGGCATCTCCGACCGCATCATCGTCGGGTTGAGCCGCGCCGGATTGAAGATGCTGGCGTAGTAGGTGCGCCACAGCGCCTCCTGCGCATCGTCGGCCGGCGCGTCGCCACGGGTGGCACCCGCCGCGAACGCCAGCGCCTCGCCATCCCACGCCACGCTGCGGTACGGGGTGAGGATCGCCCAGTGCATGCCGGCGAAGCGCCGGGCGAAGAACGGCGCGACGCGATCGAGGATGCGATGCGCCGGCTCGAACCAGGCGATGTAGTGGTTGTCGCGCCCCGGCACCTCGCGGAAGCGCACGAACGCCTTCATCTTGTGGCTGTCGCGGCGCACCGCCTGTTCCAGCATGCGCACCCGCTGCACATCCGGATCGCTGGCGCGCTCGAGCAGCCGCGGCTGGCCCGAGGCCATGCGCCACAGCAGCCGGTACAGCAGGGCGAAACGCTGCGGGTCGGTGTGGCAGGCGACCGCTGCGGCCAGCGCGGGAAAGTCCGCCGCCACGCGCGGCGGCGGACGCGTTGCCGGCAGCGCCTGCAGCGCAGGGCCGGCCGCCAGCATCGCCTGCGGGTCGCCATCCCAGACCAGGTCTTCCGGAGCGAGGCCGGCACACCACGCCTGGCGCGCCAGCACCCGCCAGGCATCGCCATCCCAGGGTGGATCGACAACCGCCTGCACCGCGCCGGCCGCGGTCACCGCATCGCCGAACAGGTCGCCGCTCACGCGAACAGGTCCGCCTGCCGCGGCGGCGGTGCCAGCTGCGCGCGCAGCCTTGCAGGGTTGTCGAGGCCGCCGCGCGGCACATGGTCGGGCAGCAGCAGGAATGGCAGCGCCTTGCGCAGCGGCACCCGCAGCCGCGTCAGGTCGTCCACCCGCAGCGCGCCGGTGCGACGCGAGGCGACGATGCGGTCCACGTTGCGCGTCCCCAGCCCCGGCACCCGCAGCAGCAGTTCGCGCGAGGCGCGATTGACGTCCACCGGGAACTGCTCCGGATGGCGCAGTGCCCAGGCGAGCTTGGGGTCGATATCGAGATCGAGCATGCCGCCGGCTTCGGCGGGTGCGATGTCGTCGACACCGAAGCCGTAGAAGCGCAGCAGCCAGTCGGCCTGGTACAGGCGATGCTCGCGCACCAGTGGCGGCGCCTTCGAAGGCAGCCGGATCGAGGCGTCAGGGATCGGCGAGAACGCCGAGTAGTACACGCGCTTCAGCCGGTAGTTGCCGTAGAGGTTGTCGCTGGTGTGCAGGATGCTGCGGTCGTTGGCACCGTCGGCACCGACGATCATCTGCGTGCTCTGCCCGGCCGGTGCGAACCGCGGCGGCTTCGCACGCAGCAGCTTCTGTCCGCGGCGCTGCTCGCGGTTCTCCTCGATGCGCCAGCGCAGTTCGCCCATCGCCGCACGGATGCCGGGCAGCTTCTTCTCCGGCGCAAGTTCGGCAAGCCCGGCCTCGGTCGGCAGTTCGACGTTGATGCTCAACCGGTCGGCGTAGCGCCCCGCGGCCGCCAGCAGTTCGGGCGCCGCGTCGGGAATGGTCTTGAGGTGGATGTAGCCGGCGAAGCGATGGTCCTCGCGCAGGCTGCGCGCGACTTCCACCAGCTGCTCCATCGTGTAGTCGCTCGAGCGGATGATGCCGCTGGAGAGGAACAGCCCCTCGATGTAGTTGCGCTTGTAGAAGTCGAGCGTGAGCTTCACCACTTCATCGGTATTGAAGCGTGCGCGGCGCACATTGCTGCTGACGCGGTTGACGCAGTAGGCGCAGTCGTAGATGCAGAAGTTGGTGAGGAGGATCTTCAGCAGCGAGACGCAACGCCCGTCCGGGGTGTAGGAATGGCAGATGCCCGTGCCTTCGGTGCTGCCGATCCCGCCGGTGCCCAGCGAATGGCGTTTCGACGCACCGCTCGACGCGCACGACGCATCGTATTTGGCGGCATCGGCCAGGATCGCAAGCTTGTCGACGGTTTCCACCGTGCAAGGGTGGCGGCTGCATGTCTCAGTCCGTGAGACAGGCGGCGCCATTCATCCGCCTGAACACGCGCAGCGCGCAAACCGCTGATTCCACGCGGTTTTTCACACCGCCGTACACATCCCGGGGCTAGCTTGGGACACGCGCCGCGCCCGCCTGTCATCCGTGTCACACGGCCAGTCCCGCGCAGCGCGACCAGATTCCCCGGCAAGCCGATGGTCCCACCGTCGCGCGGATGCCTGAAAGCAGAGGTTTGAACCATGTCCCGCCACGAACTCGATATCCGCCTGAGCGATCTCCGCCAGAGGCTGCCGCAGATGCACCAGCAGAACCCGCACGACAGCGACTTCTGGGCCGCGTTCTCGCGCGAGACCCGCTCGCTGCTGCGCGGCAAGATGTCCGCGGAGGACACCAGCTGGCTGCAGAACCGCATCGTCTCGATCCTGGCAACGCCCTGACGCGGTACGCGCGGCGCTGTCAGCCGCGTTCGTGCACCGGCCCCGCTGGAATCGCGCGGGGCCTGCCCCCACCATGTGGGGATGACCAACCCCCTGCTCGACTTCTCCGCGCTGCCGCGCTTCGACGCGATCCGGCCGGAACATATCGCTCCGGCGATCGACGCCCTGTTGGCGGATGCCGATGCCGCCGTCACCCAGGCCACCACCACGGCGGCCGTCACCTGGGACGACTTCGTCGAACCCCTCCATGACGCCACCGAACGTCTCGGGCGCGCCTGGAACCAGGTCGGCCACCTCAACGCCGTGGTCAACACAGCCGAACTGCGCGAGGCCTACAACGCCGCGTTGCCGAGGGTCACACGCTTCCACAGCGCGATGCAGCAGAACCAGGCGCTCTACGAGCGCTTCAGGGCGCTGTCGAACGCGCCCGAAGCAACCGGCTGGAGCCCGGCGCGCCGGCGCGTGGTCGACAACGCCCTGCGCGACTTCCGCCTCGGCGGCGCCGAGCTCGAACCCGACGCAAGGGCGCGCTTGGCGCAGGTCCAGCAGGAACTGGCGGAGCTTTCGGCGAAGTTCTCCGAGCACGTGCTTGATGCCACCGATGCGTGGTCATACACCACCACCGACGAAGGCGAACTTGCCGGCCTGCCGGATGATGTCCGTGCGCAGTGCCGTGCCGCCGCGGACGCCGCAGGCGAAGCCGGCTGGCGCCTCGGCCTGAAGATGCCCTGCTACCTGCCGGTGCAGACCTGGGCCGACAACCGCGCCCTGCGCGAACGGCTGTACCGCGCCTATGGCGTGCTGGCCTCGGAAACAGGCCCCGCCGAACTGGACAACGGCCCACTGATCGACGCGATCCTCGCGCTGCGTGCCGAGCAGGCGCGCCTGCTCGGGCATGCGCACTATGCCGAGCTCGCGCTCACCACGCGGATGGCACGTCACGCCGACGAGGTGCTGGCGTTCCTGCGCGACCTCGCCTCGCGCGCGCTGCCGCATGCGCGCCGCGACCGTGCCGAACTGGAAGCCTTCGCACGCAACAGCCTCGGCATCGACACCCTGCAGCCGTGGGAACTCGACTGGGCATCGCAGAAGCTGCGCGAGGCGCGCTTCAGCTACTCCGGGCAGGAGGTCAAGCGCTACTTCACCGAGCCGCGCGTGCTGGCCGGCCTGTTCGACGTGACCGAAAGCCTCTATGGCCTGCGCGTCGAGCAGGACAGCGCACCGGTCTGGCATGAGGACGTGCGCTTCTACCGGCTGGTCGATGGCGACGGGCGACTGGTCGGGCAGTTCTACCTCGACCTCTACGCGCGCGAAGGCAAGCGTGGTGGTGCCTGGATGGACGACTGCCGCAACCGCCGCCATCGCGCCGACGGCAGCACGCAGACGCCGATCGTGTATCTCGTCTGCAACTTCGGGCGCGGCGTCGACGGCGCACCGGCAACGTTCACCCACGACGAGGTGACGACCCTGTTCCACGAGATGGGCCACGGCCTGCACCAGCTGCTGACCGAAGTCGGCGAACTGCCGGTGGCCGGCATCAACGGCGTGGAATGGGACGCGGTGGAACTGCCCAGCCAGTTCATGGAGAACTTCTGCTGGGAATGGCCGCGGGTGGAGGCGATGACCGCGCACGTCGACACCGGCGAGCCGCTACCGCACGCGCTGTTCGAGCGCATGCTCGCCGCGCGCAACTTCCAGAGCGGCATGCAGACGGTACGCCAGCTGGAGTTCGCGCTGTTCGACATGGAGCTGCATGCCGGCGAGCCGCCGGCCGACGTGCTCGCGCTGCTGGAGCGCATCCGCGAGGAGGTCGCGGTGAACCGGCCGCCGGCCTGGCACCGCTTCCCGCACCAGTTCGCGCACATCTTCGCGGGCGGCTACGCGGCGGGCTATTACAGCTACAAATGGGCCGAGGTGCTGAGCGCGGACGCCTATGCCGCGTTCGAGGAGCAACCCGATGCGCTGGCCGACACCGGCGCGCGCTTCCGCCGCGAGATCCTCGCGCGTGGCGGCAGCCGGCCCGCACTGGAGAACTTCCGCGCCTTCCGCGGCCGCGACCCGCAGATCGACGCGCTGCTGCGGCACAACGGCATGGCGGCCTGAGCGGATCGCGCCGGGCCCATTGCGCCGCATACCCGATCGCACGGGCGCGCGCCCTGTTCGCCAGGCGTCGCACCCTGGCCTGCGGGCGGCACGCCAGGGCCCGGCCGGGTCGCGCCCGCCTGCGGGCGATGCCCGCCGGCGGATCGAACAGGCGTTGACAGGTCCCGGCCTAGACTCGGATGGCATCACCCGCGATCGCGGACCCATCATCACTGGAGGCCCTGCCATGACCATGCCCCGCTACAGCCTCGCCCTCCTCGCGCTGCTGCCGCTTGCGGCCTTCGCGCAGACGCAAACCCGCCCCCTGCCGCAGGCAGACAACGCGCCGGCCCGCGCCAGCGCGCAGGGCTCGCAGACCGGTATCACCACCTTCGGAAACCCCGGCGAGCAACAGGTCATCGTGCGCTCGTACGAGCCGGACGCGGTGCTGCGCGACCAGTACCGGGTCGACTTCGACGCGCTCGACAGCAATGGCGACGGCTATCTGGACCGCCGGGAGGCCGCCGCCCATCCGACCCTGGCGGCGGAGTTCGCCGGCGTCGACACCGATGCCGACGGGCGCCTGGGCCGCGAGGAACTGCGCGGCTGGATCCGTTGAGGCAATGCGCGGGCGTGGCGCGGGGCGCCCCCCGCGCCGTCAGCGCTCGTCGTCGACGGTGCGTACGTGCGCGGGCAGGTAGCTCTGCACGCGCTCGAAGAACCGCGCATAGAACTCCGCATCCTGCACGGTGCTGCTGGCGACGCGCACCAGCGAATCCTCGGTGCTGCCGATCGGCAATGACACCGACCCCAGCGCGCTGACGCCGAGGCTTGCCGAGTTGGCGCTGCGGCGCAGCGCATAGCGGTCCTGCAGCGCGCTGACGAACACCAGCGCCTTGCCTTCCTGCGGCACGCACGACACGCGCACCGCGAGCTGCAGGTGCGAATCCGATTCCGGCTGGAAGTTCTTGCTCGCCTCCACCGAGGCGGCCTCGGCGCGACCGACGGCGTAGCCCTGCCCCAGCAGCGCGCGGCGCGCGGCCTCGCAGGCCACCTCCGGCCGGGTGGCGAAGACCCGCGAGTACATGTCGTCGAACTCGAAGGTCTCGCCGAGCAGGGCCGGCCGGGGCTTGCCGGCCTGGCCGCCACCACAGGCGGTGAGCACGGACGCGACGAGGCAGATCGGCAGGACAAGGCGCAACAGGGAGTAGGGCATGGCAGATGATCCGGGACGACCGCATAGCTTAGGACGGCGCATCCCCGCCGGATGGTGAATGGCGGCGCGCCGGCAGCGGCGGCAGTGCACGTCGCCTGCACGCCGCGGTGGCGGACAGTGGCAACGACCCCCATCCAGCGAGCCCCGCCATGCGCGACAAGCACACGCCCCGCCAGCCCGACGCCAACCGCGATCCGATCTCCGGCGCCCCGGGCGCACATCCCGGCGGCGTCGCCGCGGGCGGGACCCTGGGCGCGGTCGCCGGCGCCGCGGTCGGCAGCCTGTTCGGCCCGATCGGCACCCTGGTGGGCGGCGCGATCGGAACCCTCGGCGGCGCTGCCGGTGGCAAGGCGGTCGCCGAACGCGTGGACCCGACCGTGGAAGTCGAGTACTGGCGCGACAGCGCCCCGGCCCGCGACTACTACCGCGGCGACGCCGACTACGAGCGCGACTACGCGCCCGCATACCGTTACGGCACCGAGGCACGCAATGCGGATATCCGCGCCTTCGACGAGGCCGAGCCGGAACTGCGCGAGCGCTGGGAAACCGCGCGCGGCGCGTCGATCCTGTCGTGGAACGAGGCACGTCCCGCGGTAGCCGACGCCTGGCAACGCACCGACCAGACCTGGCGCACCTATACCGACGTCGACGCCTATTACGGCGAGCACTACAGCCGCGCCGACTACTACAGCGACGACTACAGCTATGACGACTACCGCGCCGCCTACCGCTATGGCACCCGGGCACGCGCCACCGACCGCGATGCGCGCTGGGACGATGCCACCGAGGCCCGGCTCGGACGCGACTGGGAACGCGAGCGCGGCGGCTCGCGGCTGTCGTGGGAACAGGCGAAACACGCGGTGCGCGACGCCTGGCACCGCGTCGAGCGCGCCCTGCCCGGCGATGCCGACCGCGACGGCCGCTGAGCCGCCGTCAGCACCACCGGCGGCGGATCGGCGACGCGCCCCCGGCGGTCACGCGGCTTTCCGCCGCGGACGGGGACGCGGCACCGCTGCATCGCGCCATGACCGCGCGGTGGGTCAGCCCGCCGCCTCGAGCGCGCGCAGGCGCCGTGCGTCATGGCGCGCCCAGGCATAGAGAAGCAGTCCCGCCACCGCGGTGGCCGCACCGACGTAGCCGGTCGAGGTCCAGCCCCAGCCGGCGTTGATCGCCAGCCCACCCAGCCACGGGCCCAGCGCATTGGCGGTGTTGAAGGCGGAATGGTTGGAGGCGGCGGCGAGCGTCTGCGCACCGCCGGCGACATCCATCAGATGCGCCTGCAGCACGGTGGCCAGCGCCCCCATGCTGCCCACGGCCACCACCGCGAGCAGGATCGACCACGCCGAGCGGGTCGCCAGCGGGAACAGCAGCAACACCACCAGCGACCACACCAGCACGATCCCCGCGGCGCGGAAGCGGTAACGGTCCGACAGCCAGCCGCCGACCAGGTTGCCGACGATCGCACCCACGCCGAACGCCACCAGCCCCAGCGGCACATGGCGTGGGGCGATGCCGGTGACCTCGATCATCGTCGGCGCCAGGTAGCTGAAGACGCAGAACATGCCGGCGAAGCCGATCGCGCCGATCGCCAGCGCCAGCCACACCTGCGAGCGGTTGAAGTCGCGCAGTTCGCGGCGGATGTCGTGCCGGGGTTCGTGCGGGTCGGGCGGCAGCAGCCGTGCCACCAGCACCATCGTCAGCACGGCGAGCACGGCCACCAGCGCGAAGGTCCAGCGCCAGTCCGCCACCTGCGCAAGCCAGGCCGCGAGCGGATTGCCGACCAGCAGCGCCACCGACAGGCCCAGCATCACCCGCGCCATCGCCGTGCCGCGGCGACCGGGCGGGCTGATCGATGCGGCCACCAGTGCGGCCACGCCGAAATAGGCGCCATGCGGCAGGCCGGCCAGAAAGCGCATCGCGGTCAGCGACAGATACCCCGGCGCCAGCGCGCTGGCCAGGTTGCCGAGCACGTACAGCGCCATCGTCGCCAGCAGCAGCGCGCGCCGCGACAGGCGTGCACCGAGCACCGCCAGCAGCGGCGCGCCGACCACCACGCCCAGCGCGTAGGCGCTGATGGAGTGGCCCAGCTGCGGTTCGCTGACGCCGAGGTCGGCGACCATGTCCGGCATCATCCCCATCGGCGCGAACTCGCTGGTGCCGATGGCGAAGCCGCCGATCGCCAGTGCGAACAGCACCCAGCCCTGCTGGCGCGGGCTGAGTGGATGGTGGTGGTGGGCGGTCGGGGTCATCGCAGCGGCATCGGACGGCCGCATTATTGTGCGATGCAGCACCCACGCTGCCTACCCACGTGCCGTCCGGCCGCAGGCGGGGTTCAGCCCACCGGATTGGCTACGCTCAGCCGTCCTGCGCGGCGTCGCTTGCGACGACAGGGGCGGCCAGCTCGCGGTGCGCCTCCTGCAGCAGCGACCGCAGCAATGCGATATCCGGTGGCTTGGTCATGTGGTGGTCGAAGCCCGCCGCCTCGGTGCCGGCACGGTCACGCGCCTGCCCCCAGCCGGTGATCGCGATCAGGCGCATGTCCGCGGCACCCGGCACCGCACGCAAGCGCTGCGCCACTTCCAGCCCGCTCAGTTCCGGCATGCCGAGGTCCAGCAGCGCGACATGCGGCAGGTGCATCTGCGCCATCGTGAGCGCGGCATGGCCGTCGTGGACGACGATGGTCTCGGCACCGAATGCGCTCAGCCACTCGCCCATGCTTTCCGCGGCGTCGCGGTTGTCGTCGGCCACCAGCACGCGCAGGCCGGAGAACGGCTTGGCGGTGCCATCGGCGGGTGTCGCCGCGGCCTGACCCGGCGCGTGCAGCGGCAGGCGCACGATGAATTCCGCACCCTGCCCGCGGCCTTCGCTGCGTGCGGTGACATTGCCGCCGTGCATCTGCACCAGGCTGCGCACCAGCGCCAGGCCGATGCCCAGCCCGCGGGTGTCGGCACTGTGCTGGCGGTCGACCTGGGTGAACAGGTCGAAGATGCTCTGCAGGTGCTCGCGCGCGATGCCCATGCCCTCGTCGCGTACCGAGACCACGGCGTCGGTGCCCTCGGCGCTGGCAACCACGCGGATGGTGGTGTTCTCGCGGCTGTAGCGCGCGGCGTTGTTGAGCAGGTTGATGAACACCTGGCCCAGCCGCACCGGGTCCGCGCGCAGCCACAGCGGCTCCGGCGGAACGTCGATCTGCAGCGATTGCCCACTCTGGGCGAGGGTGGGCTGCACGCTCTCGGCGGCGTTGCGCAGCACCGAGGCCAGCGGGATGTCGACCGCACGCAGCTCGATGCGGCCACGGGTGATGCGCGAGACCTCGGTGAGGTCGTCCACCAGATGGGTCAGCTGGTCGACCTGTCGCATCAGGATGTCGAGCATGCGGGTGGCCGTTTCCGGGTCCTGGTTGAGCTTGAGCACGTACAGCGAGGTGCGGATCGGCGCCAGCGGATTGCGCAGCTCATGGGCCAGGGTGGCGAGGAACTCGTCCTTGCGCTGCTCGGCATCGCGCAGCGCCTGCTCCTGGCGGCGGCGCGCGGTGATGTCGGTGAACAGGAGCGCGACCGTGTGCCCGGCGGGGTCACCGATGCGGAACGCATAGACCGAGAACCAGCGCCCCATGGCGTCGGAACCCTGCTCGAAGCGTTCCGGCTCGCCCGACATCGCCACGCGGCCATAGATCTCGAACCAGTGTTCCTCCAGGTCGGGCAGCATCTCGCGCGCGGTGTGCCCGACGGGGTCGGCCAGCCCGGTGTGGCGGGAAAAGGCCGGGTTGACCTCGAGGAAGCGGTAATCACGCGGTTGCTGCCTGCCATCGAACAGCACCTGCAGGATGCAGACGCCCTCTTCGATCGAATTGAACAGCGCGCGGTAGTTGTCCTCGGAGCGGCGGCGGTCGTCGATGTCGATGACCGAGCCCGCGAAGCCGGCGAAACTGCCGTCGTCGGCATGGCGCGGGTTGGCGGCATCCAGCGCCCAGCGGTAACGGCCATCCCGGCAGCGCACGCGGTAGTCGAGGGCGAACGCCTTGCCGGTACGGCTGGCACGTGCGAAGCGCGCCCGCATCGCCGGACGGTCGTCGGGATGCAGGGCTTCGAGCCACCCGTAACCCAGCGCTTCGGCCTCGTTCTGCCCGGTCATCTCGTACCAGCCGCGGGACAGGAAGGTGCACTGGCCGCTGGCGTCGGTTACCCACAGGATCGCCGGCGCGGTGTCGGCAAGCCGGCGGAATTCAAGGGACTCGTTGGGGCGCATACCGGATCCGGTGGGGCCGCTGACATCCATAACGTGACCGCTGCAGCGGCATCGCCGGGCGTGTGGCAGGACGGCCAATGTAGCCGACCGTGCCGAGCGCGGCGAGTACGCGCCGCGCCCCTGTCCGCTTCGCCGCAAGCCGCGCACACCGGGCCGCGACGGAGCATGCCGGATACGTGCATCTGCGCTATACATCGGCGTCGCCCTGTTCCGGGAATGTACGCATGCGTGATCTCCGCCGTCGGCCGTTGCCCCTGGCCTGCAGCCTGCTGGCCCTGCTGCTGGCATCCACCGTGGCGCATGCCACCACGCCGGTGGCATCGGTGCGGATCACCTTCGACCGCGACCACGTCACCGATGTACGTACGGCTGGACATGCGGATCTGCAGGCGGGGCGTACGGTCACCGCCGACGACCCGGTGCGCATCGCCTCGATCTCCAAGCTGGTGGTCGCCCTTGGCGTCATGCGCCTGGTCGAGGCCGGTGCGCTGGACCTCGACGCCGACGTCTCCGCGCTGCTCGGCTGGAAGCTCCGCCACCCCGACCATCCGGAGGTGCCGATCACCCTGCGCCTGCTGCTGTCGCACCGCGCCGGGCTGACCGACGATGCCGGTTACTGGCAGGTGCCGCTGGACGGCGCGCTGGCGGATCTGCTCGCCGATCCGCGCGCGTGGGACAGCGCACATGCGCCCGGCCGGTACTTTCGCTACGCCAACCTCAACTTCCCGTTCGTCGCCTCGGCCATGGAACGCGCCACCGGCGAGCGCTTCGACCGGCTGATGCAGCGCCTGCTGTTCGAGCCCCTGGGATTGTCGGCCTGCTTCGGCTGGTCCACCTGCGACGATGCGCAACGCTCACGGGCGGTGATCCTCTACGACGCCGGGCGCGAATCCGGCACCGACGACACCCGCAGCGGGCGTCCCGCGTGCCCGGTGCGCGCGGCCTCCGACGGCAGTTGCGACCTCGCGCAATGGCAACCGGGCCGCAACGGTGCGCTGTTCTCGCCGCAGGGCGGCCTGCGCATTTCCGCGCGCGACCTGGCAACCATCGGCCGGCTGCTGCTGGGCGAGGGCGAGGTCGATGGCGTGCGCCTGCTGTCACCGGCCTCGGTGGCGACGCTGCTGGCGCCGGCCTGGGTGCGCGCCGGCGACAACGGCGTGACCGCCGAGGAGGACGCCAGCGGGCAGTCGCGCGAGGGCTTCTTCTGCCGCTACGGCCTGGCAGCGCAGACGCTGGCCACGCCGCTTGAGGGATGCAGGGACGACCCGTTCGGTGATGGCCGCGAGCGCGTCGGCCACGCAGGGTCGGCCTATGGCCTGCTGTCGGGGCTGTGGGTGGACCGTGTCGCCGGCAGCGGCGTGGTGTATTTCGCCACGGGCATGCAGGACGCGCCCCCCGGGACGCGCTCGGCATTCACCACCATCGAGGAACAGCTCGCCGCGGGCGACGTGCCGGCGGCAACCGCCACGGCCACCGCGGATCCGTAAGCTGTGTGCAGCGAGGCCTCCGCGGGCGACACCCGCGGAGGCACCTGGTCGCCTTACAGGATCGGCGTGCCGCCGGTGACCGCGTAGCGCCCGCCGGTCATGTAGCTGGCCTCGTCGGACGCCAGCAGCACGTAGATCGGCGCGCACTCCGCCGGCTGGCCGGGGCGCTTGAGGGGCACCTGCTGGCCGAAGTCCTTGACGGAATCCGGCGGCAGCGTGGCCGGGATCAGCGGCGTCCAGATCGGGCCCGGCGCCACCGAATTCACGCGGATGCCCTTCTCCGCCAGCATCTGCGCGAGCCCCGCGGTGAAGTTGGCGATCGCACCCTTGGTGGCCGCATACGGCAACAGGCCCGGGTTGGGCTTGTCGGAGTTGATCGAGCTGGTGTTGATGATGGACGCGCCAGCCTTCATGTGCGGCAGCGCGGCCTTGCACAGGTGGAACATCGCGGTGACGTTGACCTGGAAGGTGTAGTCCCATTCCTCGTCGGGGATGTCGTCCAGCGATTCACGCGACATCTGGAAGGCGGCGTTGTTGACCAGCACGTCGATGCGGCCGAATGCATCCACCGCCTGCTGCACCACCGAGCGGCAGTGCGCGGGGTCGGCGAGTTCGCCACGCACCAGCACGCAGCGACGCCCGGCCTCCTCGACCCAGCGCTTGGTCTCTTCCGCGTCTTCGTCCTCGCACAGATAGCTCACCAGCACGTCGGCGCCTTCGCGTGCATAGGCGATGGCCACCGCGCGGCCGATGCCGCTGTCGCCACCGGTGATCACCGCGACCTTGCCGTCGAGCCTGCCGCTGCCGCGATAGCTCTTCTCGCCGTGGTCGGCGGGCGGGTCGAGTTTCTTCTCGACGCCGGGGACTTCCTGCTGCTGCTCGGGCTGGTTCATGTCGCCTCCGGACGGTTGGGGGGCACCACGCTAGGACCGCCGCCGTCCAGATCCCGTGAGCCGGTGGATCCGTGCATCGCCGCGAACGGGCAGCCGGTGACGAACGGGCCCATCCGGTCCTCGCGGAACGCCTGGGAGCGCTCATAGGTGCGCCGGCGCAGGCGCATGATCTGCCCCAGCGGACGGTGCGCCTGCACGCCGAGCCACGGGCTGAAACCCATGCCATCGTCGATCACCGCACTGCGCGCCTCACTCCAGGCCGTCTGCGGTGCCACCCGCACGGTGGCGATGGTGCGGTAGGGGCTGCGCCGGGTATCCCATTCGGCGCTGGCATCCTCCACCGGCATCTCCTCGAGCGAGGTGCACAGCTGCGCACGCAGTTCCCACTCCGCGCCATGGCGCGCGAAGTAATCGCCGAGCGCTGCGCGCAGGGCGTCGTCATCGGCGAGGTCGATGGCGTCGCCGGCAAGCGCCTGCATCGCGGGCGTCACCGGCACCAGCTGCAGCCTGGCGATGTGCGCGCCGAAGCGGTGCGGCACCTGGGTGAAGTAGGTCTCGCCGAGCGGATGCACCGGCGGCTGGCCGCCCATCGCCTTGAGCGCGCTGCTCTCGCCGCCCAGCGTCTCCAGTGTGCGCTCGGCGCCACGCGCGATCGCCGACACCAGTTGCTTGGTGCGCGGCACGCGGTCGGTGGTCTTCGCCAGCAGTCGCAGGCTGCGCAGGAAGGCATGGCCATCGGGTGCGTTGAAGCGTGGCGCGTTGACCAGCAGGAAGTCCTGGCTGCGCAGATGGTGGGCGCCGTCGAGTCGCTCGCCGGGAACGTCGAACAGCCGCAACGCGATGCCGCGCGGCGTCGACACCCGATCGGGCAACAGGTCGCCCGGGGTGGTGGATATCCGCAGCACCGCGCGATAGCGCGCCGGCGTCGCGAACACGCCCTGGGCCAACTCCGGCGGCAGTGCCGGCACTTCAACTTCGGCTTCCAGCAGCGCATGGCTCTTGGCATGCACGGCGCGCAGTGCGCGACCCTCGTCCTGCCAGGTCGTGCGCACGATCTCCATCAGCACATGGCCGAGTTCGAGCTCGAGTTCCGGCTCGTCCTCGCGCGATTCGGCCATGCGCTCGTCATAGCGTGCGTAGCGATCCGCATCGGCTGCAGGCATCGGAGTGCTCCTCGGGGGGTCGTCACAGAGTGCTGCGCGACCGGTCACGGGATCGTGCACGTCGGAACCGACGACGACCGCCCATCGCCAAAGAAGCCGCGCAAGCAAAGGGCGATGCGGCGTCGGTGGCGCGTTATGCGGATAGCAGGCCATGGATGGCCTGCGGCGGCGAGTCAGACATGGATGTCCGACCGGGCCGAGGTGCAGGCCCCGCCACCGACGGCGTCCACACCGGAGCCCCGGGGCTGACGTCTTGACTTGCTCGCACGATCGCCGAAATGGGGAACGGGCGCCACACGTGGCGCCCGTTCGGAACCGCTGACCGTCGGGTCAGAACGCGTATTCGGCGGTCAGGCCCAGCAGTGCGGTGGAGCGCTTGGGCCCGTCGAAACGCACGCCGGTCACCGGGTCGCGCACCTCGCCGGACTTGGCGCGGAAGTAGTCGTAATGCACGCCGACGCTGAAGTTCTCGGTGGCGTTCCAGCCGGTGCCGACGCCGGCATACCAGCTGTTGCGGCCGTCACTGCCGCCGCTCTCCAGGCCGAGGTCCTGGCCGACCGAGTTGTAGTAGTCGAGGTTGTTGTCGGATGCGCGGAAGTAGCCCCCACGCGCACCCACGTACCAGGCCGGGGTCACGTTCCAGCGTGCATTGCCGCCGACGTGCCAGCCACGCAACGCATTGGTGTCGTCGCGCTGGTTCACCTCTTCGTCGCTGCGGAAGGCGTTGCTCACCTTGATGTTGCCGAGGTCGGTGTAGCCACCTTCCACGCCCAGGCCAAAGCTCGGCGCGAGCTTCCAGCGGTAGCCGGTGGCCAGGCCGTAACCGGTGCGACGCCCGTCGCGGCTTTCGAACACGTTGAAGTCGCCGCTGCCGAAGGTGTCGGCCGTGCCGCCATCGGTGCGGCCGACATTGCCGGCGAGGAACCAGTTGCCCTGGCCCACGGCCAGGTCGGGACGATAGGTATCGCCACCGCGCGATTGCGCGAACGCGGCGGGGCTGAGGGCGACGGCCGCAAGTGCAACGGGGAGTAGGGCTTTCTTCATCGGGACTCTCCTGATTTTTTATGACGCGACCCGTTGGGGGATGGACGGGTCGGGCGGAGGCGCATGCAGGTGGCCATCCGCGGCCGCAGTTAAGAGGGCCCGAACTGAAGCGCGTCACAACGTTCACACCTCCACCACGCAGCGCTAACGGGCAGGTTCAAGGCGCATTCAACGCGATGAGCAACCGGTGAGCACCGGCCCATGCCCGGCGTGACCGGCGACACATCACTGGATCCGGCATGTCGCGGTTACGATGCGCGCCCGTCATCCGATTGCCTCCATGCGCCGATACGCCGGACCCCTGCTCACCCGCGACATCGCGTCCGCGCTGATGGCGGCACGCGCCGCCGGCAGCTGGACCGGCTCCTTCGACCTGGGCCGCAGCGAAGACACCGTGACGCCGTGCGCCGACCACTGGGTGTGGCGCGGCCAGCCACAGCCGTATCCCGGTGCATTGAAGGACCGCACGATCTACCTGCGCGAAGGCGACGAATGGTTGCCGGTGTCGCGGTACGCGCGGTCGCTGATCAAACTGGTGCCGACGCCATGGGGCGTGCCGACGTTCGAGATCGACGGCATCAAGATGCTGCCCACCGCCCGCGAGTCGCCGCTGGCTGATGCGCGCCGCAAGGTGGCGCTGGTGGCACCACGCGGCAAGGTGGTACTCGACACCTGCGGCGGGCTCGGCTACTTCGCGGCGTGCTGCCTGGAGGCGGGCGTGTCCCGTATCCATTCGTTCGAGAAGAACGAGGACGTGCTGTGGCTGCGCAGCATCAACCCGTGGTCGCCGGATCAGGCGTCCGCCGATGCCGGTGGTCGCCTGCAGCTGCAGCATGCCGACGTCACCGCGGCGATCACCGCGTTGCCGGATGCCTCGATGGATGCGGTGCTGCACGATCCGCCGCGCTTCGGCATTGCCGGCGAGCTGTACTCGAAAGCCTTCTATGAACAACTTGCGAGAGTGCTGCGCCGCGGCGGCCGCCTGTTCCACTACACCGGCAGCCCCAACCGCCTGACCAGTGGCCGCGACGTGCCGCGCGAGGTGGTGCGCCGCCTGCAGGCCTGCGGCTTCCACGCCCGTCCGGAGCTCGACGGCGTGTACGCCACGCGCCGCTGAACCGCGGCAGCGTCAGCGCTGGAACATCACCCGTTCCGGTTCGTGCAGGGCAAAGCCCTGGCCGTAGTCGACGCCGAGTTCGTCCAGCACCCCGCGTGCGCCGTCGTTGTCCACCCACTCGGCGACGACCTTCAACCCGCGCTGGTGGCCGATCTGCACGATCGCGCTGACAATGGTGCGGCTCATCGGATCGGTATCCACCTCACGGATGAAGCTGCCGTCGATCTTGATCACGTCGACCGGCAGGTTCTTCAGATACCCGAACGACGACATGCCGGAGCCGAAGTCGTCGAGCGCGATGCGGCAGCCGGCGGTGCGCAGGCGCTCGATCACCCGGGTCACGCGCAGCAGGCTGCGCACCGCCACCGTCTCGGTGATCTCGAAGCAGACCCGCTGCGCCGGCACCTTGTGGCGCGCGATGCAGTCGAGGATGAAGGCGGCAAGATCCTCGTCGTCGATGCTTGCGCCGGACAGGTTGATCGCGCAGGTCTGCAACTGCGCTCCGGCCGGATGCAGGCGCGCGAAGTTGCCCAGCACGGTGCCGATCACCCAGCGGTCGACGGTGGGCATCAGCCCGTAGCGTTCGGCGGCGGGCATGAACGCACCGGGTAGCACCACCGCGCCATTCTCGTCACGCAGGCGCAGCAGCAGTTCGATATGCGGGCCATCGGCGGCTGCCGTGGTCAGCGGCACCACCTCCTGGTAGTCCAGCAGCAGGCGCCCCTGCTCGATGGCGCTGCGCATCCGGCTGGCCCACTCCATCTCGCTGTGGCGGCGCGTGCTGTCGTCGTCCTCGCGGTACAGGTGCACGCGGTTGCGGCCGTTCTCCTTGGCCTGGTAGCAGGCGCTGTCGGCCCAGGCCATCACATCCTGCAGGGTCGCGCCGGCACGGTCGGACATCACCACGCCGATGCTTGCGCTGACCGAATGCGTCCGGCCCTGCCAGACGAAGCGCACGCTGTCGATGCAGCGGCGCAGGCGTTCGGCAAGCGCAAGTGCTTCCGTCTCGTTGACGCCATAGGCGAGCAGCCCGAACTCGTCGCCGCCCAGGCGCGCGAACAGGTCGCCCTCGCGCAGGTTCTGGCCGATCGCCAGCACCATCTCCACCAGCATCTGGTCGCCGGCCCGGTGCCCGGACAGATCATTGACCAGCTTGAACTGGTCGACATCGAAGTACAGCAACGCGAACGGCGGCGTCTCCGGGTGCGCGCGGCGCCCGGCCAGTGCCAGCGCCAGCTGCCGCTCGAACTCGCGGCGGTTGCACAGCTCGGTCAGCGCATCGTGCGAGGCCTGGTAGCGCAGGCGCGCGTTGAGCTCGCGCTGCTCGCTGATGTCGGTGGCGGTCAGCAGCATGTGCGGCTGGCCATCCACGACCACCGGCGCCAGTGATACGCGCGCCCAGAAGCTGCCTTTGCCGGTGGTGATCTCCATCTCGCGCTCTTCCCAGCCCGCCTCGCGGCCGCTGGCGTCGGCCACCGCCATGCGCGGGCCCGGGTCGCTGTACAGCGCGTCCAGCCGGGTGCCGACCACGTCGCCCAGCCGCCGCCGCGCGAACTGGTTGGCATAGGTGATGGTGCCGTCGGCATCGGCCAGCAGTACCAGGGCCGGCAGCAGCTCATTGAGGGTGCGGAAGCGCGCCTCGCTCTCGCTGACGCGTGCGCTCATCCGCTGGCCCAGCGCCAGCGCGCGGCGATGGGTGCCGGCGATCGACCACAGCAGCAGCGCGGCGAGCACGCTGATCAGCGTGCCGAGCAGGATGATCGACTGCGACCGGTCACCGTCGGCCGGCGCCTGCAGCGGCTGCATGCGCAGCTCCCAGCGGGGGTCGCCGAACTCGAGCATGCGGGTGTACGCAGGTGCACCGGCCTCCACCGGCAGCGGCCCGCTCGCGAACACATGGCCATTGTCCGCGGCGCCGGTGTCGCGCAGCGCGACGTGCATGTATTCGAGGATCCGCCCCTGCAGCGCGGTGCGCACCAGAGGCTCCAGCCGCAGGCTCATCGCCAGCACACCGGTCTCGCGTGCGCGGCGCGCGTCGACGGTTTCCGGCGCCCGCCCTCGCGAGTACACCGGCAGCCGCAGGGTGATGCCGAGGCCGGCGTCGCCCGCATCTCTGAACTGCGTGAGCTGGAACGGTGCCGACATCGACGGCCGATCGGCATCGCGCGCACGTTCCAGCGCGGCAAGGTTGTCCGGCTGGGTGGTGATGTCCAGCCACAACAGCATCTCGTTGCCCTCGAGGGGGGCCAGCAGCTCGTAGCGGTACAGCGGCGTGCCGTCGGCGGCGGTCACCGCGTGCCGACGCGCGAACGCGGTGGCGAGATACCCGGGCAGGTCATCCACCGCGCGCAGGTTGTCGTGGTAGTGGGCATAGGTGGTCTGGTCGAGGTCACCCGCCGACAGCAGCACCGTCTGCATCGCCCGCAGCGCCACGGCGGCGGTGTCGAGCGCATCGTCGAGCCGCACCTGCGCGGCATCGGCGAGCGAGTTGTAGAGCATGTCGGCGCGCTGCCGGCTGTCGCGCAGGTCGCGCCGCGCCAGCTCGGCGGTGAGCAGCAGGCCGGCCACCAGCACCAGCAGCGCCCAGGCCAGTGGCGGCAGCGCCTGGAACACGCTGCGGCGGTCCTTGCGCTCACCGGCCGGCGGGGGCACCGGCGGATCGTCCTGTGTGTCCTGGGTACGCATGCGTCACTCGATCGGCCTCAGACCGGTCCTTCGCTCCTGCGGCCACGCGCGGGCCGTCGCAAGAGCGGTATCGGGCTGGACGGGAGTTTCTTGATCATCGGCGCGTCCCGGAGAGCAGCAGTCGCGACACGGTCAGCCGTGCCGACAACCCATCCTAGCCCGGGGACATCCGCACTGCGCGGGGGGGCGTTTAGTGATGAACAGCCGTCGCCATCGGCGGGTTTGAGCGGCAACTAAACACCACGCTGCAAAGTCACGTCGGGATCACCGGCTCCATGCCCATTCTGCGCACCCATCCAACACAAGGAGGCCGACATGGGACTCTTCCGATTGATCGCAGCGGGCGCGGTGGGCATGGTCGCCTACCGTGCGTGGCAACGCCGCCAGGGCAGCGGCGACTCGATGTTCTTCAGCAAGGGCAGCAGCACCGATCGTGGTGACCGGACCCCGCCGCATGGCGATCCGGTCGGTGACATGGAAGGTTCGACCTACGGCAAGTCCGGGTCGTCCTCCGGCAATGGCGGCCAGTCCGCCAGCAGCATGGGCGGCAGCAGCAGCACGTCTTCGGGCGGCATGGGTGGCTCCGGTTCCTCGGGCGCCAGTTCCGGCGGCTCGGGTTCGGGTTCGGGTTCGGGTTCGGGTTCGGGCTCGGGCTCGGGCTCGGGCGGCAGCATGGGTTCCGGCAGCTCCGGCGGCATGGGCTCGAGCGGCGGCATTTCCGGCGGCAGCGCGTCGGGCGGCGCGGGTACCAGTGGCCTGGGTGGATCGGGTGGTTCGGGCAGCAGCGGCTCGTCGGGTGGCTCGACCGGCGCCGGTGGTTCGATGGGCTCCAGCGGTTCCACCGGCTCGGGCGGCGCCATGGGCTCCACCGGTTCAGGCAGTTCCGGCAGCTCCGGCAGTTCGAGCAGCTCCGGCGGCTCGAGCTCGACCGGCTCCAGCACCAGCGGCGGCTCCAGCAGCACCGGCTCCGGCAGCCGGATCTGAGTGCCTGTCACCTGCCCGGCGTGTGCCGGGCAGGTGCCGTCGGGCGGCGCGCGTTGCGCTCAGCCGCCGTAGTTCCAGCTTTGCACCTGTCCGCCGTGGTCGCGTACGCGCCACAGGGACCGCGACAACTCTCCCTTCGAGCGGCTGCGCGTCAGCAGTCTTCCCGCGATCCGTGCGGTGGCGGTCGCCTCCACGATCGCCCGGCGTCCGCCGGGTGCGATGTCGATCCGGGTGATCTCGTAGCTGAAGTCGATCCCGACCAGGCCGCCGGTCTGGTTGTGGAGTACGCGCATCAGCGCCAGCGCGTCCTCCATCTGCTGGCAGCCCGTGGTGCGGTCCAACGTGTGCCGCAGTGACCTGCCGTCGAGGTGCTCGACACTGCGGACCGCGTAGTCCGCCGCCATCGGTTGCAGAGCGCTTCGCTGTCGAAGTCCGTGAGTGCCTGCATCTGCTGCCGGTAATGCGCGTGCACATCGGCTTCCGAGATGCGCCCGCCATGACCCGGTGAATGCCGTCGTGAAGGAAGTGTGAGCCCGAACCCGCGACCCTCCGCACCTTCCGCCGCGCCCGCGGCCCGCCGTGCCCCGCCGGCCGGTCCTGCGGCCGCCTACCAGTCGATCATGTAGCCGACGCCGCGCACCGCGCACCGCGCGCAGCGGGAGCGGATGCTTCGACGCCTGTTCGCACTTGCGGCGCAGCCGGTACACCAGCATGTCGAGGCGATGCGGGTCGAAGGCCTCCACATCCGCGGTCAACCGTTCGATCAGGCCGCTGCGGTCCACCGGCTTGCAGGCGTTGGCCACCAGCTGGATGCCGAACCCGCGTAAAGCCGGCGCCGGTTGAAGCGTCGGCACGCCATGCTGCGTCCGGCCGACCGTGCAATACGCCATGGGGCGAGCCCCAGCTGACGCCGGCACGCCCGGGTGTGGCCGACTGCAGGCGCAGGGGAGCACTCACGGGCAGGGATATTCGATGAACAGGTTGATGATGTCGGCGGCAGCCATTGCGCTGCTGGCCGCGGCAGTACCGACGGTCGCGCAGGAACGCGCACCGACCGCCACCGAACTGCGGCTCTTCGAACGCGAACGCCAGGATGCACAGGCGCTGCAGGCGCGGCAGCGCGCGCAGTACCCGCTGTACTTCCGCCGCGCCTACGAGCGCTTCCCGGAAATCCCGCGCGGCGTGCTGGAAGCGATCGCGCTGGTGGAAACCAACTGGGTGCACGTCGAACCCGATGCCCACGGAAACGCCGGCCACCACCATATGCCCGCCTCGTACGGCGTGATGGGCCTGTACCGCGGCGGCGGCTTCGACAACCAGGTGGCGGATGGCGCTGCGTTGCTCGGGGTCGGCGAAACGCTGGTGCTGCGCGATCCGGAAACCAACATCCTCGCCGCGGCCGCGCTGCTGGCGCGCGCGATGCAGCGCGACGGCACGCGCACCTCGCGCGACGCCGGCGTGGAAGCGGTGTCCGGTGCGCTGGCGCGTTACGCGGGCTACGGCCGCGGCGACGGCAACATCGAAGGCTTCGCGCGCCAGAGCTTCGCCTACGAGGTGCTGCAGACCCTGTCGCGCGGCACCGATGGCAACGGCATACGGGTGCCGAAGCTGCCGATCGAGATGCAGCAGGCGTTTCCTGCCGAACGCCTGCGCCTGTTGAGCGCACCGGCACTGAAGCTGGACCACGCCCGCGATGCGGTGACCGCGAACGACGACGCCGCGACGCGACCTCCCGCCGTGCAACGCACCGCACGCACGCCCGATGCCACGACCCAGGCACTCGATTTCGGCGAGGCGCTGTGGAATCCCGCGCACGGCAGCAACTACAGCACCGCCAACAACACCCGCTCGGCGGTGATCATGCACACCATCGAAGGCAGCTACGCCGGCGGCATCTCGTGGTTCCGGAACCCATCGTCGAACGTGTCGGCGCACTACGTGATCCGCCGGTCCGATGGCCAGATCACCCAGATGGTGCGCGAGCACCACCAGGCCTGGCACGCCGCGTACCACAACCACTACACCATCGGCATCGAGCACGACGGCCGCGCCGGTGATGCCGGCAACTGGACGGCAGCGATGGTCAACGCATCCGCGCGCCTGGTGCGCAGCATCTGCGCACGCCAGCCGGTCAACTGCGCGTCGGCCTGGCGGGGGCCGGGCTACGACTACTGGAACGTCGTGCCCGACAGCGTGCGCATCAAGGGCCACGGCATGCTGACCAGCAACCAGAACCGCTACGACCCCGGCCGCTACTTCCCGTGGGCGAGCTTCTACACCCTGATCAACAACGGCGCGCCGCCACCGCCGGCCGCCACGCCCACCTACTGGGTGGACACGTTCGCCAACGCACCCGGCTTCCCCTCGTCCACCAGCACCACGCAGAGCGGCACGCTCAACACCGGCCGGCACTACGTGTACTGCAAGACCTGGGGCCGCGAGATCCGCAGCGGCGCAAGCTTCAACCGCTGGTGGCTCAGGACCGACCTCGACGTCGGCCCCGCCAACCAGTTCGTGTCGGCCTACTACCTGTCGCGCTGGGGCAACGACGAGGGGCGCGACAACGACGGCTACGACCTGCCGCGCTGCGAGGTGCTCCCGCATGGCGAGATCGGCCGCAAGTACTACGCGATGGGCGGCGTGCGCAGCCACCTGGGCGTGCCCGAGTTCGCCGAGGCCGCCGCGCAGCTCGGCGGGCGCTACCAGCAGTTCAGGAACGGCATGATCCTGTGGCATTCGCGCACCGGCGCGTTCGCGGTCAACGGGAAGATCCTCGAGCACTACCGCGCCACCAACTCCGAGACGCGCTGGGGCTTCGCGTTGATGGACGAGCTCGATGCCGCACCGTCACCGGTCTCCGGCCAGCGCGGCAAGTACCAGTACTTCGAGAACGGCCTGTTCCTGTGGACCCCGGCCACCGGTGCGCACGCCGTGCATGGCGCGATCCTCGCCCACTTCGAGACCAACGGCCGCGAGGCGGCGCTGGGCTACCCCAAGACCGACGAACAGGCCCACGGCAGCACCGGCCGCAAGCAGCAGTTCGAACGCCGCACGCTGTACTGGACGCCCGAACGCGGCGTGTGGGCGGAGTGATGCGTCGCCCGTGACCTGTGAGCGGACGGCAGCCGGCGCGTGCCGGCTGCCGTCTCGCGCCGCATCCAACGCCTGCAACGATGCAGGGGACGCTACAGGCGTACAGGCCCCCCGGCGCTGCTCGCCGTACGGCAGGAAAGACCGCGCCGGGTCCCGCGGAAGCCACCGGCCTGCCGCCGCTCTCAGGGCCGGTCCTGGCCACTGGGCCGGCTCTAGGGTCCGCCCCAACTGGGCAGCTGCGTACGACTGCGGACAATCGGGATCAATTCCCGAACACCGTGAAGACCATGACCGAAATCCAGCAGAAGGCCGCCGAGATCCTCGATGTCGGTGTGCGTTGGGGGCCGATCACCGACAACTATGAGCAGCGCATGGATGTTTTCGCGCAGGAACTCGAAAAGCTGTCCCCGCAACAGCGCGACGACCTGTTCGCCGAAATCCTGTCGCAGGATCGCGGCGCGCTGAATTCATGGCTCACCGTGGATCGCCTGAACACGCTTGTTTCCGAAGGCACGATCACCCCGCGCGAGCGCGACGCGATCTTCGACGCCTTCGGCGAGGCGTACGTCAACGGATCCATCAGCTACGAGCAGGCATTCGTCTTCGTCAACGTGTTGGGCGATGCCACCGGGCCTCTTGCCAACGAGGACAACATCAACGCACTGCTCGATACCCTGACCGGTGCCAACGGCCCCAATTCCAGCGCCTTCATCGAGAAGTTCGCCGGGGAATTCCTGGCCAACCATGTGCTCCTGGACAACATGCCGGAACCCTGGGCGCGCGCTGGCTGGGGCGCAATGGTCCTAAACGCACTGGAGCAGTCAGGCGGCACGCAGTCGGTGCAGAACGTGCTCTCGGGCCTGACCGCCGAACAGCGCACCGACCTGCGTAACGCCATGTCGGAGTACGGCGCCAAATACGATGCGGCAAACGGCGGCCCCGGCAACGTGCGCGATCCGATGGCGATCCTGATCGACACCACCTCGGCCCACGGCAGCACCGACGAGGTCATCGACCTCATCCACTACATCAATGACCACGCCACCGGGAACGGGCCAGGTAACCACTACTACACCCATGACAACCGCCCACTGGGCGAACGCGCCGAGGCGCTTGCGGGCCTGTTCCTGAACCACTCCGATGCCGTCCTCGACCGCCTGACGTTGCCGAGCCCGACCCAGACACCCGGCGCCACCAACGAGGGCAGCACCCTGGTCGGCGAGAACCTCGCCGCGCTGTCCAACCTGGTGCGCATGACCGCTCTGAACCCTGACAACCCGCGCGGCGGCGAGGTGATGGACCGCATCAGCGCATTCACCAGCGAGAACATCCGTGTCGGCAGCATGTCCGACGCGACCGACGTGAACGGCGATGGCGTGGTCGACGGCGACGACAAGCGCGCGGTGGATGCCGGCGAAGGACGCACCGCGATGATCGGCGCGGTGATGCAGGACGCCGTCTCTTCCGGCTATGTGGACCTGCGCACCGACATCGCCGCACGCGATGCGTTCGTGGGCTTCCTGCTCGACACCGCCATTTCAGCCATCCCGGTGGGTGGCAAGCTCGCATCCGGTGTAATCTCCGAAGCAGTCTCCGATGCCCTGGGCGGCCTGTCCGAGGAAGTGCAGGAGGCCATCACGAAGAAGCTGACCGAACTCGGCACCAAGGCCCTGACCGATGCGCAGGGTCGCCTGACCGCCGAGGCGAAGTCGGCCATCATCGAGGCACTGCCGGAGGACTACGCGTATCTCGAAGGGATCAAGAGCGAATCCAACAACTTCATCCAGACCGTGATCCTGAACTCCAGCAGCTTCCCCTACGAGTTCACCGAAGCGATGTCGGACTACGGCAGCTATATCGACGCTGCGAAGAACGCGCCGTAACGGGACACGCCACGTTCCGGGCTTCACGAAGAAGGCGGCCAAGGGCCGCCTTCTTTTGCGTTCCAACTAGATCAGACCCCAACCGGATTCGGCTTATCGCTGTCGATCCTGTACAGCTTGATCGCCCGCGCCACGTCCTTCGCCGTCATCTTGCCGTCCTTGGCCAGCGCATCGATCGCCGCATGGGCGATGTGGAAGCGGTCCACCTCGAAGTGGCGGCGCAGGTTGGCGCGGGTGTCGGAACGGCCGAAGCCGTCGGTGCCGAGCACCGTGTAGGTCATCGGCACGAAGGCGCGGACCTGGTCGGCCACGGCGCGCACGTAGTCCGTCGCGGCGATGGCCGGGCCCTGGCGGCCTTCCAGCAACTGGGTGACGTAGGGCTTCTTCTGCTCGCCTTCCGGGTGGAAGCGGTTGTGGCGTTCGGCATCGAAGCCATCACGACGCAGCTCGTTGAAGCTCGGGCAGGACCAGATGTCGGCGGTGACGCCGAAGTCCTTGTCCAGCAGCGTGGCTGCCTCGATGGCCTCGCGCAGGATGGTGCCGGCACCCAGCAGCTGCACGCGCAGCTCGTTCTTCTTCGGCTTGCCGGCGTCTTTCAGCAGGTACATGCCCTTGATGATCCCTTCGGCCGCGCCTTCCGGCATGTCCGGGTGGCCGTAGTTCTCGTTCATCAGGGTCAGGTAGTAGTACTCGTCCACCTGCTCTTCGAGCATGCGCTTCATGCCGTGCTGCAGGATGACCGCGACCTCGTAGCCGAAGGTCGGGTCGTAGCTGCGGCAGTTGGGGATCGCGCCGGCCAGCAGCAGGGCGTGGCCGTCCTGGTGCTGCAGGCCCTCGCCGTTGAGCGTGGTGCGACCGGCGGTGGCACCCAGCAGGAAGCCGCGCGCGCGCATGTCGGCCGCCTGCCAGGCGGCATCGCCGATGCGCTGGAAGCCGAACATCGAGTAGTAGATGTAGAACGGCAGCAGCTGCAGGTCATTGGTGCTGTAGCTGGTGGCCGCGGCCATCCAGCTGGCGAACGCACCGGCCTCGGTGATGCCTTCCTCCAGCACCTGGCCCGCGGCGTCCTCGCGGTAGTACATCAGCTGGTCGCGGTCGACCGGCTTGTACATCTGGCCCTGCGGCGAATAGATGCCGAGCTGGCGGAACAGGCCTTCCATGCCGAAGGTGCGCGCCTCGTCGGCGACGATCGGCACCACGCGCGGGGCCACCTCCTTGTCGCGCAGGATGATGCCCAGCGCCTGCACGAAGGCCATGGTGGTGGAGATCGAACGCTCGCCGGTGGATTTGAGCAGGCGGTCGAACACCTCCAGCTTCGGCGCGGTGAGCGCCTGGCTGGCCTTGCGACGGCGCTGCGGGATATAGCCGCCGAGCGCCTTGCGGCGCTCGCGCATGTACTGCACTTCCTCCGAATCCTCGCCCGGGTGGAAGAACGGCACCGCGCCATCCTTGAGCATGTCGTCGGTGACCGGGATCCTGAAGCGGTCGCGGAACGCGCGCACGGCGTCGTCGTCGAGCTTCTTGGTCTGGTGCGTGGGATTCAGCGCCTCGCCGGCGGTGCCCATGCCATAGCCCTTGACGGTCTTGGCCAGGATCACCGTGGGCAGCCCCCGGGTGTCCTTCGCGTTCTGGTAGGCGGCGTAGACCTTGTGCGGATCATGGCCGCCGCGGTTGAGGCGCCAGATGTCCTCGTCGCTCAGGTTGGCGACGAGGTTGGCGGTTTCCTCGTACTTGCCGAAGAAGTTCTCGCGCGTGTACGCGCCGCCGAACGCCTTGCAGTTCTGGTACTCGCCGTCGACGGTTTCCATCATCAGGCGCTTGAGCATGCCGTCGCGGTCCTTCGCGAGCAGCGGATCCCAGTAGCTGCCCCAGATCAGCTTCACCACGTTCCAGCCGGCGCCACGGAAGTTGCCTTCCAGCTCCTGGATGATCTTGCCGTTGCCACGCACCGGCCCGTCGAGGCGCTGCAGGTTGCAGTTGATGACGAACACCAGGTTGTCGAGGCCTTCGCGGCCGGCGATCGAGATCGCACCCAGGCTCTCCGGCTCGTCGGTCTCGCCGTCGCCGAGGAAGCACCACACCTTGCGGTCGGACTTCGGCATCAGCCCGCGCGCCTCGAGGTACTTCCAGTTGCGCGCCTGGTAGATCGCGGCGATCGGGCCCAGGCCCATCGACACGGTGGGCAGCTGCCAGTAGTCGGGCATCAGCCACGGATGCGGGTACGAACTCACGCCGCGGCCGTCGACCTCCATGCGGAAGTTGTCGAGCTGCGACTCGTTGATGCGGCCTTCCAGGAACGAGCGCGCGTAGATGCCCGGCGAGCTGTGGCCCTGCACGCCGATGAGATCGCCCGGGTGGTCGCCTTCCGGACCGCGCCAGAAATGGTTGAAGCCGACGTCATACAGGGTGGCGGCGCTGGCGAAGCTGGCGATGTGGCCGCCGAGGTCGCCGGGGCGGCGGTTGGAGCGCACCACCATCGCCATCGCGTTCCAGCGGATGATCGAGCGGATCCGCCATTCGAGGTCGGAATCGCCCGGCATCTTCGGCTCTAGGTGCGCGGGGATGGTGTTGATGTATTCGGTGGTCGGCGCGAACGGCATGTGGGCACCGGCGCGGCGGGTCAGCTCGACCATGTTCTCGAGCAGGTGGTGGGCACGCTCCGGGCCGTCGGCATCGATCACCGCCTTGATCGACTCCACCCACTCGCGGGTCTCGGTGGGGTCGGTGTCGTTTTCCAACAGCTCGTTCAACCAGTTCATCGCTAGCTCCGCTCGCGGCCGCGCGGCCGCTGGGTCATCGGGGAAGAGACCCCGGATTCTAACAGGGGCATGCCGCTTCCACCGGTCCGCTGGAATCGGTTACCACCGCGGGCTGCCGCCGCTTTTTCCATGCGTGGCAGTACGTTATGGCAGCGCGGACGCGAACGCGCCGCCGCCGGCGTGAAGACGTCCTTCACATCGTTTTCACGTGTTCTGGCGATGATCCCGCGGTTGCCCGGCTGCCACGGATGCGCCGCTGCGCGACCACTCCTTGGGGGGAGGACCACCGGTACCGACGCCCATCCTTCGCGGTCAGTACCGAGTCCATGTTCGCCTCACCCATTGCATCCACCTGGTCGAAGCTGCAGCTGCCGGGCCTCGTGCTCGCGATCGCAGCGATCGTCATCGCCCCGTTCCTGCTCAGCCAGACCGCGTCGCAGACCAGCCGCGACGCGCAGCGGCTGGTCGCCCACAGCCTGCAGGTGGAGGCGCGGCTGAGCTCGCTCGCCGCCGACGTGCGCAATCTGGAATCCAGTGCGCTCGGCGTCGCCTTCGGGGTGGAGGCCGACCTGCTCAGCGAGCGCATGGACCTGAGCCGCCCGCGCATCGAGCCGCAGCTCGACGAGCTCGACGAGCTGACCCGCGACAACCCGGTACAACAGCGCATGCTCGGCCAGTTCCGTTCGATGCTCGACCTGCGCCTGGACGAACTGGAGCGGATGGTCAACTCCGACCGGCGGCCGACCACCGACGAGGTGGCGACCCTGCTCACCCGTTACCCGATCCACTACCTGATCCAGGACATCAACGACGAGGAGCACCGCCTGCTCGTGGAACGCCAGGCGCTGGCCGCCAGCGCGATGCGGCGCGCCGACCAGCTGGGCTGGTTCGCGCTGGCCGCGCAGCTGGTGCTGCTGGGCACGCTGGCGTGGTTCGCGCTGCGCCAGGGCCAGCAGCGCCTGGAAGCCGAGCGCGACGCGGTGCTGGCCAGCGGCCGTGCCACCACGGTGCTCGACACCGTGCGCGAGCCGATCGCGCTGATCGATGCCGACACCCGGGTGCTGATGTACAACGCCGCGTTCGCCGAGCTCTACGGCGTGGATGCCGACGATGCGCGCGGCGAGCCGCTGGTGGACTTCGGCGGCGGCGCCTGGAACGACCCGCAGGTGCTGCGCCGGCTCACCGACGTGCTCACCCGCGGCCGCGAGCTGTGGGATTTCGAGGTCACCCAGCGCACCGCCGACGACGTCGAACGCATCATGCTGCTGTCGGCGCGGCGCATGGTGCTGCCCGATTCCGACGACATGGCGGTGCTGCTGACCGCAAGCGACATCAGCGCGCAGAAGATCCACGAGCGCCAGATCCGCGAGCTCAACCGCCAGCTGGAAGGCAAGGTCGAGCAGGTGTCCGACGTCAACCGCGAGCTGGAGGCCTTCAGCTACTCGGTCTCCCACGACCTGCGCGCGCCGCTGCGCCATATCGCCGGCTTCGCCGACAAGCTCGGCCGCCATATCGGCGACCAGGCCGACGACAGGAGCAGCCACTACCTGGAAGTGATCTCGGGTTCGGCACGGCGCATGTCGGCACTGATCGACGACCTGCTGGTGTATTCGCGGCTGGGCCGCAGCGCGCTGCGGCTGCAGATGGTCGACGTGCAGTCAATGGTCAACGACATCCGCTCGATGCTCGATTCCAACGCGCACACGGAGAACCCCGAACACCGCATCCACTGGGACATCGGCCACCTGCCGGTGGTGATCGCCGACGAGAACATGCTTCGCCAGGTGTGGCTGAACGTGCTCGGCAATGCGGTCAAGTACAGTGCCAACGTCGAGCCCGCGCGCGTCAGCGTCGACTACGAGATGCAGGACGACGGCAGCCACCTGTTCCATATCACCGACAATGGCGCCGGCTTCGACATGCAGTACGCGAACAAACTCTTCGGCGTGTTCCAGCGTCTGCACGCGCCGAGCGAGTTCACCGGCACCGGTATCGGCCTGGCCAGCGTGCGACGCGTCCTGTCGCGCCATGGCGGCCGCATCTGGGCCGAATCCGAGCCCGGCAAGGGCGCATCGTTCCACTTCACCCTCCCCGCGACCGGCGACATCGCCAACCAGCACGAGAAGACGCAATGACCGAGATCCGCACGATCCTCCTGGCCGAGGACAGCCCGCACGACGCCGAGATGGCGATCGACGCGCTGCGCGAGGCCCACCTGGTGAACCCCATCGTCCATGTCGAGGACGGCGTGGAGGCGCTGGACTACCTGCTGCGTCGTGGCAAGTACGCCGACCGCAAGGATCCCGATCCGGCGGTGCTGCTGCTCGACATCAAGATGCCGCGCATGGACGGGCTGGAAGTGCTCAAGCAGCTGCGCGAGGAGGAATCGCTCAAGCGCCTGCCGGTGGTGATCCTGTCGTCGTCGCGCGAGGAAAGCGACCTGGCGCGCAGCTGGGACCTCGGCGTCAACGCCTACGTGGTCAAGCCGGTCGACGTCGACCAGTTCTTCGAGGCCGTGCGCACGCTGGGCAAGTTCTGGGCGGTGTTCAACGAAGCGCCGGAACGGGACTGAAGCAATGGCGGCCGGCGTGGACGGTCCCTGGCGCATCCTGCTCGTCGATGATTCCCGCGACGATGCGGAGCTGACCGAGATCGCCCTGCGCGATGCCGGCCTCGCCTTCCACTGCCGCCGCGCCGACACCGCCGATGCGGTGCGCGCGGCACTGGCGGAGTTCGACCCGCACCTGGTGATCTCCGACCTCAACCTGCCGGGGTTCTCCGGCGGGGAAGCACTGGAGCTGGTGCGCGCGCACGACCCGGCGCTGCCGTTCGTGTTCCTCACCGGCTCGCTGTTCGTCGTCGACGAGCCACCGGCCGACGTCCATGGCCTGCTGCTGAAGGACGACCTCGCGCCGTTGCCTGCACTGGTACGCCGGCTGCTCGGCGGCTGATCGCAGCTGCGGGCGCGTCCGCGGCGCTTCCGCGGCCATGGCCGCTCCGACACACACACAGGACCGCGTCGCGGTAGGCGCGCGCCTGCGCGCGATCGCGTTCCTGCCGGTCGACCGGACGCCCCGAACGCGCGCGTATCATCGGCGCTCCGTCACCGCCTGAACGCCCACGCGCATGCCCACTGCACAGCTGTCGGTCTACTTCTTCCTGCAGGCAGCGGTGATCCTCGCCACCTGCCGCCTGGTCGGTGCGCTGGGACGGCGGTTCGGCCAGCCGCAGGTGGTCGGCGAGATGATCGCCGGCGTGACCCTCGGCCCATCGCTGCTGGGCTGGCTGATGCCACAGGCGCAGGCCGCGCTGTTCCCGGCGGAAACCCTGGGCACGCTGTACGTGTTCGCACAGTTCGGCGTCGGCTTCTACATGTTCCTGGTCGGCACCGAGTTCAGCACCGAACACTTCCGCCACCGCTTCCGCGGCGCGCTGATGGTGTCGATGGCCGGCATCGTCGCGCCGTTCGCGCTGGCCCTGCTGCTGACCCCGTGGCTGCTCGGCGTGCCCGGGCTGTTCGCCGCCGACATCGCCTACCGCGAGGCGGCGCTGTTTCTGGGCGCGGCGATCGCGATCACCGCCTTCCCGATGCTGGCGCGGATCATCCACGAGCGTGGTATGGCCGGGACCCCGCTGGGCACGCTGGCACTGACCGCGGGTGCAGTGGACGACGCCGCGGCCTGGTGCTTCCTCGCGATCGTGCTGGCGAGCTTCGGCGGCAGCTGGGACAGCGCCTGGTGGGCGATCGGCGGCGGCGCGGCCTATGCGGTCTTCATGCTGACCGTGGGCCGTCGCGGGCTGCGGCTGCTGGCCGAACGCGTGCAGCCGGACCAGCCGCTGTCGGCGACGATGCTGGCGATCGTGCTGGTGCTGTTCTGCCTGAGCGCCTGGGCGATGGATGCGATCGGCATCCATGCGGTGTTCGGCGGCTTCCTGCTCGGCGCCTGCATGCCGCGCGGCGCGCTCACCGCGCGTCTGCGGGAAATGCTGCAGCCGTTCGTGGTGGTGTTCTTCCTGCCGATGTTCTTCACCTATTCCGGGCTCAACACCCGGCTCGGGATGATGCTCGACCCGGACATCCTGCTGGCGGCGATCGCGATCCTGCTGGCGTCGTTCGCCGGCAAGGGGCTGGCCTGCTGGGCCGCGGCCCGCGTTGCCGGCGAGAGCCCGCGCGATGCGCAGGCGATCGGCGCGCTGATGAACGCACGCGGGCTGATGGAACTCATCCTGATCAACATCGGCCTGCAGGCCGGCGTGATCCAGCCGGGCCTGTTCTCGATCCTGGTGCTGATGGCCATCACCAGCACGCTGATGGCCACGCCGCTGTTCAACTGGATCATGCGCCGGCACGCGGCGCGTGACCCGGAACTCGCGGCGGGGACGCGGTAGCGGATCCGCCCCTGGGCCAGGGTGCTGGGGCGGACCCCAACCCGCAGGTCAGCCCTCTTCCTGCCCGCGCTGTGCCTTGCGGATCTGTGCATCGACCGCGGCGATCGCGGTCATGTTGATCACCCGGCGCGGCGTGGCCGTGGAGGTCATCACGTGCACCGGCGCAGACAGCCCCATGAGAATCGGGCCGAGCGCGGCGCCGTCGGTCATCACCCGGATCATGTTGTAGGTGATGTTGGCCGCATCGAGGTTGGGCAGCACGAACAGGTTCGGCCGGCCCGACAACGTGGTGTTGGGGAAGATGCGCTTGCGCAGCATTTCGTCCCAGGCGGCATCGCCCATCATCTCGCCGTCGACCTCGAGCCTGGGCGCGCGGCGCGCGAGGATTTCCCGCACCTCGCGCATCTTGCGGGCGCTGGCGTTGTCGTGGCTGCCGAAGCTGGAATGCGACAGCAACGCGACCTTGGGCTCGATGCCGAACAGCTTCAGCCGGTAAGAGGCCTGCAGCGTGCTCTCGGCCAGCTGCTCCGCGGTGGGATCGAGCTGCACGTGGGTATCGAGGAAGAACCAGATGCCGCGCTCGTTGACCACGCCGGTCATCGCCGAGGTGCTCTGCACGCCGGGCTCCAGCGGGAACACGCTGCGGATATAGCCGAGCTTCTTGTGGAAGCGGCCGACGATGCCGCACAGCATCGCGTCGGCTTCGCCACGCCGCACCATCAGCGCCGCGATCAGCGACGGCCGCGAGCGCAGCAGGCTCTTGGCGGAGTCGGGGGTCACGCCGCGGCGCTCGACGATCGCGTGGTACTGCTGCCAGTACTCGTTGAAGCGCGGGTCGTCGTTGATGTTGGTGATCTCGAAATCGCGACCGGCCTGCATGCGCAGGCCCAGCCGGCGGATGCGGTTGTCGATCACTTCCGGGCGGCCGATCAGGATCGGGAACGCGAGGCGGTCGTCGATCACCGTCTGCACTGCGCGCAGCACCTGTTCCTCCTCGCCCTCGGCGTACACCACGCGCTGCAGGTCGGCACGCGCGCGGTCGTAGACCGGCTTCATCGCAAGACCGGTGCGGTAGAGGAACTGCTTGAGTTTCTCGCGGTACACGTCCATGTCGTGGATCGGCCGCAGCGCGATGCCGGAATCCATCGCCGCCTGCGCCACCGCCGGCGCCAGGTGGGTCAGCAGGCGCTGGTCGAACGGGCGCGGGATGATGTACTCCGGACCGAAGCTCGGGATCTCCTCACCGTAGGCACTGCCCAGGTCACTGGCCTCTTCCTTGGCGAGCTGGGCGATTGCGCGCACGCAGGCAAGTTTCATCGCCTCGTTGATGCCGGTGGCGCCGACGTCGAGCGCGCCACGGAAGATGTACGGGAAGCAGACCGCGTTGTTGACCTGGTTCGGGTAGTCCGAACGGCCGGTGGCGATGATCGCGTCCGGGCGCGCGTGCTTGGCGGCCTCGGGCATGATCTCCGGATACGGGTTGGCCAGCGCGAGGATCACCGGGTTGGGCGCCATCGTGGCGACCATGTCGGTGGTCAGGATGCCGCCGGCCGACAGCCCCAGGAACAGGTCGGCCCCGGCGACGATCTCGCCCAGGCTGCGCATGCCGGTGTCGCGCGCATAGCGCGCCTTGGCCTCGTCGAGGTCGGTGCGGCCGCTGTGGATCACGCCTTCGCGGTCGAAGGCGATGATGTTCTCCGGCCGCGCGCCCAGCGCCACCAGCATGTCCAGGCAGGCGATGCCGGCGGCACCGGCACCGGTGGTGGCGATGCGGATGTCGGCGATGTTCTTGCCGGCGATCTCCAGCGCATTGACCACCGCAGCGCCGACGATGATCGCGGTGCCGTGCTGGTCGTCGTGGAACACCGGGATCTTCAGCCGCTCGCGCAACTTCCGCTCCACGATGAAGCACTCGGGTGCCTTGATGTCCTCGAGGTTGATGCCGCCGAAGGTCGGCTCGAGGCTGGCGATGATGTCGACCAGCCTGTCGGGGTCGCGCTCGTCGACCTCGATGTCGAAGACGTCGATGCCGGCGAACTTCTGGAACAGCACGCCCTTGCCTTCCATCACCGGCTTGCCGGCCAGCGGGCCGATGTCGCCCAGGCCCAGCACCGCGGTGCCGTTCGAGATCACCGCCACCAGGTTGCCGCGCGCGGTGTAGTCGCTGGCGGTGGTGGGGTCGGCGACGATGGCCTCGCAGGCATAGGCCACGCCCGGCGAATACGCCAGCGCCAGGTCGCGCTGGGTGAGCATGGACTTGGTGGCGCTGACCTTGATCTTCCCCGCCGGTGCCTGGCGGTGGTAGTCGAGGGCGGCCTGCTTGAAATCGTCGTTGGACATCGGGAGCGGTCTGCCGGAAGTACGCGAGGGGGCTCCCGATTCTAACCCCCGGGCCCGGACCGGGTCCGCGGCCGCCTACCCGGCCGGCGGGTCGAGCGGCCCCCTGCCGGTCGGCCCGTCGATGGCGCCGAGGCGGATGCGGTTGGCGAACAGCGAAAACGCCAGCATTCCCGCCAGCCCGTTGGCGCGCGCCACCCAGGGCGGCAGCCAGCGTGGCGGCGCGAGAGTGCCGTCGTCGAACAGCGGCTCGAAGCGGATCACGTCCTCCAGCGTCATCTTGCCGGCGAACAGCAGCCGGCACAGGCGCAGGCGCCCGGCCCCGAGTGCGCGGCGGAAGAAGGTGTGCACGTCGATCAGCCCGCGCAGGTACACGGTGTCCTTGGTGAAGGCATGGCCACCCTCCACCGGCACGCCGCGGAACACCCGCTGCGCGGAGGCGAAGCTTTCGGCGGCGGTCTGCCCGGCATCGAGGAAGTAGCGATAGACCTCGATGAAGTCGGCGCCATCCATCGCCAGCGCGACCGCCTCGATGCGCAGGCCGATGCGCTTCAGGCGTTCGATGTCGATGTTGCCGGTGATCTGCTCGGCCAGCGTGGCCAGGCCTTCCTGCACCGTGGTGATGCGTGGAGAGGACATCGCCAGGCTGCCCAGCACCGGCTGCTCGCGGCCATTGAGGGCGGTGAGCGAATGCACCAGCGCCTCGTGCTGCAGCAGCTGGTGGCGGTCGTAGTCGGTGTAGGCGGCGCTGCTGCGCAGGCGGATGCGGTGCGCGCCGGCGGCGGCCTTGGCGATCAGCTCCGGGTCGAGTTCCACCTGCACCACGCGGCCGGCGAAGAACTGGTCCAGCTCGCCCTGCAGCCACAGCTGCAGCGCGGTGGCGGAAATCTCCACCTGCTCGTGCGGGGCGATCAGTTCGGTATCGAACTCGTCGGCGATGCCGATGAAGTGGCGGGCGGCGTCGCGCGCGGTGAGCTCGCTGCCGGGCAGTCGCTCTGCCGGGCCGCCGTACAGCGCCAGCGAATGCGTGCACACCGCCGGCGTGCCCAGCGCTTCCACAAGCTCCGCGGCGATCGACCACTGCCGCGCGGAATCGATCAGGTAGATGCCCAGCGGATGCGACGGATCGGCCTCGCGGGCGACCGCATCCAGTTCGCGCCGGGCATCGCTGAAGTCCTGCGGTGGATACACCACGCGTGGCAGGGCAAGGCGCCCGGCCATCGCCTCGTCGAGGAAGCGCCGCTGCACGCTGGCCGGCCAGCTCGCCAGCGCCAGCACGCGGATGCCGCGTGCCGCGGCGATCATGCGCCGGTCGAGCGCGGCGTGGTGGGCGACGGCGTCGTGCATCGGTGGATCCACTGGCGACAGGCGGCCCACGCTAGCCGATCGCTGCGTGCCCGGCCATGCCAGCGCCCGTGGCCCGGATTGCGCAGAGCGCCCGGGCCCGTTCCCCCTCCGTCGGACTTCCGCGGATGCGGCCTGCAGCCTTACCGCGCGACCCGCGCATAGGCGGCGCTGGCTCCGCCGCGGAGGCACACATTACCCTTCGGGCATGGGACGGATCCTCCACCTGCTGGTCGCGGCGAGCCTGCTGCTTGCCGGCTGCGCCAGCGTTCCCTGGGCCCGCGACGACGCCACCCCGGAGCCGGCCCAGGTGACCGACGGCTCGGCCGACCGTGCCGCACTCAACGCCCGCGTATACGACGCCGTGGTGCGCCATGTCGTTCGCCGGTTCCATCGGTGCGAGGCCATCAGCGACTTCCGCGCGCATGCCGCAGCACAGCGCGACGCGGTCGTGGCGCAACCGGACGAGGCCGGCCTGTACGCCGGCCTCAGCACACTGCTGGAGAGGCTCGACGACGACCACAGCTACGTCACCAGCCCGGGCTCACGCGTGCGCCACGACGCCCTTCGTGCGGGCACCGCAGTCGCCGACACCGGACTGCGCACGCAGCTGGTCGGCGAGACCTACTTCGTATCGACCGTGCGCCCGGATTCGCCCGCGGCCGGGGCGGGCGTGCTGCCCGGATGGCGGCTGGTGGATATCGATGGCGTGCCGACCGCGCTGGCCGCACCACCGGCCGACGGCGTCCGCCGCACGCTGCGGCTGCTCGACGAACATGACCGCGAGCACCTGCTGGCGCGGACGCCGCGGATGATGCCGCCGCTGCCCCGGCACGAACTCCGGCGCCTGGACGGCGGGATCGCCCACCTCCGGTTCGAGGCCTTCGATCGCGAGACGCACCGTTGGCTGCTGGAGCAGATGGACGCGCTGGAGGAAGCGCGGCCGCGCGGCATCGTGCTCGACCTGCGCGGCAATGGCGGCGGCCACGGCGGCATGGCCACCGTCACCCACGCCTTCTTCCATCCCGGGACGCAGCCCCTCCTCACGCTGCAGCGCCGCTTCTTCCGCCAGACCTACGTGGCCGGACCGATGCCGCACCATCGCGGCGAGCCGATGGTGGTGCTGGTCGGGCCGACCACCGCGAGCATGGCCGAGATACTCGCCGCCCGCCTGCAGGAAACCGGCCGCGCCCTGGTGGTCGGCCAGCGCACCCGTGGCGCGGTGGTCGCAACGCGCGGCATCGACCTGCCCGATGGCGGCCTGTTGCACCTCGGCATGTTCGGCCTGACCACCGCCGGCGGTCAGGCGCTCGAGAAACGTGGCGTGTTGCCGGACGTCGAGGTCGACCTGGACTGGCAGGCGGTGCGCGAGGGCGGCGATCCGGTGCTGGACGCCGCACTGGAGAAACTGGCGACCCTGATGCCGTAGGCGCGCGTCTGGCCCGTGGGCACATCCAGGACTGTCCGGACGGGTGCAGCCGGTCCGGGGCAGGCCGCACGGAACCGGCGAGAAAGCAGTCCGTTCCACAGGCGCACCGGTCATATCACCCGGATCAGCGCGAACATCCGGTTGTGGCCGTTGTACTTCGCGGGCGACGCCTGGCAGGGCGGCCTTCAGCGCCGCCGGCGCGATCCCGTCGTCGGCTGCGGGTTGCGGCGCCGCTCCTCCAGCTGGCGGGCCGCGGCGGCGTGCTCGTCGCTCAGCTTGAGGAAATTGGCGAAACGCGCCGGATCGAGGGTGCCTGCCTGCACCGCCGCGCGTACCGCGCAGCCGGGTTCGTTGCAGTGGCCGCAGTCGCGGAAGCGGCACTGTTCGGCCAGCGCTTCGATGTCGGTGAAGTTCTCGGCGATGACTTCCTCGCCGGTGGGTTTGAGCTCGCGCATGCCCGGCGTGTCGATCAGGCAGGCGCCCGACGGCAGCGGGATCAGCGCGCGGTGGGTGGTGGTGTGGCGGCCGCGGTCGTCGGACGCGCGGACCTCGCCGGTGCGCATGCGTTCGCGCCCGAGCAGGGTGTTGGTGAGCGTGGACTTGCCGGCGCCCGAACTGCCCACCAGCACCGCGGTCACGCCGGCGCCCAGCCACGGCGCCAGCGCGGCGGCGCTGTCAGCATCGCGCGCGTTGACCGCGATCACCGGCACCTCCGCACCGACCACGTCGGCCAGCGCCGCGCGCGCGGCGTCGACCTCGGCGGCGTCGTGATCGGCCTTGGTCAGCACGATCAGCGGTTCGGCACCGCCGCCGCGCACCAGCAGCAGGTAACGCTCGATGCGGCGTGGATTGAAGTCGCCATCCAGTCCGCACACCACGAGCACCCGGTCGATATTGGCGGCGATCACCTGCTGGCGGTAATGCTCGCCGGCGGCACCGCGCTTGATCACCGTGCGCCGCGGCAGCAGCAGCACCACGCGCCCGTCCTCGACCAGCACCCAGTCGCCGACCGCGGCACGCTGTTCCGGCGGGCAGCGCGGCAGCTGCCATTCCGGCAGCGACTCCACGCCGACCGCTTCGTCCGGCGCCTGTGCGACCAGATACCCGGTGCGGTGCTGCTCGACCACGCGCGCCGGCGCGGCCTGCGGATGCGCGGCCATCGCCTCGCGCCAGGGGCCATCGGGCACGTCACCGGCGTGCGGCCAGCCGATCGCCCGCAGCGCGGCGTGGGCGGGGGTATCGATGGCGGAGGCGGTCACGCGCGGGCTGTCAGGAAATGCATGCGCGCAGTTTATGCGCCCGGCGCCCACACCGCCGCACGCCCGTGGCTGGCCGACCCGCAAGGGGTTTTCCGCTAGGCTTGGCCACGCCCCACTTCCCGCACGCGCCTGCCCGATGCCCAGCCTCAAGACCCGCGAACGCCTGTCCGAAGTGCGCTACGAGATCCGCGGTGAGCTCGCCCGCCGGGCCCGCGAGCTGGAAGCCCAGGGCCGCACGCTGATCAAGCTCAACATCGGCAATCCCGGCGCATTCGGGTTCCGCGCGCCGGCGCACCTGCAGCGCGCGATCGCCGACCACATCCACGACACCGATCCCTACACCCACCAGCAGGGGCTGCCGGCCGCGCGCGAGGCGATCGCCGACGTCCACCGCGCCCGCGGCACGCCGGACGCCTCCCCGGAACGGGTGTTCATCGGCAACGGCGTCAGCGAGCTGATCGACATCTCGCTGCGCGCGCTGCTCGATCCCGGGGACGAGGTGCTGCTGCCCTCGCCCGACTATCCGCTGTGGTCCGCGGCGACGATCCTCAACGACGGCCGCCCCGTGTACTACCGCTGCCAGGCCGACAACGGCTTCCTGCCCGACCCCGACGAGATCGAGGCACTGGTATCGCCGCGCACGCGGGCGATCGTGCTGATCAACCCGAACAACCCCACCGGCGCGGTGTATCCGCGCGCGCTGCTGGAGCGCATCGTCGCCATCGCGGCCAAGCACCGCCTGCTGCTGATGTCCGACGAAATCTACGACGGCATCCTCTACGACGGCGCGCTGTTCGAGCCGCTGGCGCCGCTGGCCGGCGACGTGCCCTGCCTGTCGTTCGGCGGGCTGTCGAAGGTGCACCGCGCCTGTGGCTGGCGGGTCGGCTGGGCGGTGCTGTCGGGTGATCCGCTGGCCAGCGGCGACTACCACCACGCGATGGACCTGCTCGGCGCACTGCGCCTGTGTGCCAACGTACCCGGGCAGTTCGCGATCGCGGCGGCGCTGCACGGCACCGACACCATTGGCGCCCTGTGCGCCCCGGGTGGACGCCTGTACGAGTCGCGCCGCGCGGTGATCGAAAGCTGCGCGGCGAGCCCGCACCTGTCGCTGCACGCGCCGGCCGGTGCGCTGTACGCATTCCCCGCCGTCTGCGGGGCGGCCGCCGAAGGTTTCGACGACCACGCGTTCGCGCTGGAACTGCTGGAAACCGAGGACGTGCTGGTGGTGCCCGGGTCGAGCTTCAACCTCGCCGAGCGCAACCGCTTCCGGGTGACCCTGCTGCCGGAACCGGCGCAGGTGCGCGAGGTGTTCGGCCGCATCCACCGCGTGCTCGAGCGACGCGCTGCGGCGGTGCGCGACACTGACGACCACGTGGCGGTGGCCTGATGATCGACAACGGCAACCACATCGCGATGCTGTCGCTGGGCGACAGCTACACGATCGGCGAGGGCGTGGCCGAACACGAACGCTGGCCCGGGCAGCTGGCCGCGGCGTTGCGCGACGAAGGCATTCCGGTGGCGCCGCCGTACATCATCGCGCGGACGGGCTGGACCACCGACGAACTCGACGCCGCGATCGACGCCGCCGGCATCACCGGCAATTACGGGCTGGTGACGCTGCTGATCGGGGTCAACAACCAGTACCGCGGCCGCAGCGTGGACGAATACCGCGAGCAGTTCGATGCACTGCTGCAGCGCGCGATCGGCTTTGCCGGCGGCCGCGCCGACCGCGTGCTGGCGCTGTCGATCCCGGACTGGGGGGTGACCCCGTTCGCCGCCGACTCCGGCCGCGACACCCGGCATATCGCCCGCGACATCGATGCCTACAACGCCACCGCCGGCCAGTGCTGCAAGGCGCGCGACGTGGCCTGGGTGGACGTCACCTTCGCCACCCGCATGCGCGACGCAGCGCGGATGCTGGTGGCCGACGGCCTGCATCCATCCGCGGAGATGTACGCGCAATGGACCGCGCTGGCGCTGCCCGAGGCACGCCGGCTGTTGACTGCATGACCCCGGCGCTGCCGGACAAGGACTCCCCCGCATGACCCATACCGCCGGCGCCATCGCCGCCGATCACGGACGCCCGCTCGAACCCGCGCGTGCGCGCAGCATCGCCCGCGCGTTCGCCCCCGCGCACCCGCTGGGCAACCGCCACGACTACTACTACACGCTGATCAAGCTGCGCAGCGACCCGCTGTATCCGGGCGTGCTTGCCGCGTTGCGTGGTACCCGCGAACCGGTGCTGGACCTCGGCTGCGGGCTCGGCCTGCTCGCGCATGCGCTGCGCCAGGACGGGCAGTCGATGCCGTATTACGGGGTCGATATCGACGCCGACAAGATCGGCCGCGGCCGCCGCGTCGCCGCGCGCAGCGGGCTGGCCGACGTGCGCTTCGATGTCGTCGACCTGGCACGGACCACGCCGTCGCATGCCGGCAGCGTGGCGATCCTCGACGTGCTGCAGTACCTGCAGCAGCCGGCGCAACAGGCGCTGCTGTCGACGGTGGGCGCGATGCTCACGCCCGGCGCGCGGCTGGTGATCCGCACCGGGCTGTCGGAGGAAAGCCGCCGCGGCCGCACCACCCGCATCGCCGACCGCCTCGCCAGCCTGGTCGGCTGGATGCAGGAACGCGCGCGCTGCTACCCGACCCGCGACGGCCTGGAGGCGATGCTGGCCACTGCCGGACTGCGGGCGACCTTTGCACCGCTGTACGGCAACACGCCCTTCAACAACTGGCTGGTGGTTGCGGAGCGGGCCGGCGATACCGCGGCGCCCTGACGCCAGGCGCCCGGGCCGCGGAGGTGATCGGCCGACTCAGCCCTTCAGCCGCTCCGTCACCGACGCACGCAGCGCATCGAGGTCGGCGGCGAACGCCCTGATGCCGTCGCGCAGTTTTTCCGACGCCATCGCATCGGCCTCGAGGTCGGCAGCGAAACGTTCGGCATCGACTGCGGTGCGCGGCTCGTCGTCGGGCGCCTCGGGCACCAGCACCCGCGGGAGATCGCCATGGTCGGCATCGAGCGCCTCCAGCAGCTCCGGCGAGATCGTCAGGCGGTCGCAGCCGGCCAGCGCCTCGACCTGCGCGGCGGAGCGGAAGGAGGCCCCCATGACCACGGTCTTCGAGCCGCGGCGCTTGAACTCGGTATAGACGTCGCGCACGAAGCGCACGCCCGGGTCGTCGTCGATGCTGGCCGGCGTCTCGCCGCGGGCGACGTGCCAGTCGAGGATGCGGCCCACGAACGGCGAGATCAGGAACGCGCCGGCCTCCGAGCAGGCGATCGCCTGGCTCTGGTTGAAGATCAGCGTGAGGTTGCAGTCAATGCCCTCGCGCTGCAGCTGCCCGGCGGCGCGGATGCCTTCCCAGGTGGCGGCGATCTTGATCAGCACGCGGTCGCGCTTGACGCCGGCCGCCTCGAACAGGGCGATGAACGCGCGCGCCTTGGCGACCGTGGCATCGGTGTCGTAGGCGAGGTCGGCATCGACCTCGGTGGAGACGCGCCCGGGCACCAGCCCGCTCAGGTGCACGCCGACGCCGATGGTCAGGCGGTCGACCACGCCGTGTGCGGCTTCGGCCGGATCACCGCCCTGCGCACGCGCGGCTTCGAGCTCGCGTTCCACCAGGTCGGCGTACACCGGCAGGTCCAGGGCCTTGCGCACCAGGGTCGGATTGGTGGTGCAGTCGACGGGCTTCAGCCGCTCGATCGCGCCCGCATCGCCGGTATCGGCCACCACCACGGTCATGTCGCGCAGCTGCGCGAGCTTGGACGGGCGGGCGGTGGCGGGTGCGGACATGACGGACTCCTGCGGAATGGGTCCATCACGATAGCCGCTGGGCTGTCACGGCGGAACATGCACCCGGTCGCGGCAAACGCATCGGCACGTGCGCGGTCGCCGCATGTAGGCCCGCGGGCGCATTGACGGCGACGGCGGGTGCACTGGTGCAGACTGGCGGCGCACCGCCGGCCCCGGCAGCCTGCCGCGGCCATTCCTTCCGGCAGTCCCGTTGTCCACGACAAGGAGCCCGTGATGAGCATGCCCACGTTGCCGCAGGCGCTGTACAAGGCCAACCTCGATCTCTGGTTGCGGATCGGCGAACTGCTGGAGGACAACCGCGCGCAGTGGACCGCGCTGCTCGCGCGCGAGCTCGGCGATGGCGCCGCGCCGGGTCTCGACGCCCTGCGCCAGGGCGACTGGCAGGCGCTCGCATCGCTGCCGGCACAGGTGCTGGAGCGGCTGTCGTCGCAGGGCCTGGGCGAGCTGCAGGCCACCGCGCAGACCGCACTGGGCGGGCAGATGAATTTCGCGACCGGGTTCCAGGCCGCGCTTGCGGAATGGCAGCAGGCCACCGCTGCCGCGCTGGGCGAGGCCGGCGCCGGTACGGGCGACCTGCAGTCGGTCATCGAACAGGGCCTGCAGGCATTTGGCGCTGGCACGACCACGCGCGGCACGTCCTCCACGACAGACGCACCCGCAGATGCCGCGGCGACGGCAGCGGCCGGGCCTGCGACGGGCGCGGCCCGCAAGGCCGCGGCACGGCCACGCAGCAAAGCCGCGGCGAAGAAGGTGCCCGCCACCGCCACGAAGGGCTCGACACGGGAGGCCTCCGGCAACAACGACAGCGGCAAGCAGGCGGCACGCAAGGCCGCCAAGCGCGCGGCACCGCGCAAGGCGGCGAAAGCCGCAAAGGCAACCAGAACGCCCGCGAAGCGCGCCCGCTCCCACTGACCACCGCCTTGCCGCGGCCGCGACACCGGCGATGCCAGCCTGCATGCCCCACATCGAGGATGCAGCCATGACCAGGGACACCCGCGAACCCGCCCCGGAATCGCCGGAACAGACGCAGGACCGCAACGATGCCGTCGCCTCGCGCGGCGGGCCGGCACTGCGCGACCCGCGCTCGCAGGCGGCACTGGACAACGTCGGTCTCGACGACCAGGCCAACCTGCTCGACCCCGAACTCGACGGCCAGATCGGCGACGACGGCGACGGCCCATCGTTCATGGACGACGTGCGCAGCGACGTCGGCCGCGGCAACAACGGCGAGCCGCGCTGAACGATCCTGCCGGGGTGCCTTGCCCCTCTTCTGGAAGCGGGAAGCGGGCAAGGCGCGGCGGGAGTATCCAAGCGATCCGCGCGCCATCGCGGACGACGCGGGATCAACGACCTTCGGCAGTCCCGACCAGCGTGGCAGCTGGTGATGATCGGGTGGCACCGGCGGCCATCCCGTTGGGGACCACCGTTGCGCCCGACAGCGCCTCCGGCAGCACGCTCGCGTAACCCAGCGCATCCAGCCGCTGCAGCAGCAGGTCGATCATCTCCACGCTGCGCCCATGCGGCGCGCCCTCGTGCAGCAGCACGATCGCGCCGGGTGCGAGGTCGCGTTCGATCAGCGCGACCACCTCGGCGGGATCCGTGCGCACCGCGTCGTAGCCGCGCGCGCTCCAGGCCACGCGGGTGAGCCCGGCATCGCGCAGCGGAGCCGCCACGAACGGATTGGTCATCCCCACCACCGAACGGAACCAGCGTGGCGGCTGTCCGCACAGCGCGGTCAACGCGTCCTGCGCACGCAGCACTTCGTTGCGCATCCTCCGCGGGCCCAGCGCCCAGAACCAGGCCTGCGGATGGGTATGGCTGTGGTTGCCGATGCCATGGCCGCGACCTGCGATCGCGGCCACCAGATCCGGACGCGCCAGCGCCCGCTCTCCGACCAGGAAAAATGTCGCCTTCGCACGGTGGCGGTCGAGCAGATCGAGGATCGCAACGGTGTCGTCCGAAGGGCCATCGTCGATGGTCAGCCACACCCGGCGATCGTCCACCGGCAGCCGCGCCAGCACCGGCGCATATACCCGCGAACGGGGCCGGAACACGGGCACCAGCACCAGCGCATGCGAGACCAGCATGGCCGGCAGCCCGGCAGGCCAGCCCCAGGCCAGCCAGATCGCCAACACCAGCAGTTGCGATGCACCGACCCACCACAGCCACGCGTGCGGGCGACGCGGCACGCGCGAAAGCTGCGGAACCGTCGCTTCGGCGGCGGTCGACGGGGGCCGCACTGTTTCCCGGGCGCTCATGCCCGGATGATGCCACGCGGGTAAAATACGCGGTTCTTCCGCAATGCCGAGCCGCTGCCATGACCCTGTCCCCCGCTGTGCGCGAGCGCATCGAATCCCTGCTGCAGTCCAACAAGGTGGTGCTGTTCATGAAGGGACAGCCGTCGATGCCGCAGTGCGGCTTCTCGGCCAAGGCGGCCGGCATCCTCGGTGAACTCGGCGTCGAGTACGCCCACGTCAACGTGCTGGCCGACGCGGAGATCCGCGAAGGCATCAAGGCCTACGGCAACTGGCCGACGATCCCGCAGCTCTACATCGACGGCGAGCTGGTCGGCGGCAGCGACATCATCGAGGAGATGGCCGGTTCCGGGGATCTCAATACCGCACTCGGCCTGCCCGCACCCGACCGCACCCCGCCGGCAAACGTCACTGTGACCGCCGAAGCCGCGAAGATGCTGCGCGAGGCGCTCGACGGTGCCGGCAGCAACACCGCGCTGGCGCTGTCGATCGACGGCCGCTTCCAGCCGCGCTTCCAGATCGCGCAGGCCAGCGACAACGCGATCGCGGTGGAGAGTGCGGGCATCCGCATCCAGTTCGATGCCGCCAGCGCGCGCCGCGCCGACGGCATCACCATCGACTGGGTCGACGACGTGCGCGGCAAGGGCCTGGTGGTGGAGAACCCCAACGCGCCGAAGCCGGTGCTGCCGCTGGTGCCGGCCGAAGCCGATGCCCAGGTGCGCGCGGGCACGCTGACGCTGGTCGACGTGCGCCCCGCCGAAGAGCGCGCGCAGGCCGCGGTGAACCTGCCGTTCGAGACCCTCGACGACGGCAACCGCGAGCGCCTGGAAGCGCTGCCCAAGGACATCGCGTTGGCCTTCCTGTGCCACGGCGGCGTGCGCAGCCGCCAGGCCGCCGAGCATTTCCACGCGCTGGGCTTCACCCGCGTGCACAACGTGGAAGGCGGCATCGACGCCTGGTCGCAGACGGTTGACGCCTCGATCCCGCGCTACTGATCCGCGCCACGCCGCAGGCGACATCGGTGGCACACGGAGGGCAGTCGTGGAAGCGGCTGCCCTTTTTGATGTCCGCCCGATCGGGAAGTGCTCATGGAGTCCGTCCTGCGGACTGTCGGGCAGTGGCTGCTCGGAGTCGAAGCTGGTCCACCGCACCACAAGGGGATGCCCAGCCGGATATCGCCGCGTCTGCTACCACGGCGGTCGGCCATCCAGGGTCGCGACAACAGGCTGCTTTTTCGACGTCTGTTCCCTCATCGCGGACGCTCAGTGGGGTCACCGCAGCCCACCGCGGCCGCAGGGGGATGCCCAGCCGGATATCTCCGCGTCCTGCTCCCACATCCGGCCGCCGGCCATCCATGGCCGGCTCTGGACATCCCCCTGCGTCCACGGCGGGCTCCGACCTGTCGTGGCGTCCTGGGAGAAGGTCAACGGCAAGGGACGTCAGGCCGTCGCGGTAATCGACGACTTCGGCTGAGCGCTCTCGGTCTCCAGACTGCAACCGACGAACGCACACATGCGGCCGTTGGCGACTCCACAGCAGCGGCTCCTGCACTCCCCGCCGGAGCCCACGAACGTCGGAGCCCGTCGCGTGCACCGGGGGGTGTGCTCCCAGCCGGCCATGGATGGCCGGCGGCCGGCCGTGGTAGCTGGACGCGGACTCCGGCCGGGGGAGCACACCCCCCGGTGCGCGCGACGGGCGGCGCGCCTCCAAATGAAGCACTCCATCAACGCGTCCCGCACTCCGGCTTTCGCGCGAACGGAGCCACTTCAGCCATACGACATGGCCCGGAGTTGGAAGAGCGGCGCTGCTCCGGAGACGGCCGATCAACCGGGTGCCTGCAGCCACACTTGGCCGGGAGCATGCCGAATGCCGAATGCGCCGTTGTCACCGCAACATGGATCGCAGCACCTGCCCCGCACGCCCCGTGCGTTCGCCCTGCTCGAACACCGGCACGCCGGCGAGGACGACGAGGTCGAAACCCTGCGCATGCGCGAACGGATCGATGTAGTCCGAGCGCGCCCGCACCCGTGACGGCTCGAACAGCACCAGGTCGGCGATCGCCCCGGGGCGCACGATGCCGCGGTCGGGCAGGCGCAGGATGGAGGCGGGCAATGCGGTGGCCTTGCGCACCGCTTCTTCCAGCGCGACCCCGCTGCCGGCGACGGTCTGCTCGATCCAGCGCGCGAAGGTGCCGGTGGCGCGCGGATGGCGCATGCCCGGCCCACCGTCGCTGGCGATGGCCACGTGCGGATCCCGCAGCAGCCGCGCCTGCAGGGCCTCGTCCATCACGAAATGCGCCGCGCTGCCGCCGCGCGGGCCGATCTCCAGCAGCGCATCGGCGAACGCCAACTCCATCGCATCGGCCACCTGCGCAAGGGTGCGCCCTGCGTGCGGGCCACTGCCGAATAGCAGCGCCTGCGGCCCGCCGCGCCGGCTCATGCGCTCGACCAGCGCGTCGCGCAGTTCGTCGCGACGCGTGGCCAGCACCTGCGCGTAGTCGTGCGGCGGCAGTGCCCAGTCCGGAAACAGGATGCCGACGCCGGTGTAGCTGGCCACATAGGGGTAGGCATCGGCGGTGAGTTCCACGCCGGCGCGGCGGTGCGCATCGAGCGCCGCGAGCAGCCGCTCCGCGCGCGACCCGCCCTGCCCGTACACGACCTTCAGGTGCGACACGTGCGTGCGCGCCGGGCGGCTGGCGTCGATGTGTTCGCGCAGCGAGGCCTCCACGCGGTCGTCGTCCTCCGAACGCATATGGCTCATGGCGACGCCATCGCGCGCGGCCACCGCGCGGGCGAGCACCGACAGTTCCGCGGCGCCGGCGTACATGCCGGGCACGTATTCCAGGCCCGTGGACATGCCGAAGGCGCCTGCATCGAGGTCCGCGCCCAGCAGTTCGCGCATCCGCGCGATGCCGGTGGCGTCGGGCTCGCGCCTGTCATCGGCGATGCCGGCCTGCCGGCGCAGCGTGCCATGGCCGGCGAGCGCGGCCACGTTGATGTCCGGCCCCGCGCGCTCGACCGCATCGAACCATCCGCGCAACCCGCCGGCAGCGGCGCCGGCCGGGCTGCTGCCGTCCTGGCCCAGCACCACGGTGGTCACACCCATGGCGAGGAAGCTGGCGTACGACGCCTCCAGCGGATCCCCGTGCACGTGCAGGTCGATGAAGCCCGGCGCCAGCACGCGGCCACCGCCTTCCACCACCCGTGTACCGCGCGGTGCACGCGCAGCTGCACGACCGACCTGCGCGATGCGCCCGTCTCGCACCAGCACGTCGGTGGCACGCGCCGGTGCACCCGTGCCATCGACCAGCCTTACATCGCGCAGCAGCAATGCCTGCGGCGTACCCGCACGCACCGACGGCAGCAGCGCGCAGGTCCCCACGGCGCCGAGCGCTGCAAGCAGTTGGCGACGTGACCAGCCGGATCCAGCCATGCGGTGCTTCCTGTCGAAGGGCTCCGCGCAGTATGTCGCCGGGGTGGCGGCGGCTCCAGCGTTCATTCCACCTGCCCGCGCACCCACTTCAGTGCACCGGGCGCCATGCCGTGGAACTTCGGTGCGTCCGCCAGCGGCGCCACCAGCAGGCGATGAGGCCGCCAGCGGTGCTTCACCGCGTGGTACAGCCGCGACCGCGTGTCCCAGCTGCTCACCACGTACAGCCCCGGCGCCAGCTCGAACCCGTGGGCCATGGCCTCGCCGTCGGCCGGCGGCGGGTCGAGGTGGACCAGGTACAGCGTCGGCGCTTCCATGCGCACGACCTTCGCGGAGCCCGACTCACGGCGGGGTGAATCCGGTCGCATGGCGGCCACGGGCTATCATGGCGCGCCCCCGTTTCCCGCCTTCGCGATGCATACCATCCTCACGCCCGTGTCCATCGGCGAGCTCGTCGACAAGATCACCATCCTCGAACTCAAGGCCGAGCGCATCGACGACGAGGCCAAGCGCAGCAACGTGCGCGCCGAGCTCGACGGCCTGCAGCCGCTGTGGGAGGCGCAGCAGTCGCGGCAGCCGGTGCTCGGCGGGCTGAAGACCCGGCTGCATGCGATCAACGCGCGGATGTGGGAGATCCAGGACGCGCTGCGCGAGTGCGAGGCCGCGCAACGTTTCGACGACCGCTTCATCCAGCTTGCGCGTGGCGTCTACGCCACCAACGGCGAGCGCGTGCAGGTCAAGAACGAGATCAACCGTGTTGCCGGCTCGGCGCTGGTCGAGGAAAAGCAGTACCAGGGCGAGTAGTCCGCGCGAGCGCACGCACGTCGTCGCCTGTCAGCGTGACGGCGGATCCGCCACCCGCGTGCCGCCGGGCGTCGACACCACGTCCAGCAGTGCGGCGGTTTCCGCATCCGGCTCGCCGCCGATGTCGGCCGGGCGGTACTTCATCTGGAAGGTGCTGATCACGTCGCGCGTTTCCGTGTCGAGTTCGCCACTGCGCGGCACCCGGTAGCCCGCAGCTTCCAGCCGCTGCTGGAACCACCCGGGATCCGGCAGCGGCTGCGCGTGGTACACGGCCAGCCGTTGCGCCACCTGCTGCGGGTCCGGCCACGGCACCAGGCCGGCATCGGCGAGCTGTTTCCACGGAAACATCGGCCCCGGATCCTGCTTGCGCCCCGGTGCGATGTCGGCATGGCCGAGCACACGCGACGGGGCGATCTCGTGGCGGGCGACGATGTCGCGCACCAGCGCGATCACCGCATCCATCTGCGCCTGCGGGTACGGCGCGTATACGCGACCCTCCGGCGAATCCGCCCAACCCGTGTTGACGATCTCGATGCCGATCGACGAGGCATTGAGCGCGGTCGCACCGTGCCAGTAGCTCTCGCCCGCATGCCGCGCCATCCGTTCTTCCGGTACCAGCCGGTAGATGCGCACCGGATCGTCGCGCACCAGGTAGTGCGCCGACACGCCGCGCTCGTGGCCGGTCAGGATGTCGAGTGATTCCTCGAAGTCGGCCACCGTGTAGTGCAGCACCAGGTGCTGCACGCGGCTGGCCTGCACCGCGGCCGGATGGCTGTCGTCGATGCGCAGCGTGCCGCCGGCGCAGGCGGCAAGCAGCAGTGGCAGGGCGATGGCGGAGAGGGTTGCGGACAGCGTGCGCATGGCGGCACCGGGCAGGGCGGCAGCGCAGGTTAGCCCAGGCACGGAGCATGACGCGCCCCGGTGTCCCGACCTGGCGATAAGGCAGCCGCGGCCCGCCCTGGCCCTCGTCCCACACCGTCGCCCTCACGGCCGTCGCGGCATCGTGCGGTCGTCGCCATTGCATCGAGGGCCGCCATGAACCCTTCCGAGGGGACACCCGCCTCCCGTGGGCGCTTCGCGCATGTGCTGTGGCCGGTGTTCCTGCCGTCTGCCGGCCTGGTGCTGCTGCTGGTGCTGCTGTCGTTCGTCATCCCCGCGCGCATGGAAACCCTGTTCCAGGGCGCGCAGCGCTGGGTGGCCGATGACGCCGGCTGGTTCACCGTCGCCGCCGTCGCCGGGTTCCTGGTGTTCGTGGTCACGTTGGCGCTGAGCGGCTTCGGCCGGCTGCGGCTGGGTCCGGAACACAGCCGGCCGGACTACGGCTACCGCACCTGGTTCGCGATGCTGTTCGCCGCAGGCATGGGCATCGGCCTGATGTTCTTCGGCGTGGCCGAGCCGATCATGCATTACGCCGATCCGCCGGTCGGCGACGCGCGCACGATCGCCGCGGCGCGCAGCGCGATGCGCATCACCTTCTTCCACTGGGGCGTGCATGCCTGGGCGATCTACGCGGTGGTCGCGCTGTCGCTGGCCTACTTCGCCTACCGCCACGGCCTGCCGCTGCGCATCCGCTCGGCGCTGTATCCGCTGATCGGCGAGCGCATCCATGGGCCGATCGGCCATGCGGTCGATACCTTCGCGGTGCTGGGCACGATGTTCGGCCTCGCCACTTCGCTGGGGGTCGGCGTCATCCAGATCAATACCGGCCTCGATTACCTGTTCGGCGTCGAGGTCAACGTGACCATGCAGGTCGTGCTGATCACCGTGATCACGCTGATTGCCACCGGCTCGGTGGTGTCGGGACTGGACCGCGGCGTACGCCGGCTGTCGGAGATCAACATGCTGATGGCGGTGGCGCTGCTTTCGTTCGTGCTGGTGATGGGGCCGACCGCGCACCTGCTGCAGGCATTCGTGCAGAACACCGGCATGTACATCTCCAGTCTGTTCGCGATGACGTTCAACCTCTATGCCTACGAGCCGACCAGCTGGCTCGGCGGCTGGACGCTGTTCTACTGGGGCTGGTGGATCGCGTGGTCGCCGTTCGTGGGCATGTTCATCGCGCGCATCTCGCGCGGGCGCACGGTGCGCGAGTTCGTGCTTGGCGTGCTGCTGGTGCCGCTGGGGTTCACCTTCCTGTGGATGACCGTGTACGGCAACACCGCCCTGCACCTGGTGATCGTGCAGGGCGTGGCCGGGCTTGCCGATGCGGTCGCCGCCGACACCTCGGTGGCGCTGTTCCGCTTCCTCGAGGAGTTCCCGCTGTCGTCGCTCACTTCGGCGCTCGCGGTGCTGCTGGTGGTGATCTTCTTCGTGACCTCGGCCGATTCCGGCTCGCTGGTGATCGACATGCTGACCAGCCGCGGCGAGGAACAGTCGCCGACCTGGCAGCGGATCTTCTGGGCGCTGCTGGTGGGCGCGGTGGCGATCGCGCTGCTGATCGCCGGCGGCCTGGAAGCCCTGCAGGCGGCGACCATCGCCAGTGCCCTGCCTTTCACCGTGGTGATGATCCTGATGTGCTGGGGCCTGCTGCGGGCGATGCAGCTGGAGATGGTGAAGCAGCGCAGCACGCGTGAAGCCCGGCTGCTGCCGGCGGGCCTCGGCGGCGAGAACTGGAAGGCGCGCCTGCAGGCGCTGGTGCGCCACCCGACCCTGGCCGAGGTGCGCGCCTTCATCGACTCACAGGTGCGCCCGGCGCTGGAGGAGGTCGCGCAGGAACTGCGCCAGCAGGGGCTGGACGCGCGCGTGGAGGCCGGTGAAGACGGCCGCGTCTGGGTGGAGGTGGGCCACGGCGCGGAGATGGATTTCTTCTACTCGGTGCGCCCGCAGGCCTACGAGCCGCCGAGCTTCATCCTGTCCGACCCGCGCCGCCAGCAACGCGACACCGACGATGTCGACTACCGCGCCGAGGTGCACCTGCGCGAGGGCGGACAGGGATATGACGTGATGGGCTGGCGCCGCGAGGCACTGATCCACGACGTCCTCGACCAGTACCAGCGCCATCTGCACTTCCTGCAGCTGGTGCGGTAGCGCGCGCGCCGAGCCATTGCCGCCCCGCTTGCGGACGGGGCGACGGGTTCAGCCCTTGCCGAGCAGCAGGTCGTGGAGCCGCTGGAGCCAGGCGCGCCAGGTGGCGCCGTCCTCCGTGGGATCGTATTCGCAACCCATGTCGCGTGCGATGGCGCCGAGCGCGGCCTCGTCGTGGTCGTGTGACAACAGCCGTGCGATGTCTTCGGCCGCCGCCTCGACCTGCGCCGGTGATTCCGACTCGCGGTAGTAGTCGATCACCCCTTCAGGCTTGGCGTGTTCGGTCTGCCAGTCCTGGTGGAAATACGCGGCCAGGAAGTTCTCGAGGTGGGGGTAATCGCTCATCGGCTCGGCGCTCAGGGCGGTGTCGGATAACCGGTGACGATTCTATAGCCGATGTCCAGACGGTCCGACCGCTCCAGCACCAGCCGCACCGAATGGACATCGGTAGCGTCGCTGTCGCCACGTTTCACCGAGATGCCGGTGCTGGCATCGAAGTTCGCATCCACCACCAGGCGGTTGCCGCCCTGGCCGTCGAGCCAGGCATCGATGCGGTCCTGGTGCTCGCCGATGGTCGCCGATACGAAGTGCTCGGCGGTGGGCAGGTCGACGAAGCTGGACGCGGCACTGATGTTCTCGCGGCGCACGCGGTCGACCAGCCACTCCTCGCTCTTGCCGACATGACGTTCGATCAGATGCCCGCCGGCGTCCTCGTGTGCCTCGAGGCCGCCACCGGGCACCTGCCCGGTGCCGTCGGGCGCATCGGGACCCTCGGCACCGAGGTGGTCGCCCAGGCGCTCGATGGTGGCGTCGAGCGTCTCGCGCGTCGCGGCGTCGAGCCCGCGCGTGGACATGCCCTCGAGTGCGGCGTGGATGCGGCCCAGCAGCGGGTCGAGCTGCTCACCGAACACCGGCGACTGCGTGGCAAGTGCGATGGCGTCATCGACCTGGCCGAGGAAGTCCGGCAGCGCGCCGCTGTCGGCAAGGTCGGCAAGATGGCGTTCGAGATCGAGACCCGACGCCGCGGCATCGAGTGCGGACATCGGCTTCATGGCCTGGAAAGGGTGCAGCGGCGACTGCGCCAGCGGATTGATCGCGTCGAGCATCGGAAGGCTCCGGATGGACGCGCAGCAGACTAGGCATCCGCGCACCGCACCGGAACTGGGGCCGACCCGAGGTGATGCGGATATCGAACGCGCAGGTCGCCGCGACAAACGTCGCCATGGCAACCGCTGCGGGATCCCGTTGCGCTGGCGCCTGCGCGGGTCTATCCGTTACCGGGATAGTCCCCGAGCCGGATGCCGTCGATGGACACGATGCGGTCAAGGCGGATGCTGTCGCCGGTGTCGAGCAGCAGGTATTCGCCGCCGTCGCGGGTGACGAGGTCGCCGATCCTCGCCTGCCGCTGCACGATGGCGGCCTGCAGATCACAGAACTCGACGGTCACCGGCCTGCCTGTCGTCGCCGCGGCTTCCAGGATGTCGTGGAAGTCGCAACTGATCGGGCGATACCTGTCTTCCGTAGCCATCGTCATCCACCTGCCGGCCGTACGGGGGCGCCGTCTACAGCCGGTTGACGCGGAATTTCCGTCCCTTGATCTTCCCCTGGCGCAGGGCCGACAGTGCGTTGTCCGCCTGCCGACGCGCGATGGCGACATAGCTGCGGGTGGCGAACACATCGATCCTGCCGATCGCGTCCTTGTGCAGCTTCGCTTCGCCGGTCAGTGCACCGACGATGTCGCCCGCGCGCAGCTTGTCGGTGCGGCCGGCATCGATGCGCAGGGTGGCCATGGCCGCCGGCGGCACGTTGGCGGCCCTGCCCGACAGCGGCTGCAGCGTTTCCCAGCGCAGCCGCTGGCCCTGTGCCTCCTCGATCATCGTCGCGCGCGGCAGCTCGCGCGGCGTGCACAGGCTCAGCGCAAGGCCATCGCGGCCGGCGCGCCCGGTGCGGCCGATGCGGTGCAGGTAGGTGTCGGCATCGGTGGGCAGTTCGTAGTTCACCACCGCGCCGATGTCCTCGACATCCAGCCCGCGCGCGGCGACGTCGCTGGCCACCAGCACGCTGCAGCTGCGGTTGGCGAACTGCACCAGCACCTCGTCGCGGTCGCGCTGCTCCATGTCGCCATGCAGGGCCAGCGCGGTGAAGCCGTAATGGGTGAGCGAACCGACCACCTCCACGGTGTCGGCGCGGGTGTTGCAGAACACCACCGTCGATTCCGGCTGGAACCGCAGCAGCAGCGCCGCAAGGGCAGGCGCACGGCGTGCCGGGTCGACCTCGAAGAACAGCTGGGCAATCGTTGCTGGCTGCGCGCCGCCATCGACGCTGATCTCCGCCGCGTCGCGCAGCATCGCGTTGGCCAGTGCGCGGATCGCCTCGGGGAACGTCGCCGAGAACAGCAGGCCCTGGCGATCCTTCGGCACGCGTCTGGCGATGTCGCGGATCGCCTCTTCGAAGCCCATGTCGAGCATGCGGTCGGCCTCGTCGAGCACCAGCGTGCGCACGCCATCCAGATGCAGCGCCTTCTTCTTCACCAGCTCCTGGATACGGCCGGGCGTGCCGACCACCACATGCGGATCGTGCGTCAGCGATGCCAGTTGCGGGCCCAACGGAATCCCGCCGCACAGGATCGACACCTTGAGGTTGGGGATGCCGACGGCCAGCCTGCGCAGCTGCTTGCCGACCTGGTCGGCGAGCTCGCGCGTCGGGCACAGCACCAATGACTGGGTTTTGATGCGCGCCGGATCCAGCCGTGCCAGCAGCCCGAGGCCGAACGCGGCGGTCTTGCCGCTGCCGGTCGGCGCCTGCGCGATCACGTCGCGGCCCTCGAGGATCGCCGGCAGCGCCTGCGCCTGCACCGGCGTCATCGAGGTGTAGCCCAGTGCCTCCACGCCCTGCAGCAGGGCCGGCGACAGCGCGAGTTGGTTGAACGGAAGCGATTCGGTCATGCGCGCATGATCGCAGGTTGCGGGGTGGGACCGGGCACAATCGCCATCCCGCAGCACCCGGAGCCGCCATGCGCGACCAGCTCACCATTGCCGTCAGCGAGCTCTACACCGGCATCCGCCACGAGCACTGGCACGGCCGGACGTTCCGCCAGTTCTGGGAGTGGTTCAACGCACGCTGCATCCATATCGTCGCGGTGGCGGAGGCCGATGAACTCGGTGAGCTGGAAGTGCAGCTGCTCGACGTGCGCGCCGCCGTGGAAGCGGGCGGATATATGGTGCCGTCGGATCGGCTGGACGCGGTGATCGAGCTCGAGACCTAGGGCATACGCAGATGCGCGTTGCCGGGTGCCGTTTTCGTGGAAGACGTATTTCCACCGTGGCATGGGTCGTCGGTGCGCCCACCCATGCTCCGGGCTGGGATCCGGCTTGCCCATCGTCACCACGATGAACCTGAAGGCGCACCCGGAATGCCCTCGCAAACAAATTCCACCCACCGGTGCGGAAGTGCGCTAAGGTGCACCCACTGTTCAAAGCGGGATCACGGTACATCGTGGCTCCGATGCGGTAGATCACAGGTTCCAGGGTCGCGAAAGCGGCCTTTCCAGACGATCCGCTCCATCGCTTCGCGTTACCCCTTGCTCGATACAGTCCGGCACCGCACACCGCGGGCCGTGCATCCTCAACTGATCCAAGGAGTAACACCATGTCTGATCGTCAAACCGGTACCGTCAAGTGGTTCAATGACGCCAAGGGCTTCGGCTTCATCACCCCGCAGAGCGGCGACGACCTGTTCGTCCACTTCCGTTCGATCCAGGGCAGCGGCTTCAAGTCGCTCCAGGAAGGCCAGAAGGTCTCGTTCAAGGTTGCGCAGGGCCAGAAGGGCCTGCAGGCCGAAGAAGTCCAGGCCGAGTAAGTTCCACTCGACCTCTACCGCGCAAGCGGTGACGAAAACCCCGGGCGAAAGCCCGGGGTTTTTTGTTGCCCCGTCGATGACCCCGGCCGCGGCATCTGCCAGACTGCGCGCCTTTCGCCACCGCCACGCCAACGCACTCCATGCGCCTGAACAAGCACATCAGTGACACCGGCTACTGCTCGCGGCGCGAGGCCGACCGGCTGATCGCCGAGGGCCGGGTCACGGTGAACGGCCAGCGCGGCCGTGTCGGTTCGGAAGTGGGTGACGGCGACACCGTGCTGATCGACGGCCAGCCGCTGCAGCAGCGCACGGCCGCGCCCGGCAAGCGCCGGCACGTCTATATCGCGCTCAACAAGCCGGTGGGCATCACCTGCACCACCGAGTCATCGGTGAAGGGCAACATCGTCGACTTCGTCGACCACCGCGAACGCATCTTCCCGATCGGCCGGCTCGACAAGGATTCCGAAGGGTTGATCCTGATGACCAGCAACGGCGACATCGTCAACGCCATCCTGCGTGCCGAGAACAAGCTGGAAAAGGAATACCTGGTGACCGTGAACCATCCGGTCACCCCCGAGATCCTGCGCGGCATGGCCCGCGGCGTGCCGGTGCACGGGCAGACCACGCTGCCGTGCCGCACCGGCCCGCTGGGGAAGTTCGGCTTCCGCATCACCCTCGTGCAGGGGCTCAACCGCCAGGTGCGGCTGATGGCCGCGCATTTCGGCCTGCGGGTGAAGCAGCTGGTGCGGGTGCGCATCGGGCCGGTGAAGCTGGCACACCTGAAACCCGGGCAATGGCGCAACCTCACCGACACCGAGTTGCGCGCACTGCTGCCGGGACAGGCGGAGTTCTGAGCATCGCGGGCGTAGGTTCGCCCGCCCTCGCGCACCGCGGTCAGTGACCGCCCTGGCGCTTCTGCGACCTGTCGCCCTCGCCCGGGTTCGACAGCTTCCCCGCATCCTGCTCGCGCGGGGTGCGCGCCGGGGCCTTCTCCTGCTGCGACTTCTTCATGCTGTCGCGTGTCTGTGGCGTGGTCATCGCGGGTCTCCGTTGCGGTGGCTGGTCCACCGCGCACCAGCCTGCGCCGCACCCGATCACGTGGCCGTGCAGGTCAGCGGCGACGCAGCCACCACGGGGTGAAGCCGCGCGACACACCGATGAACATCGACACGCTGCCATCGGTGCCGGGGTCGACCAGCGGGCTGTCAGTGATCGCATCGGGCAGATGGCTGTAGCGCAGCGAGCCGACCAGCGACCACGTGGTCCCCAGCGGCCGGAAGAACGACACCCCGGCATGCGGCATGGTCACCGCGCCCGGCCGGTAATCGACCACCCCACGCGCGACTTCCTCGCGCAACGTGCCGTAGTAGTAGTCGGCCAGGTCGCCGGACCACCAGGTCGCGCCGGCGATCGGCGTCAGCACGCCACCGCCCACGCGCAGCGGATAGCCGTACTGCAGCGAGGCCTCCTGGCCGCCGCTGCGGTCGGTGGCATCGGTCAGCAGCTCCAGCTGCAGCTCGCCGGCGCGGCCGCTCCATTCCATGCCCACGCCCACATCGAGCCCGCGGTCGCGGTCCTCCAGCAGGTCGGCATCGATGCCATTGCGCGCCAGCTGCCCGCGGTCGAGGTCGTCATCGACATCGAAACCGTCGAAACGCGCCTTCGCCAGTGCGGAGAACTCGAACGTCGGCGTGTCGACGAACCGCCAGCCCGCGGTGACGCCGCGGAAGTAGAACCGCTCGCCCTCGTAGGACAGCAGCGGAATCGGGATGACCCGCGTGCCCTCACCCGCATACGGGCTGTCGGACACCGCCGCCGCCACGCCGATGCCCCAGGGCGAGCGTTCGGGTGGGGCCGCCACGGGCGCCTGGGCCATGGCGTCGAAAGCGAACGCGGTCAGCAGCACGGGCAACAACAACCTGGTCATGGTGGCCTTGGGGATGAGGGCGAGCGACGACCTTACTGCATGCCCGACCGCGCGCCTGCGAAGACGGCGTGCCTCAGCGCACGCGCGGCATCACGCCGGCGTCGCGCAGATCCTCGTGCAGGATGCGGCGCAGCTCCAGGATCGCTGGCGCGGTCTCCTGCACGCTGTGGCCGGAGGTGATGACCTTCTCCGACACCGCGCCGTCGAGATGCGCGCTGCGATAGGGCACCAGCCCGTCGTCCGATGCCTCCAGCGGAATCGCCGCGTTGCGCTGCGCGATGATCGAGTGGTAGCGCACGCGCGGCGAGATCGGCAGTGACGCCGCGGCGCGCACGAACGGATCGTCCTGGCTGAGGTTGTCGATGCTGTTGGGCACCCGCGGCGGCGCGCGGCCGCTGGCGGGTCCGGGCCCGGCAAGGTCCTCGAGCACGTCGCCCAGCCCTTCCAGCACCGTCAGCGGCAGGCGCACCAGCCGCGAGACCCAGCGCCCGAGGCGGTTGCCGGCGACCTCGGTACCGCGATGCGGCGTGGCGATGAAGATCGCGCGCGAGATCGCGGGCACGGGCTCGAAGCGCAGCGCCGGTCCCAGCCGCCGCTCGACGCGCTGCAGGCGGCCGTCGTCGATGTCGCGTGCTTCGATGAGCTGGTCCCACAGCATGTCCCCGGAGGACGACACCATCAGCCGCCCGATCACCCCGCCCATGCTGTGGCCGATCAGCACCATGTCGCGCGAGGCGGCGGCGGTGCCCGTGGGGTCGAAATGACGCAGCGCCTCGCCGAGGATGCGGCGGATCGCGACGTGGTTGAGCCCGATCGGCGCATTGGTCGGGTAGTAGACCTGCCAGACCTGGAAGTGGCGCCGCAGCGTGGCATCGCCCATCACCTCGTTGGCGACGTTGACCCAGGCTTCCGGGCTGCTGGCCAGGCCGTGGATCATCAGGATGATCCGGCGGTCCGGATCGAAGGGCTGCATCAGGTACAGATGTGGGCGGTCGATGCCGTCCTCGCGGCCCAGGAGGGTGCGCAGCGACTGCCGGGCGAAGCCGGAGCGCGCCAGCCACAGGCCGTAGCCCGCGGTGAAGTTGGCCGCCAGCGGCACCTGCTGGCCGTGGAGTTCGATGTCGGTATCGCGGTACGGGTCGTGCGCGCTGACGCGCACCTCGCGGGTGGACAGGATCGCGGCGAGGTCGTCGCCGGGGAAGCGGAACAGCAGGGTCATGCCGGGGGATGGCATCTCGCTCCAGCCCGGCGGCTCGGCCTGTGCCGGCGATGACGGCATCGTGGCCATCACGTCATCGCCCATCACCGCGACCAGCTCCGCGCCGAAGCCCTCGCGCCGGTAGGTGCTGCGCAGCCCTTCGAAGGCCAGCGTGGTGGCCGGCACCAGCGCCTTCGGGAAGTCCAGACCGGCCGGCAACCGCACCGCGCCGAAATCGATCCGGACCGTCCAGCCCTCGAGTTCCAGGGTGGCCGGCGTTGGCGCACCCGTCTCCCGGCGGCGCGTCGCCAGTACGTCGAACACGGCGATGCCGGCCCGCTGGGTGGCGTAGTTGTAGTAGTCGCGCACCTGGGTCTGGCGGTCCTCGAAGGCACGCTCGCCGGGGCTGCGCTCGCTGAAGAACAGGTAGGCGTAGGCGTGGCGGGCGGTCTCCAGCCAGGGGGCGACCGGCGCGGACCCGTTCGGCGCATCCATCGCCTGCTGCAGCCACAGCTCGGCGAGCGCCGCCAGCCTGCGCTCCTCGCTGATGCCCGGCAGCGCCGCCAGCGCGGCGATGCACGCAGGTCCCGGCGCCGCGCACGCCGATTCCTCCAGCCCGGCCACGCGGATGGTCTCGACGGTGGCGGCGCTTGGCCTGCCGGTGGTGAGCATGTCGCCGCGGCGCGAGGCGACGTACTCGCTGGCATCCTGCGAGCGCACCTCGACCGTCGCGCAGCCGCCGAGGCCGAGCGCGGCCAGTGCCAGCAACAACAGCGCGAACTGGCGCAGGCGGCTACTCGTCATCTTTTTCATGTTCCTGCGCAATGCCCGGGACGCCGCGCCGGATCGCGCGCGAGAACGCCGAAGGGTCGTCGGCCGCTGCGTCGCTGGCGAGCGCGCGCGCGTTGATATGCCCGCGCGCCTGCAGTCCGGCGTAGTCATGGCCCGGCGTCAGCCCGCCGTGGTCGTACGCGTATTCGGCGAAATGGCCCGACAGCAGCAGGCGGTAATCGACCGGCAACGTCGGCGCGATGTGGCGTGCCAGGCGGTAGATGATCGTGGTGCAGTTGCTGGTCAGCGTATTGTAGAAGCGTGGCGCGTGGCGCAGCTCGGCACTGCTGTCGATATAGCCCAGCAACAGCGCGCGCACCGCTTCCGGTGCCATGCGCAGGCGGTACAGGTACACGTCCTCGCCGCGGGCGTTGCTGCGCGTGCGCACGATGTCGCGCTCGTCGGCGGCAATGATCACCTGCTCGAACTTCCGGAAGAACCCGCCGATGGCGGAGAAGCCTTCGTGGCGCTCCTTGCGGATCTCCAGCGAGAACACCAGTTGCTCCCCGTCCTCGAAGCCGAACGACACCAGCGTGTGCGCGATGTGCGGACCCATCCAGTAGGACAGGATGAGGTCGGCCGATTCGAGGCGGTCGAGGTCGTAGCTGCGGGTTTCCCAGCGCGTGGTGTAGTCGGTCTCGCTGCGCCATTCGAAGTTGCGCACGTTGTGCAGGGTCAGGCGGTCACCGTCCACCCGGGCCTCGAGCAGGCGGGCGACATCGTCGGCCCAGTCGCGATCGTGCGAAGGTGCCAGCGTGCTCCACCAGCCGAGCATCACGACGAAGGCCACCGCGAACGCCACGCCCGGCATCCGGCGGCCCGGGCGTTGCGGCCGCACGATCGCGAGCACGCCAAGCGCGCACCATCCGGTGATCACCAGCGCACGCAGCGGCCACGGCCCGGGCAGCTGGAACCACAGCGCCAGCGCGCCCCACGCGGCCACGATGAGAACGAGCAGGCCACGCAATGCGCGCCACATGCGGGCAGCGACGGTGCGTCGATCAGCCGGGCCCATCGTCAGCCCGGTCGCAACTGGAGGCGCGGGCGCGTCCGCGTCGATGAGGCGTGCCTGCCCATCCGGTGGTCCATCTGCAAACAGGCGGCCATGATGCCCGACGCCGGTGGAGGGCGAAGCCCGGGGGCGGCTGCGTCGCGGGGGCGGCCATCCATCCGCCGCGGCCGGCGGCGCCCGGGGATGGCGCGGCAATGCCATCAGCGGTTGCCGTCACGCCGCGGCATCCCGGGCCTCACGGGCTGTCACGGGTCGCGGTGCGACTCGCTGACCCGAAGCATTGCGCACATCGGGGACTCCGGGGTGGCCACCGCCCGGCGCGGTATCCGCCGTTGTGTCATCGCCTGCGCCATCACCGCCGGAGACGCCCAGATAACCGACGACTCCCGCTGCCACGGCTGCGATCAGGATGAGAAGACCGGACCGGGTGTTCATCGTCGCTCCTGCAATCCACGTGTTGACGTACCGGGAAGATCCCGCGGGCAGGCACCCCGCCCGTCGAAGGAACGCGCACACCCTGCCATCCGTTCTTCTGCATGCATCCGGATGGGATCAGCTGGCGTTATACAGGAGAGAGGAAGCCTGGCCTCACGGTTCGGACATGGAAGGGGGCGCCTGCGACGCCAGCGCTGATCCGCCGGACCGGTGCGGGCCCGCCGTGCTGATGCTGGCGGGCGTGTGCGGCACATCGGCTTCGGATGATGCGCGCTTGGACGCCCTGTGGGTCGAGGATGCGCAGGCGGCCATGCCCCGCCGTGCGACCCCGGCCGGATGCCAGCCCTCAAGCATCCTGCGCGGCGGTCGCTATCGAACCACGGCCAGTGGGCTTTGCACCCCGACGAGGAGACACTGATGAGCGATCGACCGACCGTGCTGTTGTGCGACGACTCGCGTGCGCTGCGCATGCTCGCGGCGGGCCAGCTGGACGAAGCGGGCTTCGCGGTGGCGGGCGAGGCCGGCAACGGCCTCGAGGCGATCCGCCAGTACGAGGCGCTGCGCCCGGACCTGGTGCTGCTGGACCTGGTGATGCCGGAATGCGACGGTCGCGAGGCGCTGGCACGCATCCTCGAACTCGATCCGCAGGCGCGCGTGGTGATCCTCAGCTCGCTGGGCGCGCAGCGCGACATCGAGGCGTGCCTGCGCCTCGGCGCGCGCTCCTACCTGCAGAAGCCCATCGACACCGACGCGATGGACCGCGTGCTTCGCGAGGCGCTCGCCTGAGGGCGGTGCCGACGTTTCCCTGTAGAGATCACACGATGGCAGCGAAATTCCTCGGCCAGTTCCTGTTGGAGCGTGGCGTCATCACCGCGGCGCAGCTGCTGGCGGCGATCGAAGCGCAACGCGCGTCCAACCCGCTGCTGGGCGAACTGGCCGTGCGACAGGGCCTGCTGGACGCCGCGCAGGCGCGCCGCATCCACCAGCGCCAGCGCGTGGAGGACCGGCGCTTCGGCGACATCGCGCTGGAGATGGGCGCGCTCGACCGGGCGCAGCTCGACGCGCTGCTCGACGCGCAGAAGGCCGGCCGGCGGATGCTGGGCGACGTGCTGCTGGAACAGGGCGCGATCGACCCCGATCGGCTGGAGGCGGAACTTGCGCTGCACCGCGCCAGCCAGGAAGACGCCCGGCACGCATTCGAAAGCGAACTGGCCGCCCACCCGCTGGGCGATCTGGCCAACAGCGCGGTCGGCCTGTGCGCGCGGCTGTTTCCGCGCATGCTCGGCAGCCAGTGTTTGCCGGCCGAAGTGCTGGCACCGGAAGAACTCGACAGCTGGCCCATCGTTGCGCACGTGCGCGTGGAGGGCGACCGCCCGCTGGGCATCGCGCTGGCCAGCGACCTGCCCGCCGCACGCGCCCTGGCCTGCGCGCTGCTGCGCATCAGCCCTGACCTGTTCGACGACGACCTCGCGCAGGATGCGCTGGGCGAAATGGTCAACGTGCTGATGGGCTATCTGGTGCACGACGTGCTGGCCGACGACGCCAGCTACCGCGCGCTGCCGCCGGACACGTCGGTGCCGATCGCAACGCTTGCCGCCGACCGCGAACGCAGCCTCGCCATCGGCATGGGCTCGCAACTGGGCGGCTTCGTGCTGCTGGTGGATCGGCACGGCTGAGCCCGACGCGCTGCGCGCGCGGGACACTGGACGAAACACATGAAAATGCCGCACACCCGGAAGTGTGCGGCATGAACCACCCTCCTGATGCGCGGTCCGGCCGGTAAGGCCGAGCCGACGCTCGCGGCATCAGCGGTTGGTGCGGACCGTCAGACCGCTCGTCTGGACGTCGGTAACGCCCTCGATGTCGCGCGCGATGCGGGTGGCCGTGTCGATCTGGGCCTGGCTGTCCACCTGGCCGCGCAGCGTCACCACGCCGTTGAGGGTGTCCACGTTGATGTCCAGGCCGGACACGTCCGACTCGGCCAGCAGCGAGGACTTCACCTTGGTGGTGATCCAGGTGTCGTCGACCGGCTGGTCGAAGTTGCGGCCGTCGCCGAGGCCGTCGCGGTTGGTCCCGTCCATGGCCGGATCGTTGCGCACGTCGCCAGCGGTCGTCATGTCGCCGGTGGCACCGGCCGTCTGTGCCGCCGGATCATTGGTCACGCCAGCACGGTCGTCGGCATTGCGGTCGTTGGAGCAACCGACGGCAAAGGCCAGCGCGGAGGACAGGGCGATGGCGAGGGGAATGCGGGTGAAGTTGTTGGTCATCTGGAATCTCCAGCGTGTGGGAGTGGCTGGAGTGTCTTCGGTGCCCTGCACACGCGGCGTGACAGTGGAACTGAACGCCTGTTCAGCTACGGCACGCTACCGCAACGCAGCGCGCAGTCTGGCAGCCGCAGCGATGCGCTCCGCGGCGGTGTACGGCGTCTTCGGCCCGGCGTGCAGCCGGTCGTTCGGGTAGCGAGGGAAGACGTGCAGGTGGTAGTGCCACACATCCTGGTCGCCTGCCGGGCCATTGTGCTGGCGCGTGGAGATGCCCTCGCATCCGAAGGCGCTGCGCATCGCCTGCGCCAGGCGGCGCGTGGCGCGAAAGAACCCGTTGCCGAGGTCATCCGGGATGTCGAAGACATTCTCGTAGTGGCGACGGGGTATGACCAGGCAATTGCCCCGGATGCCGGCGTAGTGATGGGTCGGCACCATCGCGAAAGACCCTGCCCTCCCGCTCGACGACGATGTCCATTCTCGGGGATAAACGGTCGTCCAATCGCGCGCCGGTTCCGCAACGCGCCCGCAGCGCCAGCCTGATTCCTGCGCTGGCCCGGCCGGTCTGGCTGCTGGTCACGGCGCTGCCGTGGGCATTGCATCGTGCGCGGCGCGGGCGCGCACCCGGACTGACACCGGCTCCGGCACGCGCGGGCCTGGCCTGTTCACATGGCGTCAGCGGTGCTTGGGCGACCCTTGTGCCCCCGCCGGGTGTCGGCCAGTCCCAGGTGCGTGGTTTTGCGAGTCCCTCTCCTGTTGTCCCTCGGTTTCCTGCTGGTCGCCTGCAGCGATGCGCCCGAAGCCCCACCGCCGCCGCGCCCGGTGATCGTCCAGCCGGTCGAGAGCGCATCCGAAGACCGGATGCTGAGCTTCCCGGGGCGCGTGGAGGCCGCCGAAGGCACCGAACTCGCGTTCCAGGCCGATGGCCGCATCACGCGCTTTCTGGTCAGTGACGGCGAGCGCGTGGAACGCGGACAGGTGCTGGCCGAACTCGACGACACCGACTACCGCCTGCAGCTGCGCGAGGCCGAGGTGGCGCTGCGCACGATGGAGGCCGATGTCGCCCGCCGCCGCGGCCTGCGCGACGAAGGCATCCTCGCGCCGGCGGCGGTGGAACAGGCCGAGGCGCAACTGGCCAGTGCCCGCGCCAACCGCGATGCCGCCGCGCGCCAGGTCGGCTTCACCCGCCTGCGCGCGCCCTACGAAGGCGTCGTCGCGCGCAGGCTGGCCGCCGCCGGCACCGTGGTCCCGGCCGGCCAGCCGGTGCTGCGGATGCAGGATGCGGATGTGATCGAGGTCATCGTCGACATTCCCGAGCGCGATGCCGCGCGCCTGCCGTTCGGCCCCGGACTCGTCGCGCGTGGCCGCGTGCTCGCGCTGGACGGCCTGCCGATGACGCTGGCCTATCGCGAACACGCGACCGCGCCGGATGCGCAGTCACGCACCTACCGCCTGGCGCTGCGCGGCGCGCCGCCGCCGGGGGCCAACGTGCTGCCCGGCATGGCCGTGCAGGTCGCGATCGACGATCCGGCGCCGTCGACGCTGGCTGCCGGCCAGCACCGGGTGCCGGCCAGCGCGGTACTGAGCGCGGCCGACGGTCAGGCGGTGGTATGGACCGTGGGCGAGGACGGGGCTGCGCAGCCGGTGCCGGTGCGGGTGCACGCGATCGAAGGCACGCATGCGCGCATCGAAGGCGAGTTGCCGCCATCGGCGCAGGTGGTCGTCGCCGGTGCACGCCTGGTGCAGGCCGGCCAGGTCGTCGAACCGCGTACCCGGCGCTGACCCGGCATGGAGATCGCGCGTTACGCCATCCGCCACCCGGTCAATGTCTGGCTGCTGATCCTCGCCTGCCTGGTCGGCGGCGTGTTCGCCTATTTCAATCTCGAGCGGCTGGAAGACCCCGAGTTCACGATCAAGGAAGCGGTCGTGACCACGATCTACCCCGGCGCCAGCGCCGAACAGGTGGAGCGCGAAGTCAGCGACGTGCTCGAAAGCGCGGTCCAGCAGCTCACCCAGCTCAAGCAGGTGCGCACGACGTCGCGGCCCGGCTATTCCGAGCTGCGGGTGGAGATCCTCGAGCGCTATTCCAGCGAGGAGATTCCGCAGATCTGGGACGAGCTGCGGCGCAAGATCAACGACACCGCGGCCAGTCTGCCGCCCGGTGCGCAGGCGCCGGTGGTCAACGACGATTTCGGCGATGTCTTCGGCCTGTACTACGCGATGACCGGCGACGGCCTCACCCGCACCGAGCTGCACGAGGCCGCCAAGACCCTGCGCCGCGGCCTGCTGCCGGTGGAGGGCGTGGGCAAGGTCGAGATCGCCGGCGCGATCGAGGAACGGTTCGTCGTCGAGATTCCGCAGGCGCGCCTCGCCGCGCTGCGCATCGCGCCCGAGGAGATCGCCGGCGCACTGGCCGATGCGGAAACCGAACTGCACGCCGGTGGGCTGCGCAGCGAGGACCTGTACCTGCGCGTCGCGCCCGGCGGCGCCTTCGATACGCTGCAGGCCCTGCGCACGTTGCCGGTGGGGCGCGGCGATGCGCGGGTGACCCTCGGCGACATCGCGCAGATCCGCCGCGAGTTCGCCGAGCGGCCGGCCCAGATCATCCGCCACGACGGGCGCGAGGCGCTGACCATCGGCGTCGCCGGCCTGCCGTCGGTGAACATCGTCGACGTGGGCGAGGCCGTCGACGCGGCCCTGGCGCGGCTCGAGCCGACCCTGCCGCTCGGCGTCGAACTGCATCCGATCTACCAGCAGGCCGATGTCGTCGACGCGGCGGTGACCAGCTTCGCGATCAACGTGGCGATGTCACTGGGCATCGTGATCGGCGTGCTGTGTCTGGTGATGGGCTGGCGCGCCGGCGTGATCATCGGCAGCGTGCTGCTGCTGACTGTCGGCGGCACGCTGCTGGCGATGTATCTGCTGGGCCTGCAGCTCGAACGCGTGTCGCTGGCGGCGCTGGTGATCGCGATGGGCATGCTGGTCGACAACGCTGTGGTGATCTGCGACGGCATGCAGGTGCGGCTGCGCCAGGGGCACTCGGCGATGCGCGCGGCGCGCGAGTCGGTCCGGCTGACGCAATGGTCGCTGCTCGGCGCGACCATCATCGGCATCCTCGCGTTCGCCGGCATCGGCCTGTCGCAGGACACCACCGGTGAATTCCTGTTCTCGCTGTTCTCGGTGATCCTGATCTCGCTGCTGCTCAGCTGGGTGCTGGCGATCACCGTGGTGCCGCTGCTGGGCTACTGGTGGCTGGCGTCGAAGGACGCGCGCGAGCGCGACGACGAAGACGGACGCGACGGCGACGGCGATGCGGGCGACAGCCCCTACCAGGGCAGGTTCTACGACCGCTTCCGCGGGATGCTCGATGCGCGGCTCGGTCGCGCCGGCCTGACCGTGACCCTGGCGACACTGCTGACCATCGGCTGCGTCGTCGGATTCGGCTTCCTGCCGCAGTCGTTCTTTCCGCCCGCGTCCACGCCGATGGCCTTCGTCGACATCAACACCCGCCAGGGCAGCGACATCCGCGCCACCGACGCCGCGGTGCGCGAGGTCGAGGACTATCTGGCCGATGCGTTTCCCGAGGTGCGCAGCCGGGTCGCGTTCGTGGGGCAGGGCGCCTCGCGCTTCATGCTGACCTACGCGCCGGCGATGCCCGACAGCGCGTTCGCGCAGGTCATCCTGCTGGTCGACGACGCCGACGTGCTCGAGGACATGCTCACCCGCCTCAATCGCGAAGCTGTTGAGCGCTTCCCCGAGCTGCGCGTGCACGCGGCGCGGCTGATGTTCGGCGGCGCGTCCGAGGCGCGCGTCGAGGCGCGCTTCAGCGGTCCCTCGGGCGAGACGCTGCGCGAGATCGCGGCGCGTGCCGAGGCCATTTTCCGCGACACGCCGATGCTCGAGAACGTGCACCACGACTGGGGCGAACGCGAGCTCGTGCTACGGCCGCGGCTGGATCTGCAGCGCATGGCCGAGGCCGGACTCGGCCGACAGGACATCGCCCAAGCGCTGACCATGGCCACCGAAGGCGTGCCGCTGGCGGTGCTGCGCGAGGGCGATGCGCAGCGCCAGGTGCTGCTGCGCGCGCCGGACGACGAGCGCCCTGCGCCGGAAGGCCTGCTCGATCGCCTCGCCTGGAGCGCGGGCGCGACGGCCTACGTCCCGATCGCCCAGGTGGCCGATCGCGTCGACGTGGTGCAGGAGGACGCCGCGATCCAGCGCCGCGATCGCGTGCGCACCATCGCCGTGCAGGCCGAGCCGGTGGTCGGCGTGGAGGCGAGCGACGCCCATGCCGACATCCGCGAGGCGATCGAAGCCATGCCGCTGCCGCCCGGCTACACCCTGACCTGGGGCGGCGAATTCGAGAGTTCCGGCGATGCGCAGACGGCCCTGATGCGCACGCTGCTGCTGCCGTATCTGGGCATGATCCTGGTGACCGTGCTGCTGTTTTCCCGCGTGCGCCAGCCGGTGGTGATCTGGCTGGTGGTGCCGATGTCGATCTGCGGCGTGACCATCGGGCTGGCGATCTCCGGCCAGCCGTTCGGCTTCGTGGCGCTGCTCGGTCTGCTCAGCCTGACCGGCCTGCTGCTCAAGAACGCGATCGTGCTGGTGGAGGAGATCGACCGCCGGATGGCCGGAGGCGGCAATGGCCGCGCCGCGATCGTCGAAGCGACGACGAGCCGCCTGGTGCCGGTGACGATGGCGGCCGGCACCACGGTGCTGGGCATGGTGCCGCTGCTGTTCGACGATCTGTTCGCATCGCTGGCCGTGACGATCATGGGCGGTCTGGCGTTCGCGACCGTGCTCACCCTGGTCGTCGTGCCGTGCCTGTACCTGCTGGTCTTCAAGGTGCCGCGCGACGACGACCGCAGGACCGAGGAGGCACGCGCATGAAGATCTCCAGGCTCGGTGTCCTCGCGGCCGCGCTCGCGCTCGCCGCCTGCAGCACGCCGCCGGTGCGCGAGCGGCCGCCGCTGCCGGCGGCCTACTACGCGCCCGCGGGTGATGCCGCGCGGCCGGCCGATCCGGCGGCGCTCGCATACTGGTGGCGCCAGTTCGACGATCCGCTGCTGGCCGAACTCGTCGAGACCGCCCTGGTCCGCAACCTCGACCAGCAGGCGGCGCTGGCGCAGCTGCGCACCGCCCGCGCACAGCTGCGCCGGTCTCGCGCGGCGCTGCTGCCGCGGCTCGACCTGGGCGGACAGGCCAGCCGCCAGATCATCAATACCGACGCGCTGGCCGACACGCCGGTCGGCGAGGAATTCGATGTCGGCGGCGACGTCAATTTCGACACCTGGCAACTGGCGCTGCAGGCCGAATGGGAAGTGGACCTGTTCGGCGCGAACCGGTTGCGCCGCGACGGCGCCGGCCGCCAGGTGCAGTCGGCCGAAGCGCAGCTGGTGGCGGTACGGCTCGCCGTCGCGTCCAATCTCGCGCAGGGCTATGTGCAGGCGCGCGCGCTGCTCGCGCAGCGCGCACTCCTCGACGAGGGCGTGCGCATCGCGCGTGATGCCGAGCGCGTCGCCGACGGGCGTTTCCGGCTTGGCGAGGTCACCCGGCTCGACGTCGAAGCCGCCGGCGCGCAGCGCGCCGCACTGGAAGCGCAGCGCGGCGACATCGACGCCGGCCTGGCCGAAGCCACGTTCGCACTGGATACGCTGATCGACCGGCCCCCCGGCACTGTCCTGCAGCGTCTGGGCGGCGACACGCGCGTGCCAATGGCCGACGCCGACATCCCGCGCGGCCAGCCACTCGATCTGCTGCGCCGGCGGCCCGACGTCATCGCCGCGGTGGCCGGGCTGGAGGCCGCCGAGCTGGCGGCGCTGGCCAGCCGCCGCGACCTGTTCCCCAAGCTCGGCGTCAGCGCGGCGCTGGGGCGCAGTGGTATTGCGATCGGCGATCTGTCGGGCGCATCGGACCTGCGCTCGCTCGCTGCCCAGCTCGGCTTCCCGTGGCTGGATTTCGGCGCCAGCCGCGCGGCGATCGATCTGGCCGACGCCCAGGCCGATGCGGGCTACGTGCAGCTGCGCCAGGCGCTGGCGAACGCGCTGCAGGAGGTCGAGACCGCGACCGCCCAGCTCGAGGCGCGGCGCGCGCAACGTGGCGCGCGGGAAGAAGCGCTGGGCCGCGCCCAGCGCACCCAGGCCATGGCCCGGCGCACCTACGACGTGGGCTTGGCGAACCTCGCCGACCTGCTCGATGCCGAACGTGCCTTGCTCGACGCACGCCAGCAGGCCCTCGACACCGACCGCGCGTTCGCACTGGCGCAGATCGCGCTCTACACCGCGCTGGGCGGTGGCTGGCGCGCGCAAGCCGAGGGCGGTCCCGACGAGGCGGTGCGGGACACCGTCGATTCCGTGCCCGACCGCATCCGTGCGCCAGCGCCGGACGGTGGCTGACCGGGTTACGGCCGTGCGGCGCCCATGTGCCTGCCGCACCTGCAGCCCTGCAGCAGAGCGGACGATCCGTGTCGACACCGTCACCGGTGTCCGGTCTCGCGGGCGAATGCCGCGGGCTGCAGGGCCAGGGCTGTCGCGCCGCCGCGCAGCAGCACGAGGACGTCGACGCGATCGTCGGTCACCTTCGAGAGCGCCAGCAGGTTCAGCACGCGCGCGACGGCGTCCAGCCCGGGATGCACGCCCTGCCCGCGGCCCGAATCCAGATCGAACAGCAGCCGGCGCGTGCGCCCCGGGTCGGCCTCGGGATGCAGCCCGATGTCGGCGATGCCGCCGGCCTGTGCGATGCGCGGGTGCAGCAGGCCATCGCCGGCGGCCCACACGGCCCCCGTCGCCAGCGCCATGCCGAATCCGCACAGCAGCCTCGCGATCGTGCGCGTGCGCATCAGCGCGGCCCCATGACCACGTCGAGATCGCCGCCCTGCGGCATGCCGCCGCGACGCTGCACGGTGCCGTCGGCATCACGGAACACCAGCGCGGGGGTGCCGCCGAAGCCCAGTTCCATCATCAGCATATGGTTCGCGTCGAGGACGCGGCGCACGTCCGCCGGTACCGTCGCGGCCGGCGGAATGCCGCCCCGTGCGTAGGCACGCTCGTTGCGCGCGAGGGCCGCGCCCGGGTCGGCGTCGCCGAGGATCGCGGCGACCTTGTTCGCGCTGTCTTCCTTGATCACGCCGACCAGCACGTGGCGGATCTGCACCTTGCCGGCGTCCACCCAGGGCCGCGCGGCCTGCCAGAAGCGGTTGCAGTAGGGACAGTTGGGATCGCTGAAGGCGTAGATCACGCGCGGTGCATCCTCGCGGCCGTCGCGCACCCATTGCGCGGATTCGAGTTGTGTCCAGATCCTCTCGCCCATCGGGCTGGCGACGAGTTCCTGCAGGCGGCCAGCGTCGACCTCCTCGCCGTTCGCGTCGACGCGGGTGCCGACGATGGCCTCGCCGCTGCCGGTGACGTAGACCGCGATCGGGCGCTGGCCGGCGACGCCGGCGAAGCCGCGCAGGCCGGCGCCGGCGTCGAATTCCTCGACGATCTCCAGTCCCTGGCCCTGCAGCGCGTCGAGCACGGGCGGGCGTCCGCCGTCCTCGGCATGGCTGCAGGCGGTGGAAGCGAGGGTCAACGCGCCGAGCGCGGCAGCGGTCAGCAAGGGAAAACGGGACATGGTCACTCCGTGGAAGAGGCGGGAACGGTCGGATGCGCGTCGAAGCGACGACGCAGGGTGTCGGCGAGACTGGCGCGGGTCAGTTCGCCCATGTGGGTGTCGACGAGGCGGCCGTCGGCATCGAAGAACAGGGTGGTCGGCAGGCCGCGGCTGCCGAAGGTGCGCATGGTGTCGGAGCCGGGATCGCGCAGCACGTCGCTGAGCGCGAGGTTCTCGGCCTGCAGGAACCGCGCGATGGTGGCGGCGTCCTCGCCCTGGTTGGCCAGGACGAAGCGCACATCCGGATACCGCGCCTGCGCCTCGGCCAGCGCGGGCATTTCGCGTCGGCACGGCGGGCACCACGTCGCCCAGAGATTCACGACCACGGGGGTGCCGGTGTACGCCGACAGCGCTTCCGGCGTGCCGTCCAGCGTGACCAGCGGCGTGTCCGGCAGCGGTGGCGCCGAGCGCTGCAGCAGCGTCAGCGTGCCGCTGGCGGCCAGCCACACCGCCAGCCCCGCGGCCACGCCGACCAGGGTCGGCCGCCGCAGGACCCGCATGCTCCGCGTGCGCCACAGCAGGAAGCCCACGGCGGCAGGCAATCCCGCCCACCACGCGAAACCGCCGTCGCCGATCGAGATCACCGACCACGGCGCGGCGGCGTACTGTGGCCACCAGCGCAGCACGTAGCCGAGACGGGCAGCGAGCAGACCGACGAACAGCGCGTCGACGACCAGCGCGCCCGCAGACTTCGAAGGCGCATCCGGCAGGCGGCGCGCCCACAGGCGGGCGGCGGCGACGGCCGCGGCTGCGGCCAGCAGTGCGACCACGACCGCGATCGGGAACGGGCCCAGGCCGATCACGGCGCACCTGCCGCGTCGAGCCGGGCGATGAAGCCACGCGCGTCGATCTCGCCGACCGTGCGCTGGGCGCGGCGTTCGCGTCCGTCCGGTCCGACGAGGATCAGCGTCGGCGGTCCCAGGACGCCCCAGTGCCGCAGCAGGGCCTGGTCGACGGCGTCGTGCGCGGTGACGTCGGGGCGGAGCACCTGCATCGACGCGAGGCGCGCCGCGACCTCCGGATGACCAAAGACCTCGCGCTCGATGACGTGGCAGGACACGCACCAGTCGGCATAGACATCGATCAACGTCCAGCGTCCGGCCTGCGCAGCCTCTTCGATGCGGGCATCGACGTCGGCGATGGATTTCGCGTCCACATATGCCGGCTTGGCGGGCGTGGATGCCGCTAGCGCCGGCGCCCCGGCGAGGTGCGCCAGCGGCCGCATCGGTGCATCGCCACCGGAGGCCGCGCCGACCAGCATCAGCGTGGCCCAGAGGCCGGCGAACAGCGCACCGAAGCGCAGCATCCAGTGCCTCGGCGCCGGTGGCAGGGCAACGCTCGACCAGGCGAACAGCGACACCGCCAGCGCCAGCAGCCATGCGCCCCACAGCGCCAGCGTGGCCGTCGCGGGCAGCACGCGCGCGAGCATCGTGATCGCCAGGCCCAGCATCACGAAGCCGAAGACCGACTTCACGCGGTCCATCCAGGGCCCCGGGCGCGGCAGCACGCGCGCACCGAACACGGCGATCAGGACCAGTGGCAGGCCCATGCCCAGCCCAAGCGCGAATAGCGCCAGGCCACCGGTGACCGCGCTGCCGGTCTGGCCGATGTAGAGCAGCGCGCCGGCCAGCGGCGCGGTCATGCACGGCCCGACCAGCAGGGCCGACAGCAGTCCCAGCGAGGCCGCACCGAGCAGGCTGCCGCCGCGGCGCGCCTCGCCGGCCCGCGCCAGCCGATTGACCAGCGCCGATGGCATGCGCAGCTCGAACAGACCGAACAGCGACGCGGCCAGGACGACGAACAGCGCCGCGAACAGGCCCAGCAGCCAGGGTGCCTGCAGCGTCGCCTGCAGGTTCGCGCCCGTCAGGCCGGCGACGATGCCGACCGCGGCGTACGCCGTGGCCATCGCCAGGATGTAGGCCACCGACAGTGCGAGCGCGCGACGTGGTCCGGCACCCCCACCGACGATCAGGCCCGAGAGGATCGGCAGCATCGGCAGGGTGCAGGGGGTGAACGCCAGCAACAGGCCGAAGCCGAAGAACAACAGCATGCCGGCGATCGGGCCGAGCGCGGCGAGGCGCTGTGCGGTCGCCTGGTCCTCGCCGAGCGGCGGCGTCGCGGGCGGGACGGGTGTCCCGGTCGGCGGCGCAATCGCTGTGCCTGCTCCCGGTGCCGTGATCCTGTCGGCACGCGCTGGAATGTCGGCGGGCGGCGGGGGCGGCGCGGGGCCGTCCTCCGACGCCGGGTCGGTGGGTGCAGGTGTCTGCGCATCGCGTCCTCCCTCCAGCGACGGGGCCGCCTCGGGTCGCGCCGCCTCCGGGGCGGTCGCGGGCCCTGCGACAACGGGCGCCGCGGCGTCGGTGGGCAGCGTGATCGGGAGGATCTGCGGCGGGTAGCAGATGCCGGCTTCGGCGCAGCCCTGCCAGCGCAGCTGCAGCGGCCCCGGCGCGTCGCCTGGAAACGCGATGGGCAGTGTGCCGGTGTAGATCTCCGTATCACCGAAGAATTCGTCGTGGTGCGGCGTGCCGGCGGGCGATTGCAGCGCGACTTGCGCGCCGGTGGCATCGAGCAGACGCAGGGCGTGCCGGTAGAGATAGTGCCCCTCCGCGATGCGCCCCTCCAGCACCCAGGTGTCGCCGTCGCGGCGCACGGGGCCGGGCACGAAGACCTGCTCGGCCGGCAGGAATTCGCGTTCGGCGGCGCCCTGCCACAGTGGAAAGCCTGGACGGGCCCAGGCGAGCGTGGCGACGGCGACCAGCAGCAGGAGGACGGTGAGGCGACGAAGCAAGACGGGTATCCGGTGCGAGGAAGGCTGTGCACCATCACCCGGCGCGCTTAAGTGGAACTTAAGTCGCGCGCGGCTGGCATCGTGTCGCGACAGCGACTAGCGTGATGGCCCCCTGGGCAACGAGGCCGGCCATGCGCGTACTGGTGATCGAGGACGATGCGTTGATCGCCGAGGGCCTGCTCGCAGGGCTGGTCGCGCAGGGCATGAGCGCGCGCCGGGCAGGCAGTGGCGCCGCGGCCGAGGCGGCCTGTCTCGACGAGGCGTTCGATGCGCTGGTGCTGGATCTGGGATTGCCCGACGTCGACGGACTGGCGCTGCTTGCGACGCTGCGAACGCAAGGCGTCAGCGTGCCGGTCGTGGTGCTGACCGCGCGCGACGCGATCGAACACCGCATCGCCGGCCTGCACGGCGGCGCTGACGATTACCTGGTCAAGCCGGTGGATCTGCGCGAACTGGGCGCGCGCCTGCATGCGGTGGTGCGCCGCGCGGCCGGGCGTGCGGTCCAGCAGATCGAGGCCGGACCGCTGCGGCTCGAACCGCATGGTGGACAGGCGTGGCTCGACGGCGAGCCGGTCGCGCTGTCGCGGCGCGAGATCGACCTGCTGACCCACCTGGCCGATGCGCGCGGCCGCTGGCTGACCGCCGAGGCGCTGCGCGAACGGCTGTACGGCCTCGATGCCGATGTCGGCAGCAACACGCTCAACGTCCACATCCACAACCTGCGCCGCAAGCTCGGCAGCGGGGCGATCGAGAGCGGGCGCGGCCTGGGTTATCGCCTCGGGTGGACACCGCGATGAGCCTGCGCCTGCGGGTGGTGCTGATCGCGGGCCTGGCACTGGCCGTGCTGTGGTCGGCGGCCGCGGCGTGGCTGGCGTACGACCTGCACCGCAATCTCGATCGCACGCTGGACCAGCGTCTGGCGATGTCGGCGCGCATGGTGTCGGGCTTGCTGCAGCGCTCGGCGGTGCCGCCCGAAACGGGCGCGCCGATGCTCTCGGGCGCGGTCGGCGTCGGCGGCGGGCAGGGCATCGCCTGCCAGATCCGCTCGTTGCGCGGCGAGGTGCTCGCGGCCACCGGCGATGCCGCGCTCGCAGGCCGCGCCGTGCCTGCGCCGGGCTTCGCCGATGTCGTCATCGACGGTGCGGCCTGGCGCATCTACACATTGCAGGCCGGCGACTTCCTGGTCACTACCGCCGACCGCAGCGACGAGCGCGACGCGCTGGTCCGCGGTCTGCTGGCGGCGGCGGCGGTGCCGGTGGTGCTGGCGGTGCTCGGCGGCCTGCTGGCGCTGTGGATCGGAATCGGTCGCGGCCTGCAGCCGCTCGCTGCGTTGCGTCGCACGCTGCAGACCCGCGAGATCGACGCGACGTCGCCGCTGGACGATCGTCACGCGCCGCGCGAGTTGCAGCCGCTGCTCGATGCGCTCAACGGATTGCTCGCTCGTCTCGCCGACGCGCTCGCCCAGCAACGCGCCTTTACCGATGCCGCGGCGCACGAGTTGCGCACGCCGCTGACCGGCATCGACACCCATCTGCAGGTCGCCCGGATGGGCGGCGACGCCGACGTGCCGCGCGCGCTGCAGCAGGCGGACGCGGGCGTGCGGCGCCTGGGGCGCACGCTCGACCAGATGCTGGCGCTGGCGCGCGCCGAGTCGGCCGTGCCCGAAGGCGATGCCTGCGATTCCATCCAGGGCGCGCTCGACGATGCGCTCGCCTGGCTGCCGCCTGCGGCACGTGCACGCATCGTGCGGACGGGGCGCGAGGACCGTGCGACCGCGGTGCCGCATTCGATGCTCGCCACGGCCGTGCGCAACCTGCTCGACAACGCGTTGCGGTATGCGCCCGACGACAGCATCGTGGAGCTCGACATGGCCTGCGATACCGGCGTGCGGACCTGCCGCATCCGCGTTGCCGACCGGGGGCCCGGCATGACGTCCGAGCAGATCGCGCATGCCGGACGGCGGTTCTGGCGGGGCGATGCCGGACGACCCGACGCCGCGGGGGCCGGTCTCGGCATCTCGATCGTGCGCGCGATCGCCGCGCGCCATGGCGGATGTCTCGAGCTCGCGGCGCGCCCGGGCGGTGGTCTGCTCGCGACGCTGCGGGTGCCGGTCGATTGACGTCGCGATGACGCGTGGACACCGACGCGCGCGCCCCGGGCGGCACGCCCGTGCTCAGCCCGCGGGCGGGGTGAACTGTCCCAGCGGAATCCGCAGGTAGCGCCGGCCGTTGGCCTCGGGCTCCGGCAGGCGGCCGCCGCGGATGTTGACCTGGAGGGCATGCAGCATCAGCGTGGGCAGCGGCAGCGTGGCGTCGCGCGCCTGGCGCGTACGCACGAAGCTGGCCTCGTCGACATTCCCGGCCAGATGGATGTTGCGCGCACGCTGTTCGGCGACGGTGCTCATGCAGGCCGGATCGCGGCCGTCCTTGCCATAGTCGTGACCGACGAACAGGGCGGTGTCGTCGGGCAGGGCGAGGATGCGCTGCAGCGTGGCATAGAGCTGGCGCGCATCGCCGCCCGGGAAGTCGGCGCGCGAGGTGCCGCTGTCGGGCATCATCAGCGTGTCGTGGACGAAGGCGTTGCTGCCGATCACGTAGCTGATCGAGGCCGTCGTATGGCCCGGCGATAACAGCACCCGTGCCTGCAGCGCACCGATGTCGAAAGTATCGCCGTCGGCGAACAGCCGGTCCCACTGGCGGCCATCGGTGGCGAGATCGTCGAGACCGTAGAGGTCCTTCCACAACGCCTGCACGCTGGTGACGCGCTCGCCGATCGCCATCGGTGCATCCAGTCGCTGCTTGAGATAGGCCGCGGCCGAGAGGTGGTCGGCATGCGGATGGGTATCGAGAATCCACACCACCTCCAGCCCTTCGCGCTCGACGTGGGCCAGCAGCGCGTCCGCCTGGGTGGTCGCCACATGGCCCGCCTTCTCGTCGAAGTCGAGCACCGGGTCGATGATCGCCGCCCGGCGGCTGGCGGGATCGGCGATCACGTACTGGAAGCTGCCGGTCTTGCTGTCGTACAGCGAATGGACCAGGGCGTCTTCGCGCGGGTGATGATGCAGGGGCATGGCGGTCCTCGGGTGGGCTCAGCGGGTGACGCGCGCGAAGCGCGCGGCCTGGGTGGCGGGCGCACGGGGGGCGGCCTGCGCCGACGATGCGGTTGCTGGTTCGACACCGGGCGTGGGCAGGCCGCTGCCGTCGCCGCAGAAGATCGCGTACAGCGCGCCGAGCAGGCTGCGCATGCGCGCATCGGCGATCGAGTAGTGGATCGAGCGTGATTCACGCCGCGTCCTGACCAGGTCGAAGCGGCGCAGTTCGGCGAGCTGCTGGGACAGCCCCGGCTGGCGCAGGCCCAGGTCGCGCTCCAGATCGGCGACGGACGGTTCGCCCTGGGCGATCTGGCACAGCAGCAGCAGGCGCGTGGGCGTGGCGATCGTGCGCAGCAGTTCGGCCACTTCGGGCACCTGCGCCTTCATCGCGTCCAGATCGGGGGGCGTCATGGTCACGGCGTCCGCCAGCGGAAGTACCAGGCCTCGTCGTCGGCCGGCTGCACGGCCAGCGCGGCCTCGACATCCAGTGGCACTGGCTCGAGCAGACGGTCGCCGGGCTGCCAGCCTTCCGGCGTCGCGGCGCGTTCGCGGTCGGCGGTCTGCAACGCCGTGACCAGCCGCAGCAGCTCCTCGACCGACCGACCGACCTCCATCGGATACCAGCTCATCGCGCGCACGATGCCCTGCGGGTCGATCACGTAGGTCACGCGCGCCGTCGCGCTGTCCTCGGCTGCGGGATCGACCATGCCGTAACCGCGCGCGATGGCCATTGAGGGGTCCTCGATCACCGGAAACCCGACCGTGATGCCGAAGCGTGCCCGGATGTCGCGCAGCCAGGCCAGATGCGAGAACAGGCCGTCGACCGACAGCGCGAGCAGCGCGCAGTCCAGCGCGTCGAAGCGGGCCTGGGCGCGGGCGAAGGCGATGAATTCACTGGTGCACACCGGGGTGAAATCAGCCGGGTGCGAGAACAGCAGCACCCAGCGGCCGCGGTAGTCCTCCAGCGCGATGTCACCCTGGGTGGTGCGGGCGCGGAACGCGGGCGCCGGCTCGTGCAGACGCAGGGGTGGATGGGCAGGCGTGGCAGGGATGATGGGCATGCGCGATGTGCGGGTCCGGGGCGGGCCAAAGCAAGGCCGCGTGGGTGCGGCAGTCGCCGTGGCACGTCTATCCTTGCACACTTTCGCCAAGTATGAAAATGTAGCGACACTTCCTCTGGAGCCCGTGTCATGTCGCAGCCCGTGGTGCCCTCGACCACTACCCCGGACGCGCCGCTCGCCGTGGCACGCGCAGTGGTGGAGCGGACGCGCGCAGGTGCGTATCCGCGCCCGGTGGTCGCCTCCTTCTTCGACGAGGCCACGTTCACGGTGAGCCACGTGATGCGCGACCCGGACAGCCCGGCCTGCGCGATCGTCGACAGCGTGCTCGACTTCGACGCGCCCGGCGGCCGGACCGCAGACGACTCGGCGCGCCACCTCGTCGACTACGTCGGCAACCACGGCCTGCACGTCGACTGGCTGCTGGAAACCCATGCCCATGCCGACCATCTGTCGGCCGCGCCGCTGCTGCAGGCGCGCGTCGGAGGGCGCCTGGCGATCGGTGCCCACATCACGACCGTGCAGGAGACGTTCGGCAGGATCTTCAACGCCGGTGCGCGGTTCGCGCGCGACGGCAGCCAGTTCGACAGGCTGTTCGCCGACGGCGACGGCTTCCGCATCGGCGCGCTCATGCGCGGCGGCTTTCTGCCCGAGCCCGAAGACAACGGCGTGCGCGACCTCAAGCTGCCGGTGGACGCGCTGTGAGCGTCGCCGCGCTGCACTGGGGCTGGCCGGTCGCCGGTGGACTGATGATCGGCAGCGCGGCCGCGCTGTATCTGGTCGTCGCCGGCCGCGTGATGGGGGTGTCCGGAATGCTGGCTGGTGCGACCGGGCTGGGACCGGGTGGTGCGCGTGTCGCATCGGCACTGTTCATGGCCGGGCTGCTCGTCGGCACGCTTGCCGCGATGGCATGGATCCGCATGCCGGCGTTCGCGGTCACCACGTCCTGGCCGCTGCTCGTCGCCGGTGGCCTGCTCGTCGGCTACGGCACCCGGCTCGGCTCGGGCTGCACCAGTGGCCATGGCGTCTGCGGCCTGGCCCGGCTGTCGCCGCGCTCGCTGGCTGCGACCGGCGTGTTCATGGCCACTGCGGCCCTGACCGTCTTCGTCGTGCGCCACGGCATCGGAGTTGGCGCGTGATCCGCCTGATCGCACTGCTGTGCGGCCTGCTGTTCGGCGCGGGACTGGTGGTCTCGGACATGGTCAATCCTGCGCGCGTACTCGCGTTCCTCAACGTCGCCGGCGACTGGGATCCGGCGCTGGCGCTGGTGATGGGCTCGGCGCTGGTGCCCTCGGCGCTGGCCTATGGCTGGCGCCGGCGTCGACAGCGGCCGCTCGCCGCGGCGGCTTTCCACGTGCCCGGCAACCGGCGCATCGACGCACGCCTGCTCGGCGGCGCCGCGCTGTTCGGCGTCGGCTGGGGCCTGGTCGGCCTGTGCCCCGGACCGGCGATCGCAGCGCTGGTCACGTTGCAGTGGCCGTTCCTCGCATTCGCCGCCGCCATGCTCGCCGGCATGGCCCTTCACCGCACGCTGCACGCGCCCGACTGATCCGGAGGGATACGATGCCTCATTACACCAAGCTTGATGACCGACTGTCGGTCGCCCCGCAGATCGCCCTCGACGACATCCCCGCGATCGCCGAGGCCGGGTTCGCCACGCTGATCGGCAACCGGCCCGACGGCGAGGCCGAGGACCAGCCCGAGACCGCCGCACTCGCTGCCGAAGCGCGTCGGCATGGCCTGGCGTTCGTCCACCAACCGGTGGTCGCCAACGCGATCGACACCCGCGATGCGGACGCGTTCGACGCCGCACTCGCCCAGGCGCGTGGCCCGGTGCTCGCCTTCTGCCGCACCGGCACCCGCTCGACCACGCTGTGGGCGCTGGGCCAGGCACGTCGGCGTCCCGTCGACGACGTACTCGCCGACGCGCAGCGTGCCGGCTACGACCTGTCCGCGTTGCGACCGGAACTCGAAACGGCCGCCGCACCGGCTCCGGGGGCGGCATCACGCGACGTGCCCGGAGCCGGTCTTGCGGTGGCGGGCAATTTGCATGGCTGAGGGTCGGGGCCAGTCAGGTTCCGCACTGGTGCCGCCTGGCTCACCCGCACTTCGAGTACCCGCAGTTCAGGCACGTCGCGCAGCCGTCCATCAGTACCAGCGCCTTCGTGCTGCACTTGTGGCACATGGTCGCCGTGGGCGGGAAGCTGGTGCCGTCGCCGGTTACGGCGATGTCTTCGGGATGGTCGTTGGCTGATTGAAGAGCGCCCTCATCCGCCCTTCGGGCACCTTCTCCCGCACTGGCGGGAGAAGGGTCCAGAGCGGCGGGTGCGCTTACGTCACTGTTTTTTTTTGAGCGGTCTTCGTACTGCTTGCGCTTCTCGGCGATCAGCGCGCGGGTGGCGTCGCTCATTTCCGGGTCGTGGATCATGCCGATCGACTTCAGGTGCTCCTCGACGATCGAGCCGAGTTCCGCCACCAGCGAGGGCATGTACACGCCGCCGGCCTTGAAGTAGCCGCCGCGAGGGTCGAACACGGCCTTCATCTCTTCCACCAGGAAGGTCACGTCGCCGCCCTTGCGGAACACCGCGCTCATGATGCGGGTGAGCGCGACGATCCACTGGAAGTGCTCCATCGACTTCGAGTTGACGAAGATCTCGAACGGGCGGCGCTGCTCGTGCTCGGTATCGGCGTTGAGCACGATGTCGTTGATGGTCACGTACATGGCGTGCTCGACCAGCGGCGACTTGATCTTGTAGGTGCTGCCGATCAGCACCTCGGGGCGCTCGATGCGCTCGTGCATGTGGATCACGTCGGCGCTGGGGCGCGCAGCGGTTTCCGCGGCTGCACTGGCCTGCGCGGCGGCGGCCGCTTCCTTCGCCCTGTCCTCGGGAAGGACCACGGCGTAACCCCTGATTTTCTTTTCGATCCTGACGGCCATTGTTGATCCCGTATTGCGGTGTTCTGGACTGGATGGGTGCCCTCACCCCTCACCCCTCTCCCGCGGGCGGGAGAGGGGTGAGGAAAGGGCGCTAGCGGGGCGCCCCGCGGGCGGCCTTCTTCGCGGTCTTCCTTGCAGGCGCGGTGCGCGCTGCGGTGTTCTTCGCCACGCGGGGCGCGGCGGACTTCGATGCGACCTTCTTCGTGGCCGCCTTCTTCGCGATGGCTTTCTTCGTGGCGACCTTCTTCGTTGCGGCCTTCTTTGCCGCCACCCTGTTCACTGTCGCCTTCTTCGCCACCGCCTTCTTCGCGGCGGCCCTGGCCGGCGCTTTGGCCACCGGCTTTGCGCTCACCTTCTCCGCCACGGCATCGCGGATCGTCGCGGTCACTCCATTACCGTTGCTCATCGGGGTTTCCTCGTCTGGTGCGCAGGCGCTGCCGCGCGGCGGATTACGGGATTGCCTTCACGTGTCTGTTCGCGGAGCGACCGGGCGCGGCGAACCGCGCTCTGCCTCAGAACTTGCCGTAATACCCTTCCTTCAGCGCATCGAACAGGTTGGCGGCGGTGTGGGTCTCGCCGTCGTATTCGATCCGCTCGTTGCCCTTCACCTCCACCACCGAACCGTCCTCGAGTTCGAAGCGGTAGGTGGTGTTCTCCAGATCCTTTTCCTTCACCAGCACGCCCTGGAAGGCGGCCGGGTTGAAGCGGAACGTGGTGCAGCCCTTGAGGCCCTGCCGGTAGGCGTAGGTGTAGATGTCCTTGAAGTCCTCGTACGGGTAGTCGGTCGGGACGTTCGCGGTCTTGGAGATCGAGCTGTCCACCCACTTCTGCGCGGCGGCCTGCACGTCCACGTGTTCCCTGGGCGAGACGTCGTCGGCAGAGATGAAATAGTCGGGCAGCTGGGCGTCGGCGCTTTCGGCGAACGGCATCGCCTTCGGGTTCACCAGGTGGCGGTAGGCCAGCAGCTCGAAGGAGAACACGTCCACCTTCTCCTTGGACTTCTTGCCTTCGCGGATCACGTTGCGGCTGTAGTGATGCGCGAACGACGGCTCGATGCCGTTGGAGGCGTTGTTGGCCAGCGACAGGCTGATGGTGCCGGTGGGCGCGATCGAGCTGTGGTGGGTGAAGCGCGCACCGGTTTCGGCCAGCTGCTCGACGAGCTCGGGTGCAACCGTGGCCACCTTCTGCATGTAGCGGCTGTAGCGCGCGTGCAGCACCTTGCCTTCAATCTCCTGGCCGATCTTCCAGCCGTCCTTCGCCATCTCCGGGCGCTTGCGCAGCATTTCCCGGGTGACCGTGAAGCGCTCTTCCATGATCGGCGCCGGGCCCTTTTCCTGCGCCAGCGCCAGGCCGGTTTCCCAGCCGGCAATCGCCATGTCGCGGGCGATGGCTTCGGTGAACTCGCAGCTCTCCTTCGAGCCGTACTTCATCTTCAGCATGGTCACGGTGCTCCCCAGGCCGAGGAAGCCCATGCCGTGGCGGCGCTTGCGCATGATCTCGTTGCGCTGCTCTTCCAGCGGCAGGCCGTTCACTTCCACCACGTTGTCGAGCATGCGGGTGAACACGCGCACGACTTCCTTGTATTCCTCCCAGTCGAAACGCGCGCGGTCGGTGAACGGGTCGCGCACGAACTTGGTGAGGTTGATCGACCCCAGCAGGCACGCGCCGTAGGGCGGCAGCGGCTGTTCGCCACAGGGGTTGGTGGCGCGGATGTTCTCGCACCACCAGTTGTTGTTCATCTCGTTGACCTTGTCGATCAGGATGAAGCCCGGCTCGGCGTAGTCGTACGTCGAGACCATGATCATGTCCCACAGGTGGCGGGCACGGACCTTGCCGTAGACCCGGCAGGCCACCAGGCCGTCGTCGCGCACCACGTAGCCTTCGGTCTGCGGCCACTCGCGCCAGATCACCTGCTCGGCATCGGCGAGGTCGACATCGCCCTCTTCCTTCAGCGACAGCGGGAACACCAGCGGCCAGTCGGCATCTGTCTCCACAGCCTGCATGAAGCCGTCGGTGACCAGCAGCGAGAGGTTGAACTGGCGCAGGCGGCCGTCCTCGCGCTTGGCGCGGATGAAGTCGCGCACGTCGGGGTGGCTGACGTCGAAGGTGCCCATCTGCGCGCCACGGCGGCCGCCGGCCGAGGACACGGTGAAGCACATCTTGTCGTAGATATCCATGAACGACATCGGGCCCGAGGTGTAGGCGCCGGCGCCGGCGACGAACGCGCCGCGCGGGCGCAGCGTCGAGAACTCGTAGCCGATGCCGCAGCCGGCCTTCAGCGTCAGCCCGGCCTCGTGGACCTTCTGCAGGATGCCGTCCATCGAGTCGCCGATGGTGCCGGAGACGGTGCAGTTGATCGTCGAGGTGGCGGGCTTGTGCGCCAGCGCGCCGGCGTTGGAGGTGATGCGGCCGGCCGGGATCGCCCCGCGGCGCAGCGCCCACAGGAAGCGCTCGTACCAGTACTTGCGCTTCTCGCCATCGGGCTCGGCATCGGCCAGCGCGCGGGCGACGCGCTGGTAGGTGCCGTCGATGTCGGCATCCACCGGTTCGCCCTGCTTGGTCTTGAGGCGGTACTTCTTGTCCCAGATGTCCGCCGACGCGGGCTGCATCGGGATGTCCGTGGTCGTGTCGTTCCTGACCGCCTCGAGGCGCACCGTGCTCATGCCTGACCTGTCTCCTGTGGTGTCCGGCGGAGTGCTTCCGCCGTGATGTTGTTTCATGGGTGGGTGTCCGGTGCCGGCGCCTGGAGGCACCGACGCCCGGAGCGCGCTGCGTGGTTACGCATCGCGATCGTGTCCGTGGTTTGCGCGTGGCCCGGGGCCGATTACCTGCACGTCCGCCTCCCCGTCAGGCGTTGCATGCCGACCTTGCCTGTCCACCAGTGCTTGGGTTATGGGCTTCATGCAGACCCCAAGATGTAGTGGACAACGCGGTCCAAGCTACGCCCGGACGGGGGCGAAGTCAACGCCTTGACGGGGTCTCCGACGTGCGGTGCGCGGGGGTCTTCACGGGCCACGGGAGCGGCCCGCCGGGTGATCATGAACAGGCGCTTTTCAAGCAGTGGCGCGGCGCCCCGCGGGTGTGGAGCACAAGCTGACTGCGCGTTACCGTCGGGCCCCGGCGACGTGTCGCGCACCCCGCTTTCACGCCGCTGCCACCCACCCCGACAGAACAATCAACTTCACATGCGCCCATTCCCGACCCTCCTTGCCCTGATGGCCGCTGCCGCGTTCGGCGGCATGGCCGCCACCGTGCTCACCGACCTGCCACGCCAGGCGCGCGCGGCCGAGCCCGCGGTGCCGGCGCCGGCCGGTGTGGTCACGTCGGGGCTGCCGTCGATCGGCGGCCAGCCGCTGCCGTCGCTGGCACCCATGCTCGAGCAGGTGATCCCGGCCGTCGTCGGCGTGCACAACACCCGCCGCGTGCAGGTCAGCCCGTTCGGCAACGACCCGTTCTTCCGCCGCATGTTTCCCGAGATGAGCCAGGAGCGGCTGGACCAGTCGCTGGGCTCGGGCGTGGTCGTCGATGCCCAGCGCGGCCTGGTGCTGACCAACCACCACGTGATCGAGGGCGCCGACGAGGTGTCGGTGACGCTGTCGGACGGGCGCACGCTGCCGGCCGAGTTCCTCGGCTCCGACCCGGAGACCGACATCGCGCTGATGCGGGTGGAGTCCACCGACCTCACCGCGATCCCGCTGGCTGACAGCAGCACGCTGCGGGTCGGCGATTTCGTGGTCGCGGTGGGCAACCCGTTCGGCTTCAGCCAGACGGTGACCTCCGGCATCGTCTCGGCGGTCGGCCGCAGCAACGTGCCGGGCATCGGCTTCCAGAACTTCATCCAGACCGATGCGTCGATCAACCCGGGCAATTCCGGCGGCGCGCTGGTCAACCTGCGCGGCGAGCTGGTCGGCATCAACACCGCCAGCTTCAACGTGCGCGGCAGCATGGCCGGCAATATCGGCATCGGCTTCGCGATCCCGTCCAATCTCGCCGGCAGCGTGATGCGCCAGCTGGAGAACAGCGGCACGGTGCGCCGCGGCACCCTGGGCATCGACACCCAGACGGTGGACGCGCGCATCGCCCAGGGCCTGGGGATCGACGAGGCGCGCGGTGCGGTGGTGACGCGGGTGCACGAAGGTGCGGCCGGCGCACGTGCCGGACTGCGCACCGGCGATGTCATCGTCGCCGCCAACGGCCAGCGCGTGGACAACGCCGAGGCGCTGCGCAACATCCAGGGCCTGCAGCCGGTGGATGCGCCGATGACGCTGTCGGTGCTGCGCGACGGCCGCACCATCGAGATCTCCACGCGCCTGACCGAGCTGCCGCGCGACGGCGCCTCGTATGACCCGCGGCTGGCCGGCGCCACCCTGTCCGACCTTCCCGAAGCACTGCGCCGCCAGACCGACCGCATCAGCGGCGTGCTGGTGGAGCGTGTCGAGCCCGGCAGCGCGGCGGCCCGCAACGGCCTGCGCGCCGGGGACCTGATCCGCGCCGCCACCGGTGGCCAGTTCCACGACCTTGCCGGCTTCCGCGCCACCCTGGCCGGCCAGCCGGACGCCCTGGTGCTGCTGGTGGTCCGCGGTGGCCGCCAGTACCAGCTGCGCCTGCAGTAGTAGTCCCGCCCCCCACCCTTTACCCCCAACGGAGAACCACCATGAGCACCACCCCGACCAATACCCTCAAGCAGGACCTCGGTGACTGCGGCGGCTCGCTGAAGCAGGCCGCCACCGATGCCAGCAGCGCGCTGCGCAATGCCGCCGCGGCTGCCGCCGAAGAACTGAAGGCCGGCCAGGCCAATCTGAAGGCCGACCTGTCCGATGGCGCCTCCGCCGGCATGTCGGCGCTGGGTGGCCTCAACCAGGCCGGCCATGAGCAGATGGACGAGCTGCTCGACAAGGGCAAAGACCTGGTCGACAGCGCGGCCGACATGATCCGCGAGCGTCCGCTGGCCTCGTTCGGCGTCGCCTTCGCTGCCGGCTGGCTGATCGCCAAGCTCGGCCGCTAACGAACAGTCCTGCCACGGGGAACAGCCTTGAAACCTGACGACCAAGCCCCCCGGGACGCCACAGGCGGCGCTGCGCCCGAACCGGGCAAAGCGCCGCACGTGGACGAAAGCGTCCGTCGCATCGGCAAATCCGGGCGTGACACCGCGAAGTCCGCACTGGACACCGGGCGTGCGCTGCGACGGCTGATCTCGGCCGACTTCGCGCTCGCGCGCAGTGCCACCGGCCGTGCAATGGCCTGGGTGGCGATCGGGGTGGTGTTCGGCGCGTCGGCGTGGCTGCTGCTGATGGGTGCGCTGATCGTGCTGCTGCAACGTATCGACGGGATCTCCTGGCTGGCCTCTTTCACGATCACCGCGCTGGTCAGCCTGGTGGTGACCGGCGTCGCCGGTTGGCGGGCCTCGGTGTTCTTCGATTACGCGGGCATGCACGCCAGCCGCCGGCAGTTGCAGCGGCTGGGGCTGTTCAGCGAGGACGACGAGGATGACGAGGAGTCGTCCGCCGCCAAGGGCACCCAACCCCCGATGCCCTCGGAGGCGGCGGGTCCGCAGCGCGACGGACTGGCCGGTCCGAAGCCACCGGGGACGGAGGCGCCATGAACTTCAAACAACTGAAAACACGCGTCGAGCGCAGCGAGCAGGTGGTGGACGGCCGCATCCTGCAGACCCGGCTGTCGTGGAGCGGGCTGCAGACCAACTGGAAGGAGGGCTGGACGCCGCCGCGCATCATCATCGTGGGCGCGCTGCTGGGCTTCATCAGCGGCAAGGCGCGGCCGGCACGGGCGTTGCGCCAGGTGGGCAATGTCGCGAACCCGAAGATGATGCAGCTGGTCACGTCGGTGGCCGGGCTGGTGGCGTCGGTGCAGTCCAGCTTTGCCGCGAGCAAGGCCAAGACCGCCGCCGATACCGCCGATGACGCCGCGACCACCGCCGATGTCGCCGCAACCACTGCCGATGCGGCTGCCGGCAGTGCCGCCGGTGCCGCGGCTGCGGGCGCGTCCACGCCTGCCGCGCGTGTGGCAGCGGGCTCCACGGCGACGATGCATCCATTCGATGCGGACCGGCCACGCAGTGATCGCAGCCGGCCGGACCCGCAGTGGGATCGCCAGCCGTCACCGGCCGAGGCCGCCACCGACCTGTCAGAACGCTAGCGGCATGGTCGCCAGCGGCGAGACCGTCGACAGCGAGCTGCCCCCGGCGCCCGCGCCCCGCCCGCGCGCGCCGGTCTCACTGGTGGTGCTGGCCACCCTTGCCGTGCTGGCCGCCGCCTGGGCGGCGCAGGGGCTGATCCTGCCCATTCTGCTGGCGATGTTCTTCGCCATGGTCGGCAACCCGATCCTGCGCGGCCTGCGGCGGCTGTATGTGCCGCGCTTCCTCGGCGCGCTGATCGTGCTGATCGGTGGCCTGGCGGCAACCGGCATGCTGGCCTGGCAGCTGGCGGGCCCGGTGCGGGTATGGATCGAGGAGGCGCCGCGGCAGCTGCGCTCGCTGACCCCGCGCCTGCAGCAGATGGCCAAGCCGGTGCAGTCCGCGGCGGAATCGATCGCCCGGGTCGCCGATGTCGGCCCGAAGCAGCGCGTGCAACTGGTGGAGATCAAAAGCGGCGGCACGCTGGCGCTGCTGGCGGCCACGCCACGGATGATGGCGTCGGTGCTGGCGGTGGTGCTGCTGACATTCTTCTTCATGGTCTATGGCGAACGCCTGCAGCGGCATGCGATCGCGATCCTGCCCGACCGCCAGCGCAAGAAGCTCACCGTCTACATCATGTCCTCGATCGAGCGCGAGGTGTCGCGCTACATCCTCACCATCAGCATCATCAACACCCTGCTGGGCATGGCGCTCGCCGGCAGCCTGATGGCGCTGGGCGTGGGCGGCCCGGAGGCGCTGATGTGGGGCACGATCGTGGCGCTGCTGAATTTCGCCCCGTACGTCGGCGCCTTCATCGGCGCGTTCCTGATGTTGCTGATGGGCCTGGTGAGCTTCGACACGCTGGGCATGTCGCTGCTGCCGGTGGCGATCTATCTCGGCCTGCACACGCTGGAGGGGCAACTGATCACCCCGATCGTGCTCGGCCGGCGGATGGCGCTGTCGCCGCTGATCCTGATCATCGCGCTGATGGTGTTCGGGTTCCTGTTCGGCATCATCGGCCTGCTGCTGGCGGTGCCTCTGCTCGTCTGCGCCAAGATCGCGCTGGTGCGCGTGGAAGGCATGGACCGCTGGGCGCGACTGCTGGAGTAGTCCCCGGCGCGGGACGCTGCGTGCCTCACGGCACGGGTGCCGGTCAGCGGCCGCGGCCTACAATGGCCGCCATGGCTTTCGCCGTCCGCGCCATCACCCTCGACCTCGACGACACCGTGTGGCCGTTCGCACCGATCGGCGAGCGCATCGAGCACGTGCTCGACGAATGGCTGCGCACCCACAGCCCGGAAACCGCGAAACGCTGGCCGCCCGAGGCGATGCGCGCGATGCGCGAGCGCGTGTGGCGCAACAATCCGCACCTGGCCCATGACCTCTCCGCGCTGCGGCGCATGACGCTGGAGATCGCGCTGCGCGACAGCGGCGCCGACATGGCACTGCTGGATCCCGCCTACGAGGCGTTCTACGCCGCGCGCAACGAGGTCGAGCACTATCCCGACAGCCTCGATGCGCTGGCGCGCATCAGCGCGCGGGTGCCGGTGGCTGCGCTGACCAACGGCAATGCCGACCTCACCCGGATCGGCATCGACGCGCACTTCGTGTTCCAGCTGGGCTCGCGCGAGCACGGCAAGGCCAAGCCGTCGCCGTGCATCTTCCACGCCGCCTGCGCGCGGCTGGACTGCGCGCACGGCGAGGTGCTGCACGTCGGCGACCATGTCGATGCCGACGTCGCCGGAGCGTTCCGCGCCGGGCTGCGCACCTGCTGGATCAACCGCGACGGCCGCCGCTGGACCAACCGCCAGCTGCGGCCCGACCTCGAATTCGACAGCCTCGCAGGCCTGGCCGACTGGATGGAGACGCACGACATCCGCGCCCCCGCCGTCGCCGGCCCGGGCTGATCCCGACGCATCGCACCTTGCCGTTTCCAGGAGTCCGCATGACATCGACCGCCCCCACCCTGCCCGCCGGCCTGGTCGCCGCCACCGACGCCACGCAGCCGCGCCCGTTGCATGTGGTGCAGCGCGCCGATGTCGACAGCTGGCGCTCGCGTCAGGATGCGCGCACGCAGGCCTGGCTGGACGGCCACGGCTTCGACGGCAAGGGCTGGATCGCGCTGCCCGGCGATGACGGCCTGGCCGGCGCGCTGTGGGTGGTGGACGACGCCCGCGACCCCTACGCCTGGGCACAGGCCCCGACCGCGTTGCCGCCGGGCGACTGGACGGTGGACGGCGCCGACGACGCGCGCAGCGCCTGCGTGCTCGGCTGGGGGCTGGGGGCCTACCGCTTCACCCGCTACTGCAAGGGCGGCCGCGCGCCGGCGCGGCTGGTGCTGGACGGCGAGCATGCCGACATCCTGCACCTCGTCACCGCCTGCAACCGCGTGCGTGACCTGGTCAACACGCCGACCGAGGACATGGGCCCGGAGCAGCTGGAACAGATCACCCGCGACATCGGCGCCGCGCATGGCGCAAGCGTGGAAAGCATCGTCGGTGACGAGCTGCTGGCGCGGAACTTCCCGGCCATCCACGCGGTCGGCCGCGCCTCGCACCGCGCACCACGCCTGCTGCAGCTGACCTGGGGCGATGCCGCGCATCCGCATCTGGTGCTGGTGGGCAAGGGCGTGTGCTTCGACACCGGCGGGCTCGACATCAAGCCGGCCGACGGCATGCGCAACATGAAAAAGGACATGGGCGGCGCCGCGCATGCGATCGCGATGGCCGAGCTGATCATGGCCCGCGCGCTGCCGGTGCGGCTGACACTGCTGGTCCCGGCGGTCGAGAACGCCATCGGGCCGAACGCGCTGCGCCCCGGCGAGGTGATCGCCACGCGCAAGGGCCTGAGCGTGGAGATCGACAACACCGACGCCGAGGGGCGCCTGGTGCTGTGCGATGCGCTGGCGCTGGCCGGCGAGCAGTCGCCGGACCTCATCGTCGATTTCGCGACGCTCACCGGCGCCGCGCGTATCGCGCTGGGCCCCGACCTGCCGGCGCTCTACAGCAACGACGACGGCGTGGCCAGTGCGTGGCTGGAGCAGGGCCTGGCCCACCACGACCCGGTGTGGCGGATGCCGCTGTGGCGGCCGTACCTGCGCTACCTGCACAGCCGCATCGCGGACATGGCCAACGCCGGCTCGCGGATGGCCGGTTCGGTCACCGCCGCCCTGTATCTCGAGCGCTTCGTGCCGGAAGGCCAGCGGTGGGCGCACCTGGACGTGTATTCCTGGAACGACAGCGACCGCCCCGGCAAGCCCGCCGGCGGCGAAGCCCAGGGCCTGCGCGCGGCGTGGGCGATGCTGGAAGCGCGGTATCGCTGAACGGCACGCCGGAACAGCGCCCTCATCCGCCCCTGCGGGGCACCTTCTCCCGCAGGCGGGAGAAGGGTTGGTCCTGCCCCCCCCGCCGGAGGGTAGGGCTTGCATGCCGCGCACACCGGCACGGGGGAGCAGGAATCAGTCGAGGCGGGCGGTGTCTCGACAGGCAAGGTCGCCCCCTTACGAGAGCCCCGCGACTGACAACCCTTCTCCCGCCTGCGGGAGAAGGTGGCGCGGAGCGCCGGATGAGGGCGGCTCGCCGGTCTGGTGGGTGACCCTGCCGCTCAGGCCGGCAGTTCCACCCGCAGGAGATCCGCCGGCCGTTCCGCTGCGGTGACCTCGGCCTGTGGATCCTCCTCACGATCCCACGCAAGCGCATCGCCAGCCGCCAGCGCGTGTTCGCCGATCGCGACGTTCCCGTGCAGCACCTGCAGCCACACCTTGCGCCCGGGCTTCACGTCGATCGCCACCCCCTCGCCCGGTGGCACCCTCGCCACCGAGATCCGCGCATCCAGACGCAGCGGCAATGCGTCCGGGTCGGCGTTGTCGGCATCGCCGGAATCGGCATCGCCAGCCGCCAGTACCTGCCAGCGTCCATCACGGCCCGTGCGGTCGAACCACGCCTCCAGCTTCCGCGGCGTGGTGTTGAGCACAGCCGGTTGCAGCCACAGGCGCACCATGTCGACCGGATGCTCCGCGGACGGGTTGTGCTCGACGTGGTCGATGCCATGCCCTGCATCCAGCAGCTGCACGCAGCCGCCATGCAGTTCGCCGGACGCGGCGCCGTCGGACCACGCCAGCACGCCACAGCGCACCCAGGTCAGCACCTGCATGTTGGCTCTACGTTGCGGTGGCAGCGCCACGCCCGCGCCGATGCATTCCTCCGAGAGCACGCGCAGCGCGCCGAAGCCCATGCGTTCGCGGTCGATCCAGATGCCCGACGAGAAGCTGTGCACGCTGTCGATGCCGGCCTGCGCCAGGCGGCCGCGGGTGTGCGCGGGAAACAGGACGGGCATGGAGACCTCCGCAAACGACGACGCCCCCGGATCCGGGGGCGTCGCCATGTTACCGCTGCGCCATCCTGCCGCTGCTGCCGGCTCACTCCGCGGCGCTGGCCTCAGTGGTGATGTGCAGCTCGATCTCGTCGGCTACGTTCGGCACGTGCAGGCCCAGGCCGAAGTCGCTGCGCTTGAGGGTGGTCTTCGCATCGAAGCCGGCCGTCGGCTTCCTGCTCATCGGGTGCGCGCCGATGGCGTTGATGGTGGCATCGAGCACCACTTCGCGGGTGATGTCCTTGATGGTGAGATCGCCTGTGACCTTCAGCCGGCCCTCGCCGGCCGCTTCCACCGAGGTGCTGCGGAAGGTGGCCTGCGGAAACTTGGCGGCATCGAAGAAGTCGTCGCTCAACAGGTGGTCGTTGAACGCCGGCACGTTGGACTCCAGGCCGGACAGCGGCAGGGTGACCTGGACGCTGGAGGCGGACACGTCGTCGGCATCGTGGACGATGCTGCCCTCGGCATCGCCGAACAGGATCACCGGGTTGGAGAAGCCGAAGTGGTTCCACTTCGCGACCACGGTGGTGTGGGACGGATCCATGGTGTAGGTGACCGGGGCGGCGAACGCGGCGCCGGCGGCGAACGCCAGCGTGGCGACCAGCGCACTGCGTTGCAGGAAGCTGCGGGAAGGCATGTGCATGGCGGAACTCCTTGTGGCGGGTCGGGTGCATGCGCCGGATCGTCGGATCCGGCAGTCATGGGACGCCGGATCAGGCGATCCGGCAGGCCTCGTCGAACGACAGCCGCGGCGAGCGGTCGAAGATGCTGGCCGGGTCGCCATGGCCGATGTTGACGAGGATGTTGCTGCGGATGCTGGTGCCGGCGAAGAACAGCTCGTCGACCATCGCCGCGTCGAATCCGGTCATCGGGCCGGTATCGAGGCCCAGCGCGCGGGCGGCCATGATCAGGTAGGCCGCCTGCAGGGTGCCGTTGCGCAGCGCATGGTCGCGACGCGCGTCCTGCGGGCCGTCGAACCAGCTCTTCGCATCGGTGTGGGGGAACAGGTAGGGCAGCTTCTCGTGGAAGTCGAGGTCATGGCCGACGATCACCACCACCGGCGCCGACAGCGTCTTCTCCCGATTGCCCTCCGACAGCGCCGGGGCGAGCTTCTGCTTCGCCTCGTCGGACCCTACGAACACGAAACGCGCCGGACACTGGTTGGCGCTGGTCGGCCCCCACTTCACCAGTTCGTACAGCCGCTGCAGGGTGGCGTCGTCGATCCCGCCGGTGAAGCGGTTGTAGGTGCGTGCGGTGCGGAAGAGCTGGTCCAGGGCAGTCGCGTCGAGCGCCTTCATCGTGCGTGGGTCCTTTGCGGCGATGCCGCGCGTGTGAACAGGCCCGCAGTGTAGAGTCCCGGCCGCAGGGCTGCCGAGCCCGGGTCGCAACGCAAGGTCATGCCACTGGAACGCACGCCCGCGCAATTCAAGGACCACGTCGTGGATGCGGCGATCTGGACCCTCACCGACGGCAACGCCGGCAACGTGCGCCAGGCCGATGCGCTGGCGGCCGCGCTCGGCGGGCCAACCCGCGGCTTCACGCTTGCCGCGCGCGCGCCATGGCGCGTGGCGGCACCGCGCATGCTGCCGCGTGCACGGGGTGCATTCGGCGATGCCTGGGCAGAGGCGCTGGCGCAGCCGCCGCGGCTGGCGATCGGCTGCGGCCGCCAGGGCGCGCTGGCCACGCGGCTGGCCGGCCGTGCCGGCGCGCGCACCGTGCAGATCCTCGATCCGCGCATCGACCCGTGCCACTGGGACCTGGTGATCGCACCCGATCACGACGGTCTGCGCGGCGACAACGTACTGACCGTGACCGGCAGCCTGCATCCGGTCGACGATGCCTGGCTCGACGCGGCCCGCGTTGCGCACCCCGCGCTGGGCGCGCTGCCCGGCCCGCGCACCGCGTTGCTGCTGGGCGGGCCGAGCCGGCATGTCGGGTTCGACGTGGCCGCGTTCGAGCGGCTGGCGGCGATGCTGCTGCCGCGCATCGCCGCCGAGGGCGGCAGCCTGCTGGCCACGGTGTCACGGCGCACGCCGGCCGACGTCGTCAGCGCACTGCGCGCACGCGTGGCCGATCTTCCCGGCGTGTGCTGGACCGGGCCAGGCGACGGCGCCAATCCGTATGCCGGCCTGCTCGCATGGGCCGACCGCATCGTGTCCAGCGCGGATTCGGTGAACATGCTGTCCGAAGCCAGTGCCACCCGGGTACCCGTGTTCGTCGCCGAGCCCGACGGCGTGCGTGGACGGCCGCGGCAGTTCATCGATGCGCTGCTGTCGCGTGGGCGGGTGCGTGCGCTGGATGCGGCTCTGGCGCCATTCGATGCCGTGCCGCTGCGCGAGACCGCGCGCATCGCCGCGCTGGTCCGTGCGCGCCTTGGCCTGCGCAATTGAACGGTAGACCGCCGGCATTGGCTGCGCTGGCGTACAATCGCCGCGCTTCAGGTGACCCGGCATTGGCCGGGTTGAACACGCCAGTGTCCAACGGGAAGCCGGTGACGCGCGCGGAGATCTCCGCCGCCATTCCGGCGCTGCCCCCGCAACGGTAAGCGAGTCGAGGCGCCGCCTCCGCCACTGTGGTCCCCGCGCAAGCGGTCCATGGGAAGGCGCGGCGCTGGGGCCGGTCATTGACCGTTCCACTCGCGAGCCCGGAGACCGGCCTGGAGCGGGCCCCCGGCCCGAGCGGTTGCCGATGCGGTGGGCATCGAGGCTGCGCGATGCGCGTGCGCGTGCATCCCGTGCCTCGTGCCTGTTTCCTGCGTGCCTCCGTGCGGGTCGATCGCGGGCAGTCGCATCCAGCGCCTGCCTCCACACGACACGCGTGCGAGGGTGCGCGCGAGGAGTTTCCATGCACGTCCGACCGTTGTTCCTGGCCATCGCGGCCAGCGCTCCATTCGTCCCGACTACCGGCCATGCCGCGAGTGCCGCGGCAGACCTGGATGAGATCGTCGTGACCGGCACCCGGTTGCCCGTCACGCTCGCCGACAGCATCTCGCCCACCGAGGTGATCGATCGCGCCGAGATCGAACGCACCCAGCCGCTGGACCTGCCGGAGCTGCTCCAAGGGCGTGCCGGCATCAACCTGGTGAACAACGGCGGGCCGGGCAAGCAGACCTCGCTGTTCATGCGCGGCGCGGGCTCCAACCAGATCCTGGTGCTGGTGGATGGCATCCGCATCGGATCCGCCACCGCCGGCCTGCCTGCGCTGCAGGACATTCCCGTCGAACAGATCGAACGCATCGAGATCGTACGCGGACCGCATTCCAGCCTGTACGGCGCCGATGCGATCGGCGGCGTCATCCAGATCTTCACCCGCCGCGACCGCGGCGCATTGCGGCCGCGTCTGCACCTCGGTGCGGGCAGCAATAACCTGCGCCGGGCCGGTGCCGGCATCGGTGGCGGCAGCGAACGTGCGTGGTTCGGTGCGGACGTCGCCTACACCCGCACCGATGGCATCAACTCGTGCCGCGGGCGCGGGCCGGATCCGGCTGATCCGTACGACTTCGGCGCCGGCTGCTTCACCGACGAACCAGACGACGACGGCTACCGCAACCTGTCGACCAGCGTGCGTGGCGGAGTGGCGCTGGCCGAACACTGGACCCTCGATGCGCATCTGCTGCGCGCCGAAGGAGAGAACGAATACGACGGCAGCTGGGCGAACTACTCGGAGGTCGTCCAGCAGGTGGCCGGCGCCACCCTGGACTATGCGCCGGCCAGCGGCTTCGGCCTCCGCTCGAGCGTGGGCCGCAGCACCGACCGGACCGACGACTACGCCCACGGCATCCACGTCGCCGAATTGCGCACCCGTCGCGACCAGGCCACCGTCCAGGCGAACCTGCCGCTGGGCACCACGCAGACCGCGGCGGTCGGCATCGACTGGCTGCGCGACCGGATCGACGGCACCTCCGGGTACGACGTGGCATCGCGGGACAATCTCGGCGTGTTCGCGGTCTGGACGGGCCGCTTCGGCGCACACCACATCGAGGCCAGCGCGCGGCACGACGACAACGAACAGTTCGGCGGCCACGCCACCGGCAGCCTCGGCTGGGGCCTGTCGCTCGCGCATGACCTGCGCCTCAATGCCAGCTTCTCCACGGGTTTCCGCGCTCCGAGCTTCAACGACCTGTACTACCCCGGCTTCGGCAACGCCGGCCTGCAGCCCGAGGAATCGAAGAACCTGAACCTCGGAGTCAGCCAGGCCCGCAACGCCTGGCACTGGGCGCTGGACGTGTACGAGAACCGCGTCGACGATCTCATCAGCTACGACGCCGCACTCGGCCTGCCCGGCAACGTGGCAAAGGCGAGCCTGCGCGGTGCCGATCTGGCCGGTGGGCTGGCGCTGGGCGAGTGGCGCCTTGGCGCGCAGCTCAGCCACGTCGATCCGCGCAACCGCAGCGACGGTCCGGGCCACGACAACCTGCTCGCGCGGCGTGCGCGCAACACCGGTCGCGTCGACGTCGACCGCGCGTTCGGCGCGCTGCGCGTGGGGGCAACGGTCAACGCCGCCGGCCACCGTTACGACGATGCCGCCAATCTCGACCGTGTCGGGGGATTCGCCACCACCGACCTGCGCGTCGAGTACGCCTTCGCGCCCGCGTGGGCCCTGCAGGCGCGGGTGAGTAACGTGTTCGACCGCGACTACGAGACGGTGCGCTGGTACAACCAGCCTGGCCGCGGGTTCATGGTGACGCTGCGTTACGCTCCGGTACGCTGAGCGCGACGCAGCTCCGCGTGCCCTTCCGGCCCGGAATCGCGGCCAAGGCCGCTCCCACACCGCCTGTGGGAGCGCCTTCAGGCGCGAATACCATCCGTGCGCAGGCATCGCGGCCAAGGCCGCTCCCACACCGCCGCCGCGCGGCGGTGCCTATGCCAGGCTCAGCAGTTCCTCGATACGGTCGATCACCGCCAGGGCGCCGGCACCGTGCAGATCGAAGCTGCGCGGGTAGCCGTAGCTCACCAGCACCACCGGCATGGCCGCCGCGCGCGCCGCGGCGAAGTCGGTTTCCGAATCACCGACCATCAGGCACTGCTGCGGCGTTGCACCCAGCTGCGTGGCCAGGTGCAGCAGCGGACGCGGGTCGGGCTTGCGCCAGGCGAGGCTGTCGCCGCCCACCACCTCATCGAAAAAGCCGTCGATACCCATCGCCGCCAGCAGCGGCGGCACGAAGCGCGAGGGCTTGTTGGTGCACACCGCCATCCGTACGCCGCGCTCGCGCAGCGCCTGCAGGGTGTCGGCGACACCGTCGTACAGCCGCGGCGCCAGCAGCAGGCAGGCCTCGTAATGGACCATGAAGCGCGGATACACCGCATCCGCCGACAACGGACTGCCTGCATCGCGCAGCGCACTGGTGATCAGCTGCGGCGCGCCTTCGCCGATCCAGCCGCGGATGCGCGCTTCGGGCACGCGCGGCAGGCCGAGTTCGGCCAGCATGCGGTTGACCGCTTCGGCGATGTCGGAAGCGCTGTCGACCAGCGTGCCGTCGAGGTCGAACAGGACGGCGGGGAACGGAAACGTCATGGCGCTCTGCCGGTGCGGGCGGGCCATTCTCGCACCCGCGCGCCAGGGCGTCGCGCCGGCGGCCTCAGTGCGCGGGATGCACGGCGTCGACGTCGCCGCGGATTGCATGCAGCACGCGCACCAGCTCGCGATAGCCGGCGGCCAGTTGCGCGAACAGGTCGCCGTAGGCATCGCGGCTTGCAGCGGCCACGTCGCGGTAGGCGCCGCGGCCCAGGTCGACGAAGTAGTCCAGGCTGACCCGCCGGCGCTCCGCCAGCGCCGGATACAGCCCGGCGATCAGCAGGCAACGATCGCCGACATCGCGCAGCGCATCGGCACGCGCCCGCCCGAAGCATTCCTGCGCGTGCAGCCATTCCAGTGCCTGCGTGCGCGCCAGCAGCATGCCGTCGCGCTGGTGCCGCAACAGCACGAAGACCAGATAACTCTCGCTTGCCTCGTCGAGCGGGCAACCGCCGCGCCGTGCGCCGTCGCGCACCAGTGCCTGGTAGAGCTCGGCCGCCGCGCCTTGGGTCAGGGTGTGCATGCATCGCCTCCTGTGTGTGTTCCGGGCAGCACCGACGCTAGCGCAACAGGCCCGGAAAACCTTGGCAGTCGCGCGGCGACGCTGCCAGTGCAGCGGAACACAGCTTCGCGCGCCGGCCCGTCCACGCCGGGTGACCGCGCGTTATGGTGCGGGCCCTGCAGTCCCGGAGACGACGCATGTCCCAGACCACCTCCACCGCCGTCATCGCATCGCCGGATGCCGCACGCCTGCTGCGTACGCTGTGCAACCACTGGCGCCACAAGTTCGAGATCCGCCGCGACCATGACGGCCACGCCCATGTGCCGTTCACCGCCGATGGGGGCGCGGATTTCGACGTCGACGGCGAGCGCCTGCGCATCCGCCTGCAGCATCCCGACGCCGACGAGCGCGCGCGCCTGCAGCGTGTCATCGAGAACCACCTGCGGCGTTTCGAACGCGACGAGACGCTGGCCTTCGACTGGTCGCCCGACGGCGGCGCGTGACCATCAGGCGACGCTGAACAGCTCGCGCTGGCCGGGCAGTTCCTCGCGTTCGCGAAAGCCCGACAGGCCCACGCCCACCAGCCGGTAGCGCGTCGTGGCCGGAAGCTCCACGCGGTGGCGCAGCGCGCTGGCGATCGTGGCGAGTTCCTGCGCCGAACGCGGCGGCATGTCCGGCGTCAGGCTGCGGGTGAGGATGCGGAAATCGGCGGTCTTGAGTTTGAGCACCACGGTGCGACCGACCCGCTCGGTGCGCGTGGTGGCGGCCCAGGTCTTCTCCGCCAACCGCTGGATCTGCGACTCCAGTGCGTCCAGCGGCAGGTCCTCGGCGAAGGTGTCCTCCGAGGAGATCGACTGCACCGGCTGGTCGGGCTCCACCGGGCGCTCGTCGATGCCGCGTGCGCGCTCGTGCAGGCGCCGGCCCCAGGCGCCGAAGCGCCCGACCAGCTGCTCCAGCGGCAGCGCGCGCAGGTCGCCGACGGTGGCCACGCCGAGCTCGGCAAGCCTGCCCTGCATGACCTTGCCGACGCCGGGGATACGCCCCACCGGCAGGTCGGTGAGGAAGGCGGTGACCTGCGACGGCCGCACCACGAACAGCCCGTCGGGTTTGTTCCAGTCGGATGCGATCTTGGCGATGAACTTGTTGGGCGCCACTCCCGCCGATGCGGTCAGCGCGGTTTCCTCGCGGATCTGCGCGCGGATGCGCTCCGCGGTGGCGGTGGCACTGGGCGCGGCGATCTTCGGCTCGGTGACGTCGAGATAGGCCTCGTCGAGCGACAGCGGTTCGACCAGGTCGGTGTGCTGGTGGAAGATCGCCCGCACCTGCTTCGACACCGCCTTGTAGCGGGCGAAGTCGGGCGGCACGAACACCGCGTCCGGGCAGAGGCGTTCGGCGCGCAGGGCCGGCATCGCCGAGCGCACGCCGTAGCGGCGCGCCTCGTAGGAGGCCGCGCAGACCACCGAGCGCATCCCGCGCCAGGCCACCACCACCGGGCGGCCGCGCAACGCGGGGTCGTCGCGCTGCTCGACCGAGGCGTAGAAGGCATCCATGTCGATGTGGAGGATCTTGCGCACCCGGCCATTATCCGCCGCGCCGACTGGCCATTTGCTGTCGGCGGCGTTTGCCCGGCGCGCGCGCCGGGAGCACCGCGTGTGAACGCTTCCACGGGCACGCCGGTGATGTCGTTCACCCGGTGGGAGCGGACCTGGCCGTGGTCTACCCGTTGCAGTACCGAAACGGTCGTCCTTGACCTGCCGCTGACGTGCGGGGGGCGAGGATCCACCGGTACCGGGTGGATCCGCTTCGCGCACCGCCCGATGGCGTGGTGGCATCGGCCGCTCGCCCACCCCACGCAATGCGGCGGCATCACGCGCCGCCGGAGATCAGGACCATGACCCAGCACACGCCCCAGCCGCAGCCCGACGCCGACGCCGACGAACAGGACCGCAAGGACCAGGTCGACGAGAACCAGGACGAGGCGCTGGAGGAGACCTTCCCGGCCAGCGACCCGGTATCGCCGTTCGTGCCGGCCAGGGTTCCGGAATAACGATCAGCGGGAACGCGGCGGTGGTGGCCGGGACCGGTCGCCACCGCCGCGGGGGAAGGGATCAGCGTTCCGGCGGCAACGGGCCGATCGGAAGCACCACACGCACCAGGGTGGCATCGTCGGGATCGGGCACCACCTCGAACCCGAGCTGCCGGCACATCGCGATCATGGTGCGGTTCTCGCGCAGCACCTGGCCCTCGACCACGCGCAGCCCCAGCCAGTGCGCGTACTCGATCATCAGCCGCATCAGGCGCCAGCCGATCCCGTGGCCCTTGAGGTCGGAACGCACCAGGATGCCGTACTCGCCGCGGTCGAAGTCGGCATCCGCCAGCAGGCGTACCGCGCCGAGCATCTCGCCGGTGGCGGGATCGATCATCGCCAGCGCGATCGCACGCGCGTAGTCGAGCTGGGTCAGCCGGGCGATGAACTCGTGGCTGAAATGACGCACCGCGCTGAAGAAGCGCAGCCGCAGGTCCTCGGTGGTGACGTGGCCGAAGAACGCGCGGAACATCGCATCGTCCTCGGGCCGCACCGGGCGCACGAACGCTTCGCGGCCGTCGGCAAGCGCGACGGTGCGCTCCCATTCCTTCGGATACGGCCGCACTGCGAAGCGCGGATGGCCGGGGCCCTTGTGCAGCGGCACGGTGGGCGCGATGCGCACCCGTGCATCGACGGCGACCACGCCGTCGCGATCGGCCAGCAGCGGGTTGATGTCGAGCTCGCGTACCTGCGGCAGGTCCGCGGCGAGCTGCGCCAGCTTCACCAGCACCAGCGCGACGGCATCGGTATCGGCAGCCGGCACGTCGCGATAGGCCCTGAGGATGCGTGACACCCGGGTGCGCCCGATCAGTTCATGCGCCAGCCGCAGATCCAGCGGCGGCAGCGCCAGCGCCTTGTCGTCGATCACCTCCACCGCGGTGCCGCCGCGACCGAACACGATGACCGGTCCGAAGGTGGCATCGTCGGCGATGCCGCAGATCAGCTCGCGGGCCTTCTGCCGCACCACCATCGGCTGCACGGTGACGCCGTCGATGCGCGCCTGCGGCTGCCGCTCGCGGGCGCGCTGCAGGATCCCGGCGGCCGCCTCGCGCACGGCATCGGCGCTGACCAGCCCCAGGCGCACGCCGTCGACGTCCGACTTGTGCTGGATATCGGGCGAGAGGATCTTCACCACGACCGCCTCGCCCTGCGCCAGCAGGTCGCCGGCAGCCTGCGCGGCGGCATCGGGATCGGCGGCGCGCACCACCGGGGTGATCGGGATGCCGTAGGCGGCGAACAACCGGCCGACCTGCAGCGGATCCAGCCACTCGCTGCCGGCGGCCACCGCCTCGGCGATGACCGCCTGCGCCACGCCGGCATCGGGCGCGAAATCCTCGGGCAGGCTCGGCGGCGTTTCCTTCAGCGCGTCCTGCGCTTCCTGGTGGCGCACCAGGTACATGAAACCGCGCACCGCGTCGGCCTCGGTGGCATAGGTCGGGATGTTGGCCGCGTCCAGCGTGTCGATCGCATCCTGCTGCTTGCCCAGCCAGACCGCGAACACCGGCTTGTCGCCGGCGCGCCCGCGGCGACGACCGAGCACGTCGACCACCGCATGCGCGGCCTCGGACGCCGACGACAGTGCGGTCGGCACGTTCATCGTCAGCACCGCGTCGGTGGCGGGGTCGGCGAGCATGGCTTCCAGCGCGGCGGTGTAACGCGCGCCGTCGGCATCGCCGACGATGTCGACGGGATTGGCGCGCGACCAGGTGCCCGGCAGCACGCCGTCCAGGCGGGTGATGGTGTCTTCGGACAGCGTGGCGACCGTGCCACCCAGGTCCGACAGCGTGTCGACCGCAAGCACGCCGACACCGCCGCCGTTGGTGAGCACGCCGAGGCGCCGCCCGGGCGTTCCGCGCACGTGGCGCAGGGTTTCCGCGGCAGCAAACAGTTCGTCGAGAGAGTGCACGCGCAGGAGCCCCGCGCGTCGGAAGGCGGCGTCGTAGACCGCATCGGAGCCGGCCAGCGCGCCGGTATGGGTGGCGGCGGCACGCGCACCGGCCGCGTGGCGGCCCGACTTCACCACCACCACCGGTTTGGCGCGCGCCGCGGCACGCGCGGCGGACATGAACTTGCGCGCATTGCGGATGGATTCCACGTACAGCAGGATCGCGCGGGTGCGCGGGTCCAGCGCGAAATGGTCGAGCAGGTCGCCGAAGTCGACGTCGAGCGCATCGCCCATCGACACCACCGCCGAGAACCCGACCGAGCGCGCCAGCCCCCACTCGACCATGCCGACCGCGATCGCGCCCGACTGCGACACCAGGGCGAGGTCGCCCGGCGCGGCCGGGTTCGCGGCAAAGCTTGCGTTGAGCCCCGCGTGCGGCGACATCACCCCGAGACAGTTGGGGCCGATCACGCGCAGGCCGGAGGGCCGCGCGGCGCTGGCGAGCTCTTCGGCGAACGAGCCCGGCCCCTGCCCGAGCCCGGCGGTGATCACGATCGCGGCCCTGACCCCGGCGGCCGCTGCCTCCGCCACCACCCGTGGCACCAACGCCGGAGGCGTGGTCACCACCACCAGTTCCGGCACCCAGCCCAGTGCCGCGATGCTTGCCGCGGTGGCGATGCCGTCGATGTCGCGATGGCGCGGGTTGACCACGCCGAGTGGCCCGGCGAAGCCCCCATCGCGCAGGTTGCGCAGCACGATGCGGCCGACCGAGCGCTCGCGCGGGCTGGCGCCGACCACGGCGACCGACCGCGGATGGAAGACGGAACCGAGTCCGTAGGTGCTCATGTGCGTCCTCAGGATTGCCCGGGTCGACGATACACTGCCGCCCCCGCACGCCCGGCCACGCCGCTGACGATGCGCCACGCTGCAGGCGCGTCGAAGGGGGTGAGCAGCCCGCGCACGCGTGCTCGCGTAGGCTGATCCGTTTCCGGGGATCCCACACGTCCATGGCTCCGCACGACCTTCTACGCGTCTTCGAGACCATGCCCGGCCATGTCGCGGTGCTGCGCGCGGCGCCCGGCTTCCCGGTGGTGGCGATGAGCCGCTCGCTGCAGGCGATGTCGTCGGATCCCGGCAACGTGGTGGGGCGCCCGTTGTTCGAACTGTTTCCCGAGTCGGAACAGTCGGGCGGAAGCATCGAAGCCCTGCAGGCCTCGTTCGAGCGGGCGGTCCGCAGCCGGGCGCCGGACCATCACGAGCAGCGCTTCGACATCGCCGATCGCGCCACCGGCCGCTTCGAGGAGCGCTACTGGCTGGTGGTCAACACCCCGGTGCTCGACGACGACGGCGCCGTGGAATACATCCTCCACCAGTCCGAGGATGCGGCGACCGGGCGCCGGCACGGTTCGATGGCCATCCTCGATGCGATGACCGAAGGGGTGTTCACCCTCGATCGCCAGTGGCGTTTCAGCTACGTCAATCCGGAAGCCCACCGCATCCTGCGCGCGGAGCCCGGCTCGCTGGTCGGCGCGGTGATCTGGGAGCGCTTTCCCGGCTCCCGGAACTCCGCCTTCAGCGAGCACTACCGCCGCACCATGCATGAGCGCGTCGCCACCACGTTCACGGGTTTCTACCCCGGGCTGGAGGGCTGGTACGAGGTCACCGTCTATCCCGCACCGGAGGGCATCTCGGTGTATTTCCGCGACGTCACCGCGCGCGTGCTTGCCGAACAGGACCGCGAGCGGCTGGCCGCGGAGTCCGAACACCAGCGCCGCGTCTACGAGACCGCGCTCGACAACACCCCGGACTTCGTCTACGTGTTCGGCACCGATCACCGCGCCATCTACGCCAACCAGGCGCTGCTGCGGGTCTGGGGCGTCGACGACGTGCGCGGCAGGACCTGGCTGGACCTGGGCTACGAGCAGTGGCACGCGGACCTGCACGACCGCGAGCTCGCGGAGGTGATCGCGACGCGGGCGCCCATCCGCGGCGAGATCCCGTTCACCGGCACCAACGGCCGGCGCATCTACGACTACATCTTCGCGCCGGTGTTCGATGCGTCGGGCGCGGTGGTGGCGGTTGCCGGCACCACCCGCGACATCACCGAACGCCAGGCGGCCGAGCAGATCATCCACGAGCATGCGCAGCGCCTCGCCGAGGCCGACCGCGCCAAGGACCACTTCCTGGCCACGCTGTCGCACGAGCTGCGCAACCCGCTGGCGCCGATGCGCTACGGGCTGGAAATCCTGCGCGCGAGCACCGAGCCGGGCGGCCAGCAGGCACGCATCCATTCGATGATGGAACGCCAGGTCGACCACCTGGTGCGGCTGGTCGACGACCTCATGGAGGTCTCGCGCATCACCCGCGGCACGCTGTCGCTGCAGGTGGAGCCGGTGCTGCTTGCCGAGGTCGTCGACAGCGCGGTCGAGGCGTCGCGACCGGTGATCGATGCCGGCCAGCACAGTCTTGTGCTCGACCTGCCTGCAATGCCGGTCGTCGTGCATGGCGACCGCGTTCGCATGGCGCAGATCCTCGGCAACCTGCTCAACAACGCGGCCAGGTATTCGGCCCCGGGCGGCAGCATCGTGCTGCGCGCACGCGTGGCCGGCGACGAGCTGACGCTGTCGGTGATCGATTCCGGCGTGGGCATGGAGCAGGCGGAGATCCCGCGGCTGTTCGAGATGTTCAGCCGCGGCGAACACACGCGCGCGTCCCACCAGGGCGGGCTCGGTATCGGCCTGGCGCTGGCGCGGCGGCTGGCGGTGCTGCATGGCGGTTCGCTGGACGCGGTCAGCGACGGGCCCGGCACGGGCAGCACCTTCAGCCTGGTCCTGCCGCTGCAGGGCACCGGCGCGAGCCCGTCATTTCCGTCCGATGACCCCGATACCACCCGGCTCGGGTTGCGCGTCCTGCTCGCCGACGACGACGCCGACGTCGGCGGCAGCCTCGCCGAGGCGCTGCGGCTGTCGGGCGCCGAAGTGCACCTGTTCGACAACGGCGGCGACGCCCTGGCCCGGTTCGACACGGTCGATCCGCATGTCGCGATCCTCGATATCGGCATGCCGCACCTCAGCGGCTACGAGGTCGCGCGCGCCCTGCGCAGGCACGGGGTCCGCACGCCCCTGATCGCGCTGACCGGCTGGGGCCAGGCCCAGGACCGCGAGCGTGCGTTCGCCTCCGGCTTCGACCATCACCTGGTCAAGCCGGTGGCGATGCCGATGCTGGTCGACCTGCTCGCATCGATCGAAGGTGCCGCCCGGGCCGCACCTTCGCCCGGCGCGCGCCATGACACCGTGGCAGCGCCCGCCACCGGCGCCTAGGTCCTCGGCACCCGGCGCCTACTCGACGGTGACGCTCTTGGCGAGGTTGCGTGGCTTGTCGACGTCGGTGCCGCGCGCCAGCGCGGTGTGATAGGCCAGCAGCTGCACCGGGATGGTGTGCACGATCGGGCTCAGCACGCCGACGTGGCGCGGGGTGCGGATCACGTGCACGCCCTCGCTCGGCCCGAAATTGCTGTCGGCATCGGTGAACACGAACAGCTCGCCGCCGCGCGCGCGCACTTCCTGCATGTTCGACTTCACCTTCTCCAGCAGCCCGTCCTTCGGCGCGATCACCACCACCGGCATCTCCGCATCCACCAGCGCCAGCGGGCCGTGCTTGAGCTCGCCGGCCGGATAGGCCTCGGCGTGGATGTAGGAGATTTCCTTGAGCTTGAGCGCACCCTCGAGGGCGATCGGGTAGTGCACGCCGCGACCGAGGAACAGCGCGTTCGCCTTCGAGGCGAAGCGTTCCGCCCAGCCGGCGATCTGCGGCTCCAGGTTCAGTGCGTGCTGCACGCTTCCCGGCAGGTGTCGCAGCGATTCGATGTGGCCCGCCTCTTCTTCCGCGGACAGATTGCCGTTGAGCTTTGCAAGCGTCGCCGCCAGTGCGAACAGGCCGACCAGCTGGGTGGTGAAGGCCTTGGTCGAGGCGACGCCGATCTCGGCGCCGGCGCGGGTATAGAACACCAGCCGGCTGGCGCGCGGGATCGCGCTTTCGGGCACGTTGCAGATCGACAGCGTGCGCTCGTGGCCCAGTGACTTCGCGTACTTCAACGCCTCCATCGTGTCGAGCGTTTCGCCCGACTGCGAGATGGTGACGATCAGGTGCTTCGGGTTCGCCACCGCCTTGCGGTAGCGGTATTCGCTGGCGATCTCGACCGAGCACGGCAGGCCCGCGATCGCCTCGATCCAGTAACGCGCAACTGAACCCGCGTAGTAGCTGGTGCCGCAGGCGAGGATCTGCACGCCTTCCACGCCGGCGAACACGTCGGCGGCATCGGCACCGAACAGCGTCGGCTCGAACGTCGCGGCGTCGATGATCGCCTCCATGGTGTCGGCGACCGCTCGCGGCTGCTCGTGGATCTCCTTCTGCATGAAGTGGCGGTACGGCCCGAGTTCCAGCGACGCCAGCGACACGTCGGACAGGTGCTCGTCGCGCTGCACCGGTGCGCCTTCGCCGTCGAAGACCTCGACGCCGTCGCGGGTGACGCGCGCGGTATCGCCTTCCTCGAGGAACAGCACCCGGCGCGTGGCCTGGATGATCGCCGACACGTCGGAGGCGATGAAGTTCTCGCCCTCGCCCAGGCCCACCAGCAGCGGGCAGCCCATGCGTGCGCAGACCATGGTGTCGGGCGCGTCGCGGCTGATCACCGCCAGCGCATAGGCGCCATCGAGCTCGCGGGTGGCGGCCTGCACGGCGGCCAGCAGTTCCAGGCCCCGGTCGAGGTGATGGTGGATCAGGTGGGCGATGACCTCGGTATCGGTCTGCGATTCGAAGCTGTAGCCGAGCTCCACGAGCCGCTCGCGCTGCTGTTCGTGGTTTTCGATGATGCCGTTGTGCACCAGTGCCACGCCATGGCTGACATGGGGATGCGCGTTGGATTCGGTGACCCCGCCATGGGTGGCCCAGCGCGTGTGGCCGATGCCGAGCGTGGAACTGAAACCTTCAGCCTCCGCGGCGCCGGCCATCTCGGCCACGCGGCCGGTGCGGCGCACGCGGCGCACCACGTCGCCATCGATCACCGCAATGCCGGCGGAATCGTAGCCGCGATATTCCAGCCGCTTCAGGCCCTCGACGAGGACCGGCACGACATCACGACTGGCAATGGCACCGACGATTCCACACATGGACTGACTCCTTCGATAGGGCGCGCATTGTAGGCCAGCCGGCCTGTGCCGCCTTCTTCCGTGCGCCCTGGAGCGGACACCGCGGACGTCCGGACCTGCGAGTCGGACAGCCGCATATTCGCCTGATTTCCCTTTCAGAACATACACATAGCAGTTGGCACGGCATCTGCTTACCTGCTGGGCACCCACCGCTCCGGTCCGCCCATGTCCCGCCCCCCGCCCATCCGTGACACCTCCGCCCAGGACGCGCCCCGCGACGAGGCGCGGCGCCTGCCCGCCGTCCGCCGCTGGCTGTGGCCGGGCGTGGCCGGCATCGCGGTGCTGGCGGTCGCCGGCTGGGTGGTGGCGTCCTGGGGCGATGGGGCGCGGTCGTACGACGCCTCGCGCCTGCGCATTGCCGAGGTCACCCGCGGCGACCTGGTGCGCGACCTCACCGCCGAAGGGCGGGTGATCGCCGCCAACAGCCCCACCCTCTACGCGATCGCCGGGGGCACGGTCACGCTGAAGGTCGTCGCCGGCGACCGCGTCGAGGCCGGCCAGGTGCTGGCCGAGATCGACAGCCCCGAGCTGCGCAGCCGGCTGGTGCAGGAGGAATCCACGCTGGCCAGCCTGCAGGCCGAAGCCGACCGCGCGACGCTGGATGCGCGCATCGCCCGCGCAGAGGCGCGCAAGCTGCTCGACCAGGCGCAGATCGACCACATCGCCGCCGAGCGCGACCTGCAGCGCTACCAGCGCGCGTTCGATGCCGGGGTCGTCGCCCAGGTCGAACTGGCCAAGGCCGAGGACACCCTGAAGAAGACCGACATCGGCCTCGCCTCCGCGCGCGAGGACGCCGGCCTGCAGGGCCAGGGCGCGGGCCTGGATGCGCGCAACCGGCAACTGCTGGCCGATCGCCAGCGTGCGGTGGTGGACGAGGCGCGCCGGCAGGTGGAGGCGCTGACGCTGCGCGCGCCGTTCGACGGCCAGGTCGGCCAGGTGCAGGTCGCGCAGCACACCAATGTCGCCGCCAACGCGCCGGTGCTGGGCGTGGTCGACCTGTCGGTGTTCGAGGTGGAGGTCCGGGTGCCGGAAAGCTTCGCCCGCGACCTGGCCATCGGCATCCCGGCCGAGATCCGCTCCGGCAGCGAGGTGTATGCCGCGGCCGTATCGGCGGTCTCGCCCGAGGTGGTGAATGGCGAGGTCTCGGCGCGGGTGCGCTTCAGCGACGCGCAGCCGCCGGGCCTGCGCCAGAACCAGCGCCTGACCGCGCGCATCGTGCTCGATACCCGCCCCGACGTGGTGATGGTCGAGCGCGGCCCCTTCCTCGACCAGCTCGGTGGCCGCCACGCCTATGTCGTGCAGGGCGGTGCCGCGGTACGGCGCCCGATCCAGGCCGGCGCCAGCAGCCTGGGCGCGGTGGAGATCGTGTCCGGCCTGGAACCCGGCGAACGCGTGGTCGTCGCCGGCAGCGAACTGTTCGACAACGCCGAACGCATCCGCCTTTCCGGAGAGTGACATGAACGCACCTGCCCCCGCCCTGCCGCAGTCCACGAACGCCTGCTTCCCCTTCGTCGTGCACTGGAATCCGCACCAGCTGGCCGATGCGGTGCCGCAGCGTCTGCACCGGCTCGACCTGCTGGCCGGCATCGCCGGCGCCGCGCACCGTCCACGCGTCCTGCGCCAGGGCACGCGCCGCTACGCACCGGCGCCGCTGGCGTCCACCGACTTCCGCATCCACGGCTGACCGGCCGCCCGCCGTTTCCGGAGTGTTCCCATGCTGCACATGCAAGCCGTCTCCAAGGTCTACCGCACCGAGCTCGTCGAAACCCATGCCCTGCGCGCGCTCGACCTGCATGTGCGCGAAGGCGAGTTCGTCGCGGTTACCGGGCCCTCGGGCTCGGGCAAGACCACGTTCCTCAACATCGCCGGCCTGCTGGAGAGCTTCACCGGCGGCGAGTACCACCTCGACGGCGTCGACGTGAAAGGGCTCAACGACAACGCACGCTCGCGCCTGCGCAACGAGAAGATCGGCTTCATCTTCCAGGGCTTCAACCTGATCCCCGACCTCAACCTGTTCGACAACGTCGACGTGCCGCTGCGCTACCGCGGCATGCCGGCGTCCGAACGCCGGCTGCGGATCGAGGATGCGCTGGGCATGGTCGGGCTGGGCTCGCGGATGAAGCACTACCCGGCGGAACTTTCCGGCGGCCAGCAGCAGCGCGTGGCGATCGCCCGCGCGCTGGCCGGCAGCCCGCGCCTGCTGCTGGCCGACGAACCGACCGGCAACCTCGACTCGCAGATGGCGCGCAGCGTGATGGAACTGCTGGAGGACATCCACCAGCAGGGCACCACCATCGTGATGGTGACCCACGACCCGGAACTCGCGGCACGTGCGCAGCGCAACGTGCACATCGTCGATGGCATGGCCACCGACCTGGCCAGCGAACCCGGGCTGGTGCGCCGCGAGTCCGCCGTCGCCGGCGCCGTGTAACGCGCGGACGACTGCGAACGCACGGATCCATCCACCAGGACGCGGCGCCCTTCCCGCGCTGCGACCGATCACGGAACCACCGCCATGTTCGGCTACTACTTCAACCTCGCGCTGCGCAGCTTCCGCCGCAACCGCGCGCTGACCGCGCTGATGGTGCTGGCGATCGCACTGGGCATCGGCGCCAGCGTGACCACGCTGACCGTGTTCCGCGTGCTGTCGGGCGATCCCATCCCGCACAAGAGCGACCAGCTGTTCTACGTGCGCATGGATCCGGGCACGCTGGACGGCTTCACCCCCGGCGACGAACCCGCCGAGCAGATGACCCGCTTCGATGCCGAGGCGCTGCTGCGCGAGGCACGCGGCGACCGCCAGGCGTTGATGTCCGCGGGCTCGGTGGCGGTGGAGCCCGACGCCGAAGGCCTGACCCCGTTCGTGCTGCAGGCGCGCTACACCTCGGCCGACTTCTTCGCGATGTTCGATACCCCGTTCCGGCATGGCAGCGGCTGGCAGCGCGGCGACGACGAGGCGCGCGCGCGCGTTGCGGTGATCTCGGGGGCGATGGCCGAGCGCCTGTTCGGCGACACCGACCCCACCGGTCGCACCCTGCGCCTGGGGCGCACCGACTTCCGGGTGGTCGGGGTGCTCGACGACTGGCGGCCCGCCCCGCGCTTCTACGACCTGATCTCCGGCGAGTTCACCGAAGCCGAGGACGTGCACCTGCCGTTCTCCACCGCGCGCGACCTGCGCCTGCCCGTGCAGGGCAGCATGAACTGCTGGGCCGAGCCCACCGGCGAGGAAGGCTCCACCGGCCCCGATGCCCCGTGCACCTGGGTGCAGTACTGGGTGGAACTCGGCACCCCCGCCAGGGCCGCCACGTACCGCGCCTACCTGGACAACTACAGCGCGCAGCAGCGCCAGGCGGGCCGCTTCGAGCGGCCGGACAACAACGCGCTGACGCCGGTCATGGCGTGGCTGGCCGAACGCGAGGTGGTGCCGTCCGACGTGCGCCTGCAGGTGTGGCTGGCCTTCGGGTTCCTCGCCGTGTGCCTGCTCAACACCGTCGGCCTGCTGCTGGCCAAGTTCATGCGCCGCGGTGGCGAGATCGGCGTGCGCCGCGCGCTCGGCGCCAGCCGCCGCTCGATCTTCATGCAGTGCCTGGTGGAGGCCGGCACGGTGGGGCTGGCCGGCGGCGCGCTGGGCCTGGCGCTGGCGCTGCTGGGCCTGTGGGCCGTGCGCCGGCAACCCGCCGATTACGCCGAACTGGCACGCATGGACCCGACCATGCTGCTGGTGACCTTTGCGATGGCGCTGTTCGCGAGCCTGCTGGCCGGCGTGCTGCCGGCGTGGCGCGCGATGCAGGTCACGCCTGCCATCCAGCTCAAATCCCAGTAACGCTCCGCACGCGAAGAGACCTCCGCCATGGAACTCCGTCCGATCCTCTCCACCCTGTCGCGGCACAAGACCGCCGCCGCGCTGATCGTGTTCGAGATCGCGCTGTCGTGCGCGATCGTGTGCAACGCGCTGTTCCTGATCGCCGGGCGGCTCGAGCGCATCGACCGCCCCACCGGCGTCGACGAGCAGCACGTGGTCACCCTGCAGGCGCGCGGCCTGGCGACCGACACCAGTGCCGATGCGGTGACTCAGACCGATCTCGCCGCACTGCGCGCAGTGCCCGGCGTGGCCAACGCCACCATCAGCGTGCAGGTGCCGTTCGGCAACTCGAACTGGAACAGCAGCGTGCGCATGACTCCCGACCAGCGCGGCGAGACCATGAACGCGTCGAACTACATCGGCGACGAGCACTTCATCGACACGATGGGTCTCGAGCTCGTGGCCGGGCGCAACTTCACCCGCGACGAGGTCGGTGACTTCGGCCGCATGCGCGCCGAAGGCGCGGTGCACTTCCCGGCGGTGATCCTCACCCGGGCCACCGCGGAGCGGCTGTTCCCGGCAGGCGACGCGCTCGGCAAGCCGCTCTACATCTGGGGCGAGGAGCCCAGCCGGGTCATCGGCATCGTCGAACGCCTGGTGAAGCCGAACGATTCCGGTTCGGCCGCGAGTTACGGCGAGTCGGTGCTCCTGCCGGGCCGGGTGCCCTATTCGAGCGGCAGCTATCTCGTGCGCGTGAACGATCCCGCACAGCGCGACGCGGTGCTGGAGCAGGCGCGCGAGGCGCTGATCGCACAGGGCCCCACGCGCATCGTCGATGCCGAACAGGCGCGCACGCTGGAAAGCATGCGCGACCGCTACTACCGCCAGGACCGCGCGATGGCGTGGATGCTGGTGGCGGTGAGCGTGGCGCTGCTGGTGGTGACCGCGCTGGGCATCGTCGGGCTGGCCAGTTTCTGGGTGCAGCAGCGCAGCCGCCAGATCGGCATCCGCCGTGCGCTCGGCGCCACCCGCGGGCAGATCCTGCGTTACTTCCAGACCGAGAACTTCCTGCTGGCCACCATCGGCATCGTCATCGGCATGCTGCTGGCCTACGCGCTCAACCAGCTGCTGATGCAGCGCTACGAGCTGCCGCGGCTGCCGCTGTTCTACCTGCCGATCGGCGCCGTGGTGCTTTGGCTGCTTGGACAGGTCGCGGTCTACGGGCCGGCGCGGCGCGCGGCACTGGTGCCGCCGGCCGTCGCGACGCGCGGCGCCTGATGGCCAGCGCCGCCCGTTACGCGGTGGAGCTCGGCCTGCGCGGCCTGCTTCGCCACCCGCGCACCATGCTCCTCACCGTGATCCTGCTCGGCCTCGGGCTGGCCGCGGTGATGAGCATGTTGACGCTGCTGGCAATGCTGTCGGCCGATCCGCTGCCGGGCATCAGCGAGCGGCTGCACCTGGCCTGGGTGGACTCGCGCGCCGCGCCCACCAGTGCGTCGGCGGCCGAACCCGATGCCGATGCGCCACCGTTTCTGTGGAAGCTCGCCGACGCGCAGGCATTGATGGACCTGCAGCCGGCGGTGCGGCAGACCGCGCTGGTATCGACACCGGTCACCGTGCAGCCCGGCGATGGCGACCGCAGCGACACCACCGTGGCGGTGCTGGCGCTGGGCCCGATGCCGTCGATGTTCGGGGTGCCGCTGCTGCGCGGCCGCTACTGGACCGCGGCCGAGGAGCAGGACCGCGTGCCGGTGGCGGTGATCGGCGACGCCACCGCGCGCGCACTGTTTGGCGACATCGACGCCGTCGGCCGCGACCTGCGCATCGGCAGCACGCTGTTCCGGGTGATCGGGGTGGCCGGCGCATGGGCGCCGCGGCCACGTTTCCATTTTCTGCAGGCCGGGCAGGCGGTGTGGAGCGAACGTTCGGAGTCGCTGTTCCTGCCGCTGCATGCCGCGCTCGATGCCGGTGTCGCGCCGATGGCCACGCGCGACTGCGATGGCCGCGGTGTCGGCGGTTTTGGCTTCGATTCGATCGATCTCGGCGCCTGCCGCTGGCTGGCGTTGTGGGCGGAGCTGCCGGACGAATCCACCCGCGCGGCCTACGCCGATGCGCTGGCCGGCTATGCGCGCTCGCGCCACGCCGCCGGGGTGTTCGAGCGCCCGGCGGCCAGCCGCCTCGACAGCGTGCCGGCGTGGCTTGCCGCCAACCGCGTGGTGCCCGACAGCGTGCGCCTGTACCTCTGGCTCGCGGTGGGCCTGCTGGCACTGTGCATGGTCAATGTCGCGGGATTGCTGGCGGCGCGCTTCCTGCGCCGCGGCAGCGAGCTGGGCGTGCGCCGCGTGCTGGGCGCGCCACGCCGCTCGGTGCTGGTGCAGTGCCTGGTCGAGGCGCTCGCGGCCGGCACCCTGGGCGGTCTGCTGGCCTGGCCGCTGACGCTGTTCGGGCTGTGGGTGATCCGTCTGCAGGACCATGGCTATACCGACCTCGCGCGCTTCGAACCGCGGCTGTTCGCGCTGCTGCTGGCGCTGGCCATCGGCACCGGCCTGCTGGTCGGGCTGGTGCCGGCGCTGCGTGCGGCACGCATCGAACCCGTCCTGCAGATCAAGAGTCCCTGAGGTGAGCATGCGCCTGCCCCTGCGCCCGATCGTGTCGGCCCTGCGCCGGCGCCCGTTGATGCCCTGGCTGGTCGCCGTCCAGGTGGCGGTCGCGGTGGCGATCCTCGCCAATGCGGTGTTCCTGCTGCAGCGGCAGGTCACGCCGCTGCTGGCCGACGACGGCATCGCCCGCGACCGCCTGCTGCTGGTCGACCAGATGGTCGCGCGACAGGGCAGCTGGACGGCGGCGCAGATCGATGCGGTCACCGCGCTGATCGATGGCATTCCCGGCGTGGAGGCGGCAGCGCCCGCGCTCGGGCTGCCGATGAAGCAGTCGATGACCTTCACCCTGTCGCTGCGCGGGCCCGGTGGCGAGAGCGTGGTCGCGAGCGGCTTTGCCGGCGAAGGCCTGCGCGAGGCGCTCGGCTTGGACCTCGTGCAGGGCCGCGACTTCGAGCCGGGCGAAGGCTTCCGCGTCGACCTCGCCTCCGGCGGCGTCGACGTCCCCGCGGGCACCCCGGTGATCCTGACCGAAGCGCTGGCGCGGTTGTGGTTTCCCGATGGCGATGCACTGGGCGGACGGCTGGAACAGACCGACGGCGGGCGTCACCTGGTGGTGGTGGGCGTGGTCCGCCGCCTGCTGCGCTACCAGCTCGACGAGCTCGACGACGGCCGTGCGCAGTACTCGATCCTGCTGCCGGCGCAGATCGTGTCGGTGCCGGTGCTCAACTACGCGGTGCGGGTGGATCCGCAGCGTCGCGATGCGGTGGCAGACGCGCTCCCCGCGATGCTCGAGAACGAGTACGGCGCGCTGATGCTGGCCGGCGTGCCGGTGCGGGTCGACAGTTACGAGGCGCTGCGCGATGCCGCGTTCCGCTCCCGGCGCGCCGCGGCCTGGCTGTTCGGCACGGTGATCGCGGTGATCCTGGCGGTGACCGGCATCGGCATCGGCGGTCTCTCGGCGTACTGGGTGGAAACGCGGCTGCGGCTGATCGGCATCCGCCGCGCACTCGGCGCCAGCCGCGCCGACATCATCGGCCACTGCCTCGCCGAGAACGCCGTCGTGGTCGGCATGGGCCTGGTACCGGGCCTGGTGGCGGCCTATGCGATCAACCAGTGGCTGATGCAGGCGCATGCGATGGCGCGCCTGCCACTAGCCTACCTGCCGCTGGCCGCGCTGCTGCTGTGGCTGCTCGGCCTGTACGCGGCCTCCGGACCTGCGCGCCGTGCGGCGCGGGTGCCGCCTGCGATCGCCACCCGCAGCGCCTGAGCGCACGCGTGTGCCCATGCCGATAAGCTTCGATCACCGTTCGCCGCCGGCCCCTGCGATGTCCACCGTCCTGATCATCGACGACAACCCGGCCGTGGCCATCGCGCTGGACGTGCTGTTGTCGCTGCACGACATCCGCACCATGCATGCCGAGTCCCCGGAGGCCGGGCTGGCGGCACTGGAGAGCGGCGAGATCGACCTGGTGATCCAGGACATGAACTTCCGCGCCGACACCACCTCCGGTGACGAGGGCACCGCGCTGTTCGCGCAGATCCATGCACGACACCCGCAGCTGCCGGTGGTGCTGCTGACCGCATGGACACACCTGGAATCCGCGGTCGAACTGATCAAGGCCGGCGCCGCCGACTACGTGGCCAAGCCGTGGGACGACCACAAGCTGGTGACCACCGTCGGCAACCTGCTGGAGCTGTCGGCCAGCCGCCGCGAGCTGGGGCGACGGCGTGCACGCGAGCAGCGCGAGCGCCACGCGCTCGAACAGGGCCACGATCTGTGCGGCGTGGTGTGGGCCGATGCCAGCACCGAACGCGTGCTGGCGCTCGCGGTGCAGGTGGCGCGTTCGGAGCTGCCGGTGCTGGTGACCGGGCCCAATGGCGTGGGCAAGGAGAAGATCGCGCAGATCATCCACGCCAACTCGGCGGTGCGCGATGGCCCGTTCGTGGCGCTCAACTGTGGCGCGCTGCCGGCGGAACTGATCGAGGCGGAGCTGTTCGGTGCCGACGCCGGTGCCTACACCGGCGCCAACCGCGCGCGCGAAGGCAAGTTCGAGGCCGCCGACCGCGGCACGCTGTTCCTCGACGAGATCGGCAACCTGCCGCTGGCCGGGCAGATGAAGCTGCTGCGGGTGCTGGAAACGGGCCGTTTCGAGCGCCTCGGGTCCAACCGCGAGCGCCAGGTGCGGGTGCGCGTGGTCAGCGCCACCAACGCCGACCTGCCGGCGCTGATCGCCTCGGGCCGGTTCCGCGAGGACCTCTACTACCGCCTCAACGCGATCGAACTGGCGCTGCCGCCGCTGGCCGAGCGGCCGGACGACATCCTGCCGCTGGCCCGGCACTTCCTGCCGGCCGGCAGGCGCCTGCGCCGCGATGCCCAGCAGGTGCTGCTGCGCCACCGCTGGCCGGGCAATGTCCGCGAGCTGCGCAACGTGGTGCAGCGTGCCGCGCTGCTGTCGGCCGGGGACGATATCGGCGCCGCCGCGCTGGGGCTGCCGGATGCCGCACCTGCCGCGGTTGCGGCCGTGGACCCGGATCGCACGCAGATCGAGGCGGCGATCGAGCGTGCCGGTGGCGTGCTCGCCCAGGCCGCCGCCGAACTCGGGATTTCGCGGCAGGCGCTGTACCGGCGCATGGACAAGCTCGGCCTGCGCCCGGGCTGATGCTGCTTCCGCGGCTGCCGATAAGCGTCCGCCTGACCGCGCTGGCGGCGCTGTTCGCCATCGCGTGCGCGTTGCTGGGCAGCTGGCTGACCCGCTGGCTGCTGCCGTGGGCCGCGGTGCTGGCCGCGGCCGCACTGCTGCTGCCGCTGCTGGTCTGGCAGGTACGGCGCCTGCTCGACCCCGTGCGTGCGCTGTTCCGGGCGCTGGCCGGCGCGGTCACCGCCTATCGCGATGGCGACTACAGCTTCGGCATCCGCTGGGACGGCCGCGGCGAGCTGGCCGAGCTGGTCGATGCCCACAACCGCCTCGGCGACGTGCTGCGCGAGCAGCGCAACACCCTCGTCCAGCGCGAACTGCTGCTCGACACCATCGTGCAGAACACGCCGGTGGCGATGGTGCTGCTCGACCCGGTGCGCCGCGTGGTGCTCGGCAACCTGGCCGCGCGCAAGCTGCTCGGTGGCGGAAGCCGCCTGGAGGGCCAGGATTTCGATGCCGTCATCGCGGCCGCGCCGGCTGCGCTGCGCGAGGCGCTCGCGCGCGGCGGCGACGGCATGTTCAGCGTCGGCGACGGCGAGGACCAGGAGGACATCTACCATCTGTCGCGGCGCGTGTTCCGCCTCAACGGCCGCCGCCACGAACTGGTGCTGCTGCGCCTGCTCACGGCCGAACTGCGCCGGCAGGAGGTGCAGACCTGGAAGAAGGTGATCCGGGTGATCAGCCACGAGCTCAATAACTCGCTGGCGCCGATCGCCTCGCTCGCGCACTCCGGTGCCGAACTGCTGCGCCGCGGCCAGGCCGAACGGCTGCCGGCGGCGCTGGCCACCATCGAGGAACGCGCACGCCACCTCGAGGGTTTCATCCGCGACTATGCGCGCTTCGCCAAGCTGCCCGCACCACGGCTGGAAACGGTGGAGTGGGAGCGCTTCATCGAGCGCCTGCGCGACCAGGTGGCCTTCGGCTTCGACGGCACCCGCGACGGCAATGCACGCTTCGATACCGCGCAGATGGAGCAATGCCTGATCAACCTGCTGCGCAACGCACACGAATCGGGCTCATCGGCGCAGGACGTGCGGCTGGCGCTGCGCCGGCTGCCCGATGCCTGGCGCATCGAAGTGCTCGACCGCGGCAGCGGCATGAACGATGCGGTGCTGGCGAACGCGCTGCTGCCGTTCTACTCGACCAAGCGCAACGGCACCGGCCTGGGCCTCGCGCTGGCGCGCGAGATCTGCGAAGCGCATGGCGGCCGCATCGCGTTGCAGAACCGCGACGGCGGCGGCCTCGCCGTCAGCCTCACCATCCCCCAATAGAGAACCGCGGCCCACGGCCGCCACCGACGTCCCTCTCCCGCCTGCGGGAGAGGGGGGGACCACCTGCAACGCAGGTGGTGGGGTGAGGGGAAACGCCGCAGCCAACCCCCTCATCCGCCCCTTGGCGGGGCACCATCTCCCGCGCGCGGGAGAAGGGTTTGCAACGCTTCTTCCAGGTTTCCAGCCCCTACTTCTTCTTCGGCCGCACCCAGCCTTCGATCACCGTCTGCCGCGCGCGCGCGACCGCGAGCCTGTCCTCCGGTACGTCCGCGGTGATCGCCGAACCGGCCGCCGTGGTCGCGCCAGCGCCGATGGTCACCGGCGCCACCAGCGATGCATTGGAGCCGATGAACGCGCCGTCGCCGATCACCGTGCGGTGCTTGTTCACGCCGTCGTAGTTGCAGGTGATCGTGCCCGCGCCGATGTTCACCGACGCGCCCACGTCGGCATCGCCGAGATAGGTGAGGTGGTTGGCCTTGCTCGCCACGCCGATCGTGGTGTTCTTGGTCTCGACGAAGTTGCCGATGTGCGCGCCGTCGGCAAGCACGGTACCGGGCCGCAGCCGCGCGAACGGGCCGATGGTGACCGAACCTTCCGCGCGCACGCCATCGAGGTCGCAGTGCGCACGCACCTCGGTGCCGCCACACAGCGTCACGTCCTTCAACCGGCAGAACGGGCCGATGCGCACGCCATCACCCAGTTCGACACGCCCTTCCAGGATCACGTCGACATCGAACTCGACATCGGTGCCGAGCACCACCTCGCCGCGGACGTCCACGCGTGCGGGATCGGCGAAGCGTGCACCCTGTGCGCACAGTGCCCGCACCGCGCGCTGCTGGAACGCGCGTTCGAGCTGCGCGAGCTGCCAGGGGTCGTTGGCGCCCTCGGCTTCCACCGGATCGTCGACCATCACGATGTCGGCGGGCGCGAACTCGTCGGCGGCCATCGCGAAGATGTCGGTGAGGTAGTACTCGCCCTGCGCGTTGTCGTTGGACAGTGCGCCCAGCCAGCGCTTGAGCGCGGTGGCTTCGGCGGCAACGATGCCGGTGTTGACCAGGCGGATGCGGCGCTGTTCCTCGTCGGCATCCTTGTGTTCGACGATGGCCGCGACATGGCCCTCGGAATCGCGCACCACGCGGCCGTAGCCGCGCGGGTCGTCGAGTTCGGCCACCAGCACCGCCAGCCGCGAGCCGCGCTCGCCGGTGAGCAGCCGCTGCAGCGTCGCCGCGGTGATCAGCGGCACGTCGCCATACAGCACCACCACCTCGGCGCCATCCGGCACCTCGCCCAAGGCCTGCTGCACGGCATGCCCCGTGCCCAGCCGCTCCCGCTGCTCGGCCCACAGCAGGTCGGTCTGGTCGCCGAGTGCTGCGCGCACCTGGTCGCCACCGTGGCCGTAGACGACGTGGATCGCTGCCGGCGCAAGCTCGCGCGCGGTCGCGATCACATGCGTGAGCATCGGCCGCCCCGCGACCTTCTGCAGCACCTTGGGCAGCGCCGAGCGCATGCGCTTGCCCTCGCCCGCGGCAAGGATGACGACGTGGAGGGGAGCGGTCATGGAATCGCCTGTGCGGAGGAATCGCGGAATTCTAACGGGCGCGGCTGGTAGCATTCGCGCCGTGCCGCTCCGGCACGCCCACAGCCCGCCGGTCCTCGCGTTGAGCATCGTCCGCCAGTCGCGCAGTTACCTGATGATCGGCGGCCTGCAGTGGGTGCTGGACTGGGCGGTGATGGTCGCGCTCAGCCACGCCGGGTTGCCGGTACGCCAGGCCAACGTGGTCGGGCGCATCTGCGGCGCGCTGTGCGGCTTCTGGATGAACGGACGTTTCACCTTCGCCTGCGAGGACACCGCCGTAGGACGGGTGCAGCTGCAACGCTTCCTGGTGATGTGGATCGCGACCACCGTGGTCAGTACCTGGACGATCGGCCATGTCGACGACTACCTCGGCCTGAAGTGGGCGTGGCTGGCCAAGCCACTGGTGGAGATCGCGCTGGGCGTGGTCGGCTTCGTCATCTCGCGCAGCTGGATCTACAAGCGCTGACGTCGCGCCTGCGCCACGCAGCATCGGCAACACGCGTTCAAGCGGCAATGCGGGTACCTCGCCGCGGTGGCCGCGCATGCCGCGGGCACGGAACATCGAGTTGAGGATGGCTTCCCCGTTCGCATCGGCGACGGCCACGAACAATGGCGTCATCGCCTCGTTGTCGAGCGTGGCCGCGCCCGCCACCGGCTGGCCGCGGATGCGGCGCATCACCGGTGCGGTGGAAAACGCGATGACGTAGTCGCCCGAGCCGTTGGACATCGAAGCACCCGTGCGCGCCAGGCCGACGATCGCGCGCCGTGCCAGCCGCTCGAGCTGGCGGGCGTCGAGCGGTGCATCGGTGGCGACCACGATCATGATGCTGCCGTCGCCATCGGACGGTGGCGCATCCGCCGCGACGTCGCCATCGCTCCCGGGCCACCACTGCGCCGGATCCGGCAGGCGTGGCCCGACCGGCACGCCGGCAATTGTCAGCGTGCCGCCATAGTTGCTCTGCACCAGCACGCCGACGACGTGTTCGCCCCCTGCAACGGCGACCACGCGCGAGCTGGTGCCGATGCCGCCCTTCCAGCCGAACGCGACCGTGCCGGTGCCGGCGCCGATCGCCCCTTCGTCGACGTTGCCGGTCGATGCGCCCGCCAGCGCCGCACGTACATGAGCCGCCTGCAGCGGCCGTGCGCGGATATCGTTGAGGAAGCCGTCGTTGGTCTCGCCGACCACCGGGTTGAGCGAGCGCACCGCCTCCATGCCCGGGCGCGCCAGCTGCCAGTCGACCAGTGCATCGGCGGCGGTCCAGACGCCGAGGGTGCCGGTCAGCAGGATCGGTGTTTCCAGCTCGCCGAGCTCGCGTACCTGGCTGATGCCCAGCAGCTTTCCATAGCCGTTGGCGACGTGGATCGCAGCGGGCACCCGCTCGGCGTAGAGGTCGCCGGCATGCGGCAGGATCGCGGTCACGCCGGTGCGCACACCGTCGCCTTCGACCACGGTGGCGTGACCGACAGCAACGCCGGCGACATCGACGATGGCATTGCGCGGCCCGGTGGGCAGGTTGCCGATGACGATGCCGGCGTCACGCGCGCGCGGCCGCTGCGAGGTCCCGTCCCTGGCGGCTGCCGTCCACGGTATTGCCACCGTCGCTGCCAGCAGTGCCAACAGCAGCGCGGCCCGCACGGAATCGTTTGGCATGTGGTGCTCTCCCGGAGAACAGCCATGACCCTAGGCTGGTGGGCCCGCGTCGGCAAGGGCGACGCGCCCGGCGCACAGGCAGTGCTCGGGTGCCGATCCTGCGCCAGCGCCCTTCCCTTGATGGCAACCCGTGCAGGCACGCGCAATGCTTTCCCGCACCGGCGTCGAGGCATCGAAGAGCATTCGCGGCCAGGGCCACTCCCATCCCGCGGGCGCGAAGCGAAATGAGGCCCGCGTCGAACCACCGGAGAGCATCCGCAGCCCGGGCCTCACCCACGATGGGCGGGCCGAACGAGGAAAGCCGCCCGGAGGCGGCTTTCCTGGACGTGCAGGCCGGGACGCCTGCAGCGTGTGCACTCAGTGCTTGAGGTTCTTGCGCAGGCGCTCCAGCGCCTGCAGCTGCGCGGCCACCTCGGCCATTTTCTGCTGCGCCTCGGCGATCTCCATCGCCTCACCGCGACCGGCCAGCACGCGCTCGGCTTCCTCCTTGGCCTTGCGCACCGAAGCCTCGTCGATCTCGTCGGCGCGGATCGCGGTGTCGGCAAGGATCGTCACCACCTGCGGCTGCACTTCGAGCAGGCCGCCGGAGATCGCGAAGTCGAGCTTCTCGCCGTTGGCCTGGGTAATCACGACCTTGCCAGGCTTGAGACGGGTGATCAGCGGCGCATGGCGCGGCGCGATGCCGAGCTCGCCCATCTCGCCAGTCGCCACGATCAGCGTGGCCTCGCCGTGGAAGATCTCCGCCTCGGCGCTGACGATGTCGCAACGGATGGTGGTGGTCATGGGCAATTACTCTTGAAAGGACGCGTGGATCAGGCCTTCTCGGTCATCTTGCGGGCCTTCTCGACGGCCTCGTCGATGCTGCCGACCATGTAGAACGCCTGCTCCGGCAGGTGGTCGTACTCGCCGTCCACGATGCCCTTGAAGCCGCGGATGGTTTCCTTCAGCGGCACGTACTTGCCCGGCGAACCGGTGAAGACTTCGGCCACGTGGAACGGCTGCGAGAAGAAGCGCTCGATCTTGCGCGCGCGCGACACGGCCTGCTTGTCCTCTTCCGACAGCTCGTCCATGCCCAGGATCGCGATGATGTCCTTGAGCTCCTTGTACTTCTGCAGCGTCGACTGCACGCGGCGCGCGGTGTCGTAGTGCTCGGTGCCGATCACGTTCGGGTCCAGCTGGCGCGAGGTCGAGTCGAGCGGATCGACCGCCGGGTAGATGCCCAGCGAGGCGATGTTGCGCGAAAGCACGACGGTGGCGTCGAGGTGGGCGAAGGTGGTCGCAGGCGACGGGTCGGTCAGGTCGTCCGCGGGCACGTACACGGCCTGGATCGAGGTGATCGAACCCGACTTGGTCGAGGTGATGCGCTCCTGCAGCACGCCCATTTCCTCGGCGAGCGTGGGCTGGTAACCCACCGCCGATGGCATGCGGCCCAGCAGCGCCGACACTTCGGTACCGGCCAGGGTGTAGCGGTAGATGTTGTCGACAAACAGCAGCACGTCCTTGCCCTTGCCCGACGCGTCCTTCTCGTCGCGGAAGTACTCGGCCATGGTCAGGCCGGTCAGCGCGACACGCAGGCGGTTGCCCGGCGGCTCGTTCATCTGGCCGTAGACCATCGCCACCTTGTCGAGGACGTTGGAGTCCTTCATCTCGTGGTAGAAATCGTTGCCCTCGCGGGTACGCTCGCCGACGCCTGCGAACACCGACAGGCCCGAGTGCGCCTTGGCGATGTTGTTGATGAGTTCCATCATGTTGACGGTCTTGCCGACGCCGGCGCCGCCGAACAGGCCGACCTTGCCGCCCTTGGCGAACGGACACATCAGGTCGATGACCTTGATGCCGGTCTCGAGCAGCTCGGTGGACGAGGACTGGTCCTCGTAGGACGGCGCGGCGCGGTGGATTTCCCAGTGCGCGGTGGCGTCGACCGGGCCGGCCTCGTCGATCGGGCGGCCCAGCACGTCCATGATGCGGCCGAGCGTGCCGGCGCCGACCGGCACCGAGATCGCGGTCCCGGTGTTGGTGGCGACCAGGTTGCGCTTGAGGCCATCGGTCGAGCCGAGCGCGATGGCGCGCACGATGCCGTCGCCGAGCTGCTGCTGCACTTCCAGCGTGATCTCGGTGCCGTCGACCTTCAGCGCGTCGTACACCTTCGGCACTTCGTTGCGCGGGAACTCCACGTCGACGACGGCGCCGATGATCTGAACGATCTTGCCCTGACTCATTTTGATTTCCTCGGACTCTAGATTTTTCCGCGACCCGGGTCGCTGGTGTGTTTCTTTCGGAAGCCCGCACGTGGACGTGCGGGCTCTTGCGAGGGACTCGCTATACGGCCGCGGCGCCGCCCACGATCTCGGAGATTTCCTGGGTGATCGCGGCCTGGCGGGCCTTGTTGTAGACCAGGTTCAGCGTGTCGATCAGCTTGGTCGCGTTGTCGCTGGCGGCCTTCATCGCCACCATGCGCGCAGCGTGCTCGGAGGCGACGTTCTCCATCACCGCCTGGTACACCAGAGACTCGACGTAGCGGGTCAGCACGTGTTCGAGCACCGACTCCGCGTCCGGCTCGTAGATGTAGTCCCAGTCGTGCTTGACGATGGTCTCGTCGGATGCCGGCAGCGGCAGCAGCTGGTCGAACGCCGCACGCTGGGTCATCGTGTTGACGAAGTCGTTGTAGGCCAGGAACACGCGGTCCAGCGAACCCTCGGTGTAGCCGTCGAGCATGACCTTGATCACGCCGATCAGCTGCTCGACCTCGGGGTTGTCACCGAGGTGGGTGACGCTGGCCAGCATGCGCACCTTGAGGCGGCGGAAGAACACCGTCGCCTTCTGGCCGATGGTGACCACGTCGACCTCGACGCCCTTCTCCTGCCACTGGCGCATTTCCACCAGCAGCTTGCGGAACAGGTTGTTGTTGAGGCCGCCGGCCAGGCCGCGGTCGGACGAGACGATGATGTAGCCCACCCGCTTCGGCGCCGGGCGCTCGATGAGGTAGGGGTGCTGGAACTCCGAGTTCGCCTGCGCCAGGTGCCCGATCAGCTGCTTCATCGCCCGTGCGTACGGGCGCGAGGCCTTCATCCGGTCCTGTGCCTTGCGGATCTTGGAGGCCGAGACCATTTCCAGCGCACGCGTCACCTTGCGGGTGTTCTGCACGCTCTTGATCTTGGTCTTGATTTCTCTGCCGCCAGCCATTGCTCGCTCCGCTGCGGTGATCCGGTCGGGGAAGCCCGGTTGCCCGGTCTGCCTCCCCTCGCCTCACCTGTGTCGAATCACCAAACCATCAGACAAGCCAACCGGTTCAGAACGAACCGGTCTGCTTGAAGTCCGCGATGCCCTTCTTGAAGGCCGCCTCGATCTCGTCGTTCCACGCACCGCTCGCGTTGATCTTCTCGATCAGCGCACCCTCGGTGTTGTCGAAGTGGGCGTGCAGGCCCGATTCGAACGCGAGGATCCTGTTGACCGGCACGTCGTCGAGGAAACCCTCGTTGACGGCATAGATCGACAGCGCCTGGTGGGCGATCGACATCGGCAGGTACTGCTTCTGCTTCATCAGCTCGGTGACGCGCTGGCCGCGCTCGAGCTGCTTGCGGGTCGCGTCGTCGAGATCGGAGGCGAACTGCGCGAACGCCGCGAGTTCACGGTACTGCGCCAGCGCGATACGGATGCCGCCCGAGAGCTTCTTGACGATCTTGGTCTGCGCCGCGCCACCCACGCGCGACACCGAGATACCGGCGTTCACGGCCGGGCGGATGCCCGCGTTGAACAGGTCGGTCTCCAGGAAGATCTGGCCGTCGGTGATCGAGATCACGTTGGTCGGCACGAACGCGGAGACGTCGCCGGCCTGGGTCTCGATGATCGGCAGCGCGGTCAGCGAGCCGGTCCGGCCCTTGACCTCGCCATTGGTGAACTTCTCCACGTACTCCTCGGACACGCGCGCGGCGCGCTCGAGCAGGCGGGAGTGCAGGTAGAACACGTCGCCCGGATACGCTTCGCGGCCCGGCGGGCGGCGCAGCAGCAGCGAGATCTGGCGGTAGGCCACGGCCTGCTTGGACAGGTCGTCATAGACGATCAGCGCGTCCTGGCCGCGGTCCATGAAGTACTCGCCCATGGTGCAGCCCGAGTACGCCGAGATGTACTGCATCGCGGCCGACTCGGACGCGGTGGCGGCGACCACGATGGTGTGCGCCAGGGCGCCGTTCTCTTCCAGCTTGCGCACGATGTTGGCGACGGTCGAGGCCTTCTGGCCGATCGCCACGTACACGCACTTGATGCCGGTGCCCTTCTGGTTGATCACCGCGTCGATGGCCATCGCGGTCTTGCCGGTCTGGCGGTCGCCGATGATCAGCTCGCGCTGGCCGCGGCCGATCGGGATCATGGCGTCGACCGACTTGTAGCCGGTCTGCACCGGCTGGTCGACCGACTTGCGCCAGATCACGCCCGGCGCCACGCGCTCGACCGGTGCGGTCTGCGTGGCGGCGATGGGGCCCTTGCCGTCGATCGGCTCGCCGAGCGCGTTGACCACGCGACCCAGCATTTCCGGGCCCACCGGCACTTCGAGGATGCGGCCGGTGGTCTTGGCCACGTCGCCCTCGCGCAGGTGCTCGTAGTCACCCAGGACTACGGCGCCGACCGAGTCGCGCTCGAGGTTCAGGGCGAGCGCGAACGTGTCTGCACCGCTTTCAGATGCAGGCAGCTCGATCATTTCGCCCTGCATCACGTCGGCCAGGCCGTAGATGCGCACGATGCCGTCGGACACGGAGGTGACCGTGCCCTCGTTGCGCGCCTCGGCGGCCAGCTTGACCTTCTCGATGCGGCTCTTGATCAGTTCGCTGATTTCAGAGGGGTTGAGCTGGGTGCTTGCCATTTCCGGATCCTCGGCGCGCCGGATTCGACGACGCGCGGTCAATGAAACTGTGGTGGGCGCGGGCGCCTGTGGGCGGCGTCCGCATCCTGGTTACTGGCTCAGCGCCGACTGCAGGCGTGCGAGCTTGCCGCGCAGGGAGCCGTCGATGACGACATCGCCGGCGCTGATGACCGCGCCACCGATCAAGGCGTCGTCGACCGCGACCGACAGCTGCACCTCGCGGCCGAAACGGCGTGCGAGGGCGGCGCGGATGGCGTCGAGTTCGGTTGCCGGCAGGTCGGTCGCCGAGGTCACCGTCGCGCGCACCACCTGTTCGGCGTCCGCACGCAGGTCCTCGTAGAGGCCGGCGATCTCGGGCAGCAGCGCAAGGCGGCCGTTGCGGGCCAGCAGTGCCAGGAAGTCACGGAAACCTTCCTGCGCACCTTCGGGTGCCAGCAGCGCCACCGCGTCTTCGCGGGCCAGGCCCGGATGGCCGAGCAGCGGCTGCGCCTGCGGATCCACCGCCACGCGCGCGGAGAACGCGAGCGCGTCCGACCATGCAGCGAACGCACCGGCGTCGCGGGCAAGGCCGAATGCGGCACGCGCATAGGGACGGGCGAGGGTGATCTCCTGGCTCACGCTCAGATCTCCGCGGCCAGTTCGTCGAGCAGGACCCTGTGGGCGTTGGCGTCGATCTCGCGACGCAGCAGCTTCTCGGCGCCGGTCACCGCCAGCATCGACACCTGGCGACGCAGGTCCTCGCGGGCACGGTTGGCCGAAGCCTCGATCTCGGCCTCCACCATCGCCTTCTGGCGCGCGGCCTCGGCCTGCGCCTCGGCGCGTGCCTGCTCCACGATCTGGTTGGCGCGCTGGTGGGCCTGGTCGATGATCTCGTTGGCCTTGGTACGCGCCGTCCTGAGTTCTTCGTTGACCTGTTCCTGCGCCTGCGCCAGCGCACGCTGGCTGTTGTCGGCGGCGGCGAGGCCTTCTGCGATCTTCTGCTGGCGCTCCTCGATGGCCTTGAGCAACGGCGGCCAGACGTAGGTCGCGATCAGCCAGATCAGGCCGGCAAAGGCCAGGGCCTGGGCGATCAGGGTCAGATTGATGTTCATGGGTGTGCCACTGCCTGTCGTGATGGTCCGGGCATGCCGTGCATGCCAGCTGTCATCCGGGAAGCGGGCGGCCGCTCACGGCTGCCCGCTTTCCTGCGGCTGGATCAGCCGCCCAGCTGTGCGGCGACCGGGCCGACGAACGGCGAGGCGAACGCGAACAGCAGGCCGACAGCGACCGAGATGATGAACGCGGCGTCGATCAGGCCGGCGGTGATGAACATGCGGACCTGCAGGACCGGGATCAGCTCCGGCTGGCGGGCGGCCGACTCGAGGAACTTGCCGGCCATGATGGCCAGACCCAGACCTGCGCCCAGCGCGGCCAGGCCGATCATGATGCCGATGGCCAGAGCGGTCGAAGCCTGGATCTGGGCGAACGAGGTCAGAGCGATTTCCATGGTTTTCTCCGGAACGGATGTTGCGAGGGTTGGATGTTGAGGGTGAAGCGGAAAACGGGACGCGTGCCTGCCGTCAGTGGCTGTCCTCGGCGAGGCTGAGGTAGACGATCGACAGCATCATGAAGATGAAGGCCTGCAGCGGGATCACCAGGATGTGGAAGATCATCCAGCCGAGGCCGAACACCGCGCCGCCGAGCAGGCCCAGAAGGCCGGCACCGCCGAGGACCCAGATCAGCAGGAACACGATCTCGCCGCCGAACATGTTGCCGAACAGTCGCATCGCCAGCGAAATGGGCTTGGACACCCACTCGACGATGTTGAGGATGAGGTTGAACGGCATCATCCACTTGCCGAACGGCGCGGTCAGGAATTCCTTGGTGAAGCCGCCCAGGCCCTTGGAACGCAGGGCGAAGAACAGCATCAGGAAGAACACACTGATCGACAGGCCGAGCGTCGCGTTGACGTCGGCGGTCGGCACCGGCTTCCAGTAGTTGACGCCCAGCCAGCCCAGCGGCACGGCGAAGAAGTCCGCCGGGATGAACTTGAGCATGTTCATCAGCAGGATCCAGAAGAACAGGGTGATCGCGATCGGCGTCACCAGCTTGCTGGACCCGTGGTAGGTATCGCGCGCCTGGCGGTCGACGAACTCGAGCAGGATCTCGACGAACGCCTGCCACCTGCCCGGCACGCCCGAGGTCGCCCTGCGGGTGGCGATCCAGAACAGGAAGGTCACGATCAGGCCCATCGTGACCGAGGTCAGGATGGTGTCGAGGTTGATCGACCAGAAGCCGTCGTTCGCGGTCGACCCATGCACGCCGCCAGCCTCGCTGTAGACGAGGTTCTGGAGATGGTGCTGGATGTAGCTGGTGGGGGTTTCCGCCTCGCCGGCCATGTGCCTGTCCGCCTCTGACTGTCTGTACGTGTTCGAATCAACGACTGGCCATGGCCAGCATCTGTGTCACCAGTGCCACGATGACGCCGACTCCGACCGCGACGGGGGGCAGACCGCCCACACCCACCGCAAGCACCAGCACCACCAGCACGACCGCCCACTTCGCCAGCGCCCCGACCAGTACGCGCGCAAGCGCGCCACCTGCCGGTGCAACCCCGCCACCCAGCGCGATCGCGCTGTGCAGCCAGCCACCGAGCGCGACCGAACCACCACCGGCCAGCGCTGCCAGCGCCCAGGGCCACCCCTTGACGAGGAAGGCCAGCGCGGTCAGCGCCACCGCGACCGCCTGCCAGGCGAGTGCGCGCTGCGCCAGCCGCCGACCCGCAGCGAAGGAACTCAACACATGGGGGTCCTGTGACGATGGACGGCCCGGACCAATGAAACCGCCCGGCGAAGCCGCCGAAGTATAGCAGTGGCCGGCTTTGAGGGACAACCGGCGGAGGTCCCGGGGCCCCGTATCGTTGCCGCACAACAGGCTTGGCCGGCCGTGGCGCGCATTCAGAAAATTCATGCGGATTTCCGGGAACTCCGCGCCGGACCCGCAGTCCGACCTCCCGCGCGGCCTGCCTCTTCCTCGTCGATCCAGCAGGCCCCACCGAAGCCCCGGCATGCCGGGGCTTCCCCTTTTCCGGGCCCCTGGCAGCCCTGCAAGCGGGCCTTCCGGCCGCGCAGCGCAGGTGCGCGGCCGCGGTCGCTTGCGTTCCATACGCCACCGTCTTCACGGCAGGAAGACCCTGTGTGAACGGACACTGCCGCCTCGCCGCCGGTCGTGGCGGCGCTTCCGTCCCCCAGAACGCATAACGAGACCACGATGTCCGCACCCACCCCCCGTCTGCTTGCCATCGCCCTGCTCGCGGTCGCCGCGGGCGTGGCCGCTTCCCCGGCCCACGCCCAGCAGTCCGACAGCGAGGAGCGCTTCACCCTGCGCCTGAGCGCATTCAACCCGGAAGCGCAGCTGCGCTTCACCGGCGACGGCGTCGCCACCAACGGCACCGAGACCGAGGACTTCTTCGCCGCCGAGACCTTCGATGTCGGCAGCGAATGGCGCCCGCGTGGCGCGATCGGGTTCCGGCTGAGCGAGCGCCAGGCGCTGGTCGGCAACTATTACGACTACAGCCGCGACAACGACTGGGGCTTCGAGGGCGACTGGCTGAACCCGGGCGGCCTCCTGCGCGGTATCGGCGTCGACGTGCCCGATGAACTGCCCGATGGCCCGGTGGAACTGCCGGAAGTGGACCTCTCCGGCCGGGTCAAGTTCTCGCTCACCAGCCTCAACTACGAGTACGCGGTGGTCTCCACCGAGACCTTCGAATGGGGCCTGGGCCTGGGCGTGACCTATGCCGAACTCGAGGCCCGCGCCAACGGCAGCTGGACCGCCACCGCCGAGATCGATGCCGGCGAGGCCGAGTACCAGTGGAAGAAGTCCGGCTGGTCCCCGGGCCTGCACACGCGCCTGTCCTGGCGCCCGGCCGAGCGCTGGAGCGTGGGCCTGGAAGGCCAGTATCTCGACACCGAATGGGGGAACTTCCTCGACGAGCGCGGCCACTTCGAGCGTGCCGGCCTGGTGGTCGAGTACATGGTCAACGAGCGTGTCGGCGTGCATGTCGGCTACGACTGGTTCCGCCTCAAGCTCAAGGACGATTACACCGCCCGCTTCGAAGGTGCGTCCGAACTCGACATCGACCCGGTCGACGTCAACGGCGAACTCAGCGGCCAGCTCAAGGTGCATGGCCCGATGGCCGGCGTGACCTTCCGCTTCTGATCCGGCACATCCGTGTGTGACACGAAGGCCCCGGCACATGCCGGGGCCTTCTGCGTCGGGGGTCAGTTGCGGATCTGCACGTCGTCGATATAGACGTTGACGTCGTAGCTGGTCTGCGCACGCTGGATCCAGATCGCGTCGAGGGTGACGCTGGCCGCATCGATCGCTCCGTTGGCGCTGCCGGCCCAGGCGTTCCACTGCGCGGCGTCGGTGAGGCTCCACTCGACGTAGGTCCACTGGTTGGCTGGCACGCTGCGCACGGTGGAGCGTTCGGTGCCGCCGCCGTCGTCGATGCCAACGCCCACGCTCATGCCGCTGCCGCCGGTATAGACCCAGAAGCCGATGCGGCCGTTGGCGCGCGACAGCGTGGTGTTGCTGCCCGGGTTGCCGGTGCCCGACAGCAGCCGCACGGCCCAGGCTGCCGACGACGATGCGTTGTCCTTCAGCAGCACGCGCAGCGAACAGCTGCCGTTGCGGCGGGTGGCGCAGTCGCGCGTGGCGGTGGAGGCGCTCGAGATGCCGGTGGTGCTGCCGGAGTAGGCCGGCGGGGTGTTGAAGTGGCCGACGCTGCCCTCGAACGAATCGAGGATGCGCGTGCTGCCGCCGCTGCCGGGGTTGAGCAGGCCGTAGTAGTGGCTCCAGTTCCAGTTGATGCCGGGATCGGTGTGGGTCTGGCCGCTGAAGTGCTGGTGGCCCTTGATGCGCACGCTGTCGGGCTGCACGTTGATGCCGCTGCTGGGGGCGCCGCGGTATGCGCTGGCACAGCTGATCGCGCTGTAGCGCGAACACCAGTGCCGCACCAGCGCGGCCGATGCGTTGTACATCGCGCTGGTGTACCAGCTGGCGTTGTTGACGTAGCCCTCGTGCTCGATGCCCAGCGTGTAGCCGTTGTGGTTGCGCACGTGCCAGGCGGTATGCGCCTCGCGCACCATCTGGGTGACCTGGCCGTCGGAACTGCGGATCACGTAGTGCGCGCTGACGTTGGAGGACGAGTTCCTGAACCAGCTGATCGTGCCGGCGTAACTGCCCTGCGCGGTGTGCAGGGTGACCGCGCTCACGGCCGCGCTGCGAGAGGCGTTGTAGTTGCTTGAATGCGCCGGATTCCAGATCGCCGGGCCGTAATCGGTGCTCCTGATTCCGGCATCGATGCCCTTGTCGGCGTCGCGGCGGACCAGCTGCTCGCTGACCGGATCGATCGCATGGCTGTCGGTCTCGATGCTGTCGGTGGCCACATCCAGACGCACGAAGGGCGCCTGCAGCCGCACCAGCTGGTCGGCATCGAACGCCGTTTCCCACGCCACCGGGCGCACCGGCACGCGCACGCCTTCATCGTCGACGCCGCGGTCGAGTGCCAGCAGCACGTCGAAGGCGAACGCGGCGCGCGCGTGGTCGTCGATCGCACTGGTGCCCTGCGGCGTGCCGAAGCCGGCATAGCGGGCCAGCGCCTGTGCGAGCACGGCATCGTCCCCGGCGTCCAGCCCGCGCAGTTCGCGCGCAAGCAGCGCGGCCGCGGCGAGGATGTTGGCGGTCGGATCGCGCCGGATCCGGTCCGCCGGCAGGCCGGTCACTGCCGCCGCCTCGCCGACCTGGTCGGCAAAGCCGTCGCCGGCATACAGGCCCATCACGCCCCAGGCGGTGGGCATGTGGTGGTGGCCGGCGTCGCCGTCCTGCGCCGCCTCGAGCGGCTGCCAGCGGCTCTGCGCCCAGGCGACGGCCTCGAGCGTGCCGCGTGGGATCTGCGGATAGGCGCGATAGGCGCGCGCGAACAATGCCGGATAGCGCGCACGCTCGCGCAGCAGTGCATCGCGCTGTGCGCTGCGCTGCAACTCGATGCGTGCATCCACGCCACCCTGGGTGGCCGGCTCGACCGCGCCGGCATTCCATACCATCCCCGCAGCGACGGCGAGCGCCGCTGTCCAATGCATCCTTCCCATGAATCCTCCCGTGGCGCGTGGCGCCGGTGCGGTCCCCCCTGCAGGGCGCGAGCCCTGTGGACGGCTTACGCCTGCACAGGAGGTGCCACAACCCGGGTAAACCCGCGTCCGCGCGGAATTGCAGACGTGCGCACACGCGAAGCGGATGGCGGTCGCGGATGGGGGCACCGGACCACTGGAGCACGGAGGTGGAGTGACGCGGCCGCGACCCTTGCCCGCCCGCGACCAGAAGGTCGGAGCGGGCGCTGCGGGGCCCTCGCCCGCAGACGGCGGGAGGGCCGGGACACGCAGCCGCGACGCCTGGAGCTGCGGCGCGCGCGCCGGGGGCGGCCCGCCCGAAGCCCTACTTGCGCCTGGGCAGGTAGAGGTCGGTGATGGTTCCGTCGTAGACCTCGGCGGCCATCGCCACCGATTCGCCGAGCGTCGGGTGCGGGTGGATGGTGTGGGCGATATCGGCGACTTCCGCGCCCATCTCGATGGCAAGCGCGGCCTCGGCAATGAGCTCGCCGGCGTGCACGCCGACGATGCCGGCACCGAGGATGCGATGCGTGGCCTCGTCGAACACCAGCTTGGTGAACCCTTCGGTACGGTCGAGGCCGATCGCGCGGCCGCTGGCGGCCCACGGGAACTTGCCGATGCCGACCTTGAGCCCCTTGGCCCTGGCCTCGTTCTCGGTGACACCGACCCAGGCGATTTCCGGGTCGGTGTAGGCGACGGACGGGATGACCCGTGCCACCCATTCCCGGCTCTTATCAGGATCGCCTTCGCCGGCGGCCACTTCGGCGGCGAGCTTGCCCTCGTGCGTCGCCTTGTGCGCCAGCATCGGCTGGCCGACGAGGTCGCCGATGGCGAAGATGTGCGGCACATTGGTGCGCATCTGCCGGTCGACCTCGATGAAGCCGCGCTCGGTGACTTCGACGCCGGCCTTGTCGGCAGCGATCTTCCCACCGTTCGGGCTGCGCCCCACGGCCACCAGCACGCGGTCGAACCGCGTTGCCTGCGGGACGTTCTCGCCGTCGAAGCTCACCTCGATGGCCTCCCTGCCCGCCTTCGCCTCGACCACCTTCGTCTTCAGGTGAACCGACACGCCCTGCTTCTTCAGGCGATCGGCCAGCGGCCTGACCAGATCGTGGTCGGCGCCAGGCATCAGCTGGTCGGCCAGCTCCACCACCGTCACTTCGGCGCCCAGCGCGCGGTACACCGTGGCCATTTCCAGGCCGATGATGCCGCCACCGACCACCAGCATCCGCTTCGGGACCTCGGCCAGCTGCAGTGCATCGGTGGAATCCATGATCCGCGGATCGTCCCACGGGAAGCCGGGCAGCTTCAGCGCCTGCGAACCGGCGGCGATGATGCACTGCTCGAAGCGCACGAGCTGCGTATTGCCATCGGCGCCGGTCACCTCGAGCTCGTTGGGCGACACGAAACTGCCGGTGCCGGCTACCACCCGCACCTTGCGCTGCTTGGCCATGCCGGCCAGCCCCTTGGTGAGCTGGCCGACGACCTTGTCCTTGTAGGCGCGCAGGCGGTCGAGCGCGATCTTCGGTTTGCCGAAGTCGACGCCGTAGACGCTGGCGTGCTGCGCCTGGTCGATCACATCGGCAGCGTGCAGCAGCGCCTTGGACGGAATGCAGCCGACGTTGAGGCAGACGCCACCGAGGTTGTCGTAGCGCTCGACCAGCACGGTGTCGAGGCCGAGGTCGGCGGCGCGGAAGGCGGCGGTGTAGCCGCCAGGGCCGGAGCCGAGCACGACGATGCGGCACTCGACGTCGGCCGTGCGGCCGCTCGAAGGCGCCGCGGTGGACGGCTTCGATTGCGCACGCCCAGCCTTCGCATCGGCGGGCTGCGACGTGCTGCCGTAACCCTTGGCCGCCGCGTTGCTGCCCTCACCCGATGCGCGGCCCGCGTCGACCTCTCCCGCGGGCGGGAGAGGTGTGCCAGCTGCTTTGCCGCCGTCTGTCCCGGCCGCGGCATCGGGCGCACCGCGTGCGTTGCCCGCGTCATCGGCATCGGCCGCCTCGATCACCGCGACCACGCTCCCTTCGGACAGCGTGTCGCCGACCGCGACCTTCAGCTCGCGCACCACGCCCGCCAACGACGACGGCACCTCCATCGTCGCCTTGTCGGATTCCAGCGTGACCAGTCCCTGGTCCTTCGCCACGGTGTCGCCGACGGCGACCAGCACTTCGATCACCGGTACATCGGCCTGGCCGCCGATGTCGGGCACCTTCACTTCCTGGGTCTTGGCCATCACAGGTCTCCGCGCATCACAGCAGGACACGGCGCATGTCGCCCAGCACCTGGGCGAGATACGCGGTGAAGCGCGCGGCGGCGGCGCCGTCGATCACGCGGTGGTCGTAGGACAGCGACAGCGGCAGCACCAGCCGCGGCTTGAACTTCTCGCCATTCCAGACCGGCTTCATGGCCGCCTTCGACACGCCGAGGATCGCCACCTCCGGTGCATTGACGATCGGGGTGAACGAAGTGCCGCCGATGCCGCCGAGCGAACTGATCGAGAAGCAGCCGCCGGACATGTCGGCCGGGCCCAGCTTGCCTTCGCGGGCCTTCTTCGCAAGCGCCGAGGTCTCCTGCGCGATCTCGATCACGCCCTTGCGGTCGACGTCGCGCACCACCGGCACCACCAGCCCATTGGGCGTGTCGGCGGCGAAACCGATGTGGAAATACTTCTTCAGCGTGAGCGTTTCGCCCGAAGCATCGAGCGAGGCATTGAACTCCGGGAAGGTCTTCAGCGCGGAGGCGCTGGCCTTGATCAGGAACGCGAGCATGGTCAGCTTGATGCCCGCCTTCTCGTGTTCCCGGTTGAGCTGCACGCGCAGGTCTTCGAGCGCGGTGATGTCGGCATCGTCGTGCTGGGTGACGTGCGGGATCATCGCCCAGTTGCGCGCGAGGTTGGCGCCGGAGATCTTCCGGATCCGCGACAGCGGCTTTTCCTCGATCTCGCCGAACTTCGAGAAGTCCACCTTCGGCCACGGCAGCAGGTCGAGCCCGCCACCGCCCGCGCCCGCCTTGCCGGCCGGCTGCGATGCGCCTCCGGCGAGTGCGCCCTTGACGAACTGCTGCACGTCCTCACGGGTGATGCGGCCACCGCGGGCACTGCCGCTGACCTGCGCAAGGTCGACGCCCAGCTCGCGCGCGAACAGGCGCACGGCGGGGCTGGCATACGGCACCTTGCCGGGCATGACGGCCTCGGCGTCGAAACGCACCGGCGGCTCGGCACGACCGGCCGGGCGATGGTCCATCGAGGCGCGCGCGATATTGTCCGGGCGGGTGCCGGGCGAGGCCGGCTCCACCACCGGATCGTCGCTCTCCTCGGGCGCCTGGGCCTGCGGCTGCGCCGGCCCCCTGTCGGCCGTGGCGGTGTCGCCGCCCTGGCCTTCGATCCGCGCGACCACGCTGCCGGCGGACACCGTGTCGCCGACCTTCACCGTCAGCTCGACCACGGTGCCGGCGAACGGCGCCGGGACTTCCATGGTCGCCTTGTCGGATTCGAGCGTGACCAGGCCCTGGTCCTTCTCCACGTGGTCGCCCACCGCCACCAGCACCTCGATCACCGGCACGTCGTCCTGGCCGCCGATGTCGGGCACCGCCGCATCCTGGATGCCGGCGGACGCGCCCGCATCGGGCGTACCCGCGGCCGGCGCTGCGGAAGGTCCGGAAGGGGCGGGCGCGGACGCCTGCGGCTTCGGCGCTTCCGCCTTCGATGCGGCAGCGGGCGCGGCCTGTGCGGGCGCCCCGTCCGCTGCATCGGGCTCGATCATCGCCACCACGGTGTCCTGCGAGACCCTGTCGCCCTCCTTGACCCGGAGTTCGCGCACCATGCCCGCGAACGCGGCCGGCACCTCCATCGTCGCCTTGTCGGACTCCAGCGTCAGCAGGCCCTGGTCCTTGTCCACGCGGTCGCCCACCGACACCAGCACTTCGATCACGGGCACATCGTCATAGCCGCCGATATCCGGCACACGTGCTTCTTTGAGGTCGGCCATGCGGCGCTCCGCGCAAACATAAGGGGGTGGCTATTGTGTCCCCCCGCGCTGCCCCCGCCAACCGCGCTCCGGCGCGCGGCCGCGTACATGCGCGTATGGCCGGGGGCGGCGGTCTCTGCAACCCGGGTGGTGCCGGGTGAAAACGCTGAAGTGCCTGTGAAGCCGTTTCTGTCGATTCACGAAAGGGTACAGGGCGGTTCATCCGCCCGTCGATAGGGTGGCCGCGCCCTCTCCCCGGGGCGACAGAACAAGATCGAGGAGATACCCATGACCATTTTCCGCAGCCTGACGCTTTCATCCGCACTGGCCCTTGCCGCCACCCCCGCCCTCGCCCAGGACAGCGACACCGCCTCCGGCAAGCGCTTTTCGGTGGTGGGCGGCGTGACCGTGCTCGACCCGCATTCCGATCCCGCCACCGGGCTGGACATCGACGGCGGCCCCGCGCCGACCCTGAGCGCCACCTGGCACGTCACCGACAACTGGGGCGTCGAGCTCTGGGGTGCCGCCGACAAGTTCAACCACCGCGTGCGCGGCCCGGAAGGCAAGATCGGCACCATCGAACAGCAGCCGATCGCGCTCAGCGGGCAGTACCACTTCGGTGAGGCCGACAACACCTTCCGGCCATTCGTGGGCCTGGGCGTGTTCGAGTCCAACATCAGCAACGAGGACATCGCCGGCGGTGGCGACCACATCGGCCTGACCACCCCGCGCGGTGCGATCGGCACCGTGGGCGTGGACCTCAACATCACCCCGACCTGGTTCGCCCGCGCCGACGCACGCTATATGCGCGCACGCTCCGACGCCCGTGTCGGCAGCACCGGCGAGACCGTGGCCGAGGATCTGAAGCTCGATCCCTGGACCGTCGGCGTCGGCATCGGCGCGCGCTTCTGACCCTCCAACGACGTTTCATCCACACGCGGACGGACCCTTCGGGGTCCGTCCGTCGTTTCAGCGCCCGCGCGGCCGTGGGCGCAGGACGCGGCCCTCGCGCAGCCGCCAGCGCAGGCCCCACGCGTAGCCCAGCGACTGCCCGAGCACCAGCCCGCCGAGTGCGAACAGCGTCGCCCGGGTGGCGCGCCAGGCTTCCAGCGGGATAACGCCCTGCCAGGCCTGCCACCCCTGCCAGAGCGTCCACACCACTTTTGCCGTGACCAGCAGCGACAGCGCCAGGGCGATCCAGCGTTCCGGCGTGTACCAGCGCAGGCCATCCGGCGACCGGCCGACGCGCGTCGTCGCCATCCGCACCACGCCGATCGCGATGCCGGCAAGCGCGCCGGCGGCCGCCCATGCCGTTGCGGCGGGTGCCCACCACTGCTGCGCAAGCCAGGCGCCGAGAAGCAGCATCGGCAGGGCCGGCAGCAGCAGCCACGCCTGCAGGGCCAACTGCCAGTCACGCACCGGCCGCAGCACCGGGCCGCTGCGGTAGCGCCACCACAACGACAGCGGCCATGCCGCCACCACCAGTACCGGCAGCAGCAGGATCGCCAGCGGGATCAGCAGCCAGGGCATCGCGGCCGGCCTCCCGTGGTGGCGGACGTCGGGGCGGCGGGCATCAGGGCGGTGTGTCCGCGGGACCGGAGGCCAGGTGGTCCTGCGCGCGGATGCGTTCGCGGCGCAGCAGGTACAGGCCGCTGGCGATGATGATGGCCGCGCCCAGCCAGGTCATGCGGTCCGGCAGCACGCCCCAGACCGCGAGGTCCAGCAGCACCACCCAGATCAGCCCGGTGTATTCCAGCGGCGCCAGCTGCGAGGCCTCGCCGAGGCGGAACGCGTGGGTCATGGCCACCTGCCCCAGCGCACCGCTCACCCCGACCACCATGATCGGCGCCAGGTCGCGCACGGCGATCGGCTGCCAGTCAGGCAGCGCCAGCGCGCCGGCGCCGACCGCGATCATCGCCAGGAACCAGAACACCATCGACTGCACGCTGTCGCGCTGCGCCAGCATGCGCACGGTGATCGCCGCGCCGGCATAGCACGCGGCCGCCAGCACCAGCACCAGGCCTGCGCTGGTGGCGATGCCGTCGGCCGTGGGCCGCAACACGACCAGCACGCCGGCCAAGCCGACCACGATTGCCGCCCAGCGCCGCGGCCCGACCTTCTCGCCCAGCAGCGGCACCGCCAGCGCACTGACCATCAGCGGCGACACGAACACGATCGCGTAGGCGGTGGTCATCGGCATGCGCGCAAGGCCGTAGACGAAGCCCCACATCATCAGCACGCCCAGCGCGCCGCGCAGCAGGTGCAGGCGCCAGTGCACCCGCAGCAGCCCGCGCAGCGCACCGCTCCACGCCACCCAGGCAAACACCAATGGCAGTGCGGCCGCACCACGCAACGCGGCCACCTGCAGCGGCGGATAGTCGTCGGACAGCCACTTCATGCCGCCATCCATCAGCGCGAACAGCGCCACCGCCAGCAGCATCCACAGCGTGGCGCGGGTGGGATCGAACTGCGACGCGGTGGCGTTCGACGCGGAGGCGGCAGGCATGCGGGCAGCGGCGTGGGCGGGCCAGCTTAGCGCCGGCCCGCGCGCCTGCGCTATCGTGCGCCGCCCGTTCGAGCCCTTCCCCATGTCCGACGCAGAGCTGCCCGCCGACCCGGTCGCCACCACCCGCCGCTGGCTGGAGCGTGCGGTGGTCGGTCTCAACCTGTGCCCGTTCGCGAAGGCGGTGCTGGTCAAGGAACAGGTGCGCTTCGTGGTCAGCGCGGCCACCACCGAAGAGGCGCTGCTGGAGGATCTCGCCGCGGAGCTGCAGCATCTGCGCGACACCCCGGCGGACGTCACCGACACCACCCTGCTGATCCACCCGCAGGTGCTGGGCGATTTCCTCGACTACAACGATTTCCTCGGCATCGCCGAGGCGCTGGTGGCCGAGCTCGACCTCGAGGGCGTCTTGCAGGTGGCGAGCTTCCATCCGCACTACCGCTTCGACGGTACCGCCGACGACGACATCGCCAATTACACGAACCGCTCGCCGTTCCCGACCCTGCACCTGCTGCGCGAGGACAGCGTCAGCCGCGCGGTGGATGCCTATCCGGATCCGGACGTGATCGTGGAGCGCAACGTGCGCACCCTCGACCGGCTCGGCCATGACGGCTGGCGGGAGCTGTTCGCCGAGGCCGCGCCGGATTCGCCGCGCCCCCCTCCTGTCACGCAGGAGTGAGAGAGGCAAGGGTGAGGGCGCCGTTGTCCGGCGCTCCCAGCAACCATCGTGCGTGTGCGGATTTGCGGGTCTGCGAGCAATCGAGGGAGATGTTCGAAGGAGTCCCGGCGGCCCGCCGCGGCCACAGGGGGATGCCCAGCCGGATCTCCGCTTCCTGCTACCACGGCCGGCCGGGGGAGCACACCCCCCGGTGCGCGCGACGGGCAACGCGAATCACAAACGAAGCGACTCCCACGAACATCCGCGAACATTCCAGCACCACGCCGTCGCCAGGCGGCACTCTGGAGAAGAGAGTTCACCCCTTCCACAGCCACCACGCCGCTTCCCGCGTTGAAACATAAATATATGTAGATATCATGGCGGCGACATTCGGCATCGCCCATGACCCACGATCCTCACGACATCCATCCGCCCGACCCCGCCGCATCGCCCTGTGGCGATATGCACGGCTGCGCGCATCGCCATGATCACCACGAGCACGCCGGCCACGCGCATGCGGGCCATGGCCACGACCACGCCCACACACATGCGGTGTCGGCACGCAACGAGAAGGTGGTCCTCACCGCGCTGGTGCTGACCGCGACGTTCATGGTGGTGGAGGTGATCGGCGGGGTGATCTCCGGCTCGCTGGCGCTGATCGCCGATGCCGGCCACATGCTCACCGACGCCGCCGCGCTGGCGCTGGCCTGGGCGGGCTTCCGCATCGGCCGCCGCGCGTCGGACGCGCGCCGCACCTTCGGCTACATGCGTCTGGAGGTACTGGCCGGGCTGATCAACGCACTGACCCTGTTCGCGCTGGTGGCGTGGATCTTCCGGGAGGCCTTCCTGCGCCTGCGCGATCCCGGCGAAGTGCTGGCCGGGCCGATGCTGGCGGTCGCGGTGGCGGGGCTGCTGGTGAACCTCGCGGTGTTTGCGATCCTGCACCGCGGCGACCGCGACCACGTCAACATCCGCGGCGCGATGCTGCACGTGCTGGGCGACCTGCTCGGCTCGGTCGCGGCGATCATCGCCGCGCTGGTGATTCATTACACCGGCTGGATGGCGATCGACCCGATCCTGTCGGCGCTGGTCTGCCTGCTGATCCTGAGGAGCGCATGGTCGCTGCTGCGCGGCGCGTTCCACATCCTGATGGAGGGCGCGCCGCCGGACATCGACGTCGACGCACTGCGCGGGCACCTGCTTACCGCGGTGCCGGGCGTGGCCGAGGTGCAGCACGTGCACGTGTGGTCGATCACCTCCGGGCGGGTGCTGGCGACGCTGGAACTGGGCCTTGCCGACGGCGCGGATCCCGGCGCCAGTGTGGCCGCGGTCAAGCACGAACTCGCCGAACGCTTCGGCATCGGCCACGCGACGGTGGAGGTGCTGTGCGAACCGCGCGCCGGCTGCACGCTGGAACGTGCGCGGCCACCGACGGAGTGCGGGCATTGATCGCGGCGGACGACAGCCGCATCGGGACCATCGCCGCCACCTACCGGCTGCTCGGCGATCCCACCCGCCTGCGCGTGCTGCTGGCCTGCCTCGACGCACCGATCTCGGTCGGCGACATCGCCGCGCGTACCGGTGCCTCGCAGCCACTGGTCAGCCACCACCTGCGGCTGTTGCGCGGGGCGCGCCTGGTACGCGGCGAGCGCCGCCAGCGCCAGGTGTTCTACGCCACCGCCGACGCGCATATCCGCGACATGCTGGTCGACATGCTCGAGCACGCGGCCGAACCGCAGTAGGGGAAGCCGCAAGTTGGGACGCATCTGGAAAGCCGCCTGTACGCGCGGCCGGCGACAACGCGATGAATACTGCCGCGCGCTGCGCGGGCGCGAGCCCGGTAAATACCGGCCCTTTCCGTTCCCACGCCCCGGCAACCCGTTTCCGGGGATCGCTGCGCTTGTTGCGGGCTCATGCACCGGCGTGCGTGGCCGGCCTCCACGGGCGCTTTGCGCGCACTGCGCCACGCTGCGGTGACCACCGCCGCGCGAGCCTCACCATGCCGATCGTTCCCGCACCGCAGCCCTGGCCCTCGAGCCCGCTTGAGGGGCGCGTCGTGCTGGTCACCGGCGGTGCGCAGGGCATTGGCCGCGCGATCGCGCAGGCGGTGCTTGGTGCCGGCGGCCGGGTGGCCATCGGCGACCTCGATGCGGATGCCGGACGTGCGTGCCTCGAGGAATGGAACGCCGGCGATGACGCGCTGTTCCGGCGCGTGGACGTGATGCGCGAACGCAGCGTGGAGCGTTTCGTGGATGCGGCGCTGGCCCGCTTCGGCCGCATCGACGGGCTGGTCAATAACGCCGGCATCGTCGACCCGCTGGTGCCGCCACTGCCGCAACTCGATTTCGGCGAATGGAACCGGCGGCTGTCCAGCCTGCACGGCGCGTTCCTGTGCAGCCGGCATGCGCTGCAGGCACTGTCGCGCAGCGATGGCGGCGGCGCGGTGGTCAATATCGCCTCGACCCGCGCGCACCAGTCCGAGCCGCATGGCGAGGCCTATGCGGCGGCCAAGGGCGGGCTGGTGGCGTTCACCCATGCGCTGGCACTCAGTGCCGGCCCGCAGGTGCGGGTGAACTGCATCAGTCCCGGCTGGATCGCCACCGATGCGTGGCGGGCCCCGTCGCGGCGGCGGAAGCCGAAACTCTCGCGCGGCGACCATGCGCAGCATCCGGCCGGCCGGGTCGGCACGCCCGAGGACATCGCCGCGCTCGCGGTGTACCTGCTGGCGCCGACGCTGTCGGGCTTCACCACCGGACAGGAATTCATCGTCGACGGCGGCATGTCGCGGAAGATGCGGTACGTCTGAGCGTGCGCCGGCAAACGCCTACGGCGCTGCCGGAACTCAGCCGCGCGTTGCGGTGGCGGACGTCCGCCGCGTCCTGAGCAGCGGCTCGAGCAGCGCCTGCGCATGCGCGAGCGAATCGACGATGCGGTGGCCGAGCGCACGCACCGCGTCATCGGGCGCGAGCAGGTCGGGGATCTGCACCGGCGTCATCCCGGCCGCGAGCGCTGCGCGCACGCCGGTCGGGGAATCCTCCAGCACCAGGCACTGCGCGGGATCCACGCCGAGGCGTTGTGCCGCCAGCAGGTAGACATCAGGTGCAGGCTTGGGCCTGGCGACATCGCTGCTGGTGCACACCACGTCGAACCGCCACAGCAGGTCCGCCGCCTCCAGCTTGCGCAGCGCCAGCGGGCGGCGCGTCGACGTGGCAACCGCGCGCGGGATGCCGTGCTTCGCCAGCAGCTCGAGCAACGTGACGATGCCCGGCCGGTGCGCGATGCCGGCTTCGGCCACCGCGATGTACAGCGCATGCCCGCGTGCGAGCACAGCGCCCGCGGCCTCCTCGCCGATGAGCGCCCCGAGGCGTTGCCGGCAGACCTCGTCGGAATGACCGATCAGGCCCAGCCACCAGTCAGGGTCGATGCGCGCGCCGTGCTCCTCCGCGGCCTGGCGCAGCGCGTCCAGGATCGCGCGCTCGCTGTCGAGCATCAGGCCGTCCATGTCGAAGATCACCGCCGCCGGCAGGCACGGCAGGGGCGCCACCGTGCTCATCGCGACGCGAACAAGGCCTGGATGTCATCGGACGTGAGTGCGCGCCAGTGGCCTTCCTCGAGGCCGTCCAGCGCCAGGCCGCCGACGCGCTCGCGGTGCAGCGCGACCACATGGTTGCCGACCGCGGCGAACATCCGCCGCACCTGGTGGTAGCGGCCTTCGTGCAGCACCAGCCGCGCCTGACGCGGGCCGTGCACCTCCAGCTCCGCGGGCAGCAGCGGCTTGTCGTCGGATTCGAGCAGCAGCGTGCCGCTGGCGAAGCGCTCCACTTCGTCGCCACGCAGGTCCGCGTCGAGCGTGGCGACATAGACCTTTGGCAACGCCGACTTCGGCGAGATGATCCGGTGCAGCAGCGCGCCGTCATCGGTCATCAGCAGCAGCCCGGAGGTCTCGCGATCGAGCCTGCCGACCGGAGACAGCACCGGGTTGCGCAGACGGAAGCGCGGCGGCAGCAGGTCATAGATCACCCGCCCGGGGTCCTTTGTCGAACAGGTGTAGCCGACCGGCTTGTGCAGCATCAGCACCAGGCCCTGCGGTGGATCCAGCGGCTCGCCATCGACGAACACGCCGGCCGCATCGACCACGTCGTCGGCATACAGTACGTCGCCGGCGGCATCGGTCACCCGGCCCTGGCGGCACAGCAGCATCGCCTGCTTGCGGCTGCCGTAGCCGAGGTTGGCGAGCAGGCGCAGCAGCTTCATCCGCGACGCCTCGCGGTGATCACCTTGAACGCGCCGCGTCCGGCGACGCTGCGTATATCGGTGAAGGCATCCGCCAGCACCTCTTCGTACGGCAGCTGCCGGTTGGCGACCAGCCACAGCTCGCCACGCGGGCGCAGCGCCTGGGCCGCGGAGCGGATGAACGCCTGGCCGAGTTCCGGTCGCGGCTGCCGCTGCCGGGCATGGAATGGCGGATTGCTGACGATCGCGTCGTAACGCCGCGGCAGCCCGGTGGTCACGTCGTGCCAGTGGAAGCCCAGGGCCGCGCGTTGCGCATGCGGCGCGAGATTGCGTTCGGCCAGTGCCAGCGCGCGCGCGTCCGCCTCGTACAGATCGACCGCGCGCACCGCCGGGCAGTTGCGCAGCAGCGCATCGGCGATCACCCCGCTGCCTGCACCCAGATCGGCGACCTCGCCGGCAAGCGTCGCCGGCAGGTGTTCGATCAGCAGTGCGGTGGCGGCATCGATGCGGTCCCATGCGAACACGCCGGGGCGGCTCCACCAGCCGGGCGCGACTTCACGCACGGCGTCGGCCTGGCGCCAGCGGGCGGCGAGTCCGGCATCGCCACCGGCACCGGCACGCGCCCAGAACACCCGGCACCTGTGCTTGGACAGCGAGGCGACCGGGCCGGCGACGCGCGCGAAATCGGCTTCGGCCGACTTCGCGCCCTCGTCGTTGGCCACGCTCACCACCACCGTGGCGCCATCTTCGGCCAGTGCCAGCGCCTGTGCGTACAGTGCGCGCGCCTCGTCGCGCTGGCGCGGCGGCAGCAGCAGCACCAGCGGCCAGCGGCGCGATGCGTCGGCGTCCAGCGACACCGCGAAACCGGCACGCTCCAGCGCCTGTGCCTGCGGCCGGAACGCCTGCACGCAGGCCAGCTGCGGCCACTGCGACGCATGCAGCGCCACCCCGGCGCGCGCCTGCAGGAACAACGCACCGGGCACGCGCGCGATGCGTCCTTCGGCGAACGGCAACATCAGCGCATCGAGGGCGGAATCACTGGCCACGCGGGCACCGGCAGGGCGGAAGAGGCCGTACATTCTACGCGCCGACATGGCGACACCCGCGCGGCAACGCGACGTGTGCACCGTTTTCATCGTTCGGCAACGTCGGCGGCGGCACCCTGCAGCCATCCAACAGGGAGACTGCATATGCGCGCTCTTTTCGTCGGCGGCACCATCGACAACAGCGAGGTCGACATCGAGAACGACACCCCGCCGACCCACTACCCGCCCGATACCGGCACCGGCACCCAGCGCTACCGCCTGCGGCGGATCGGCCGCCACAACGACGTCATCGCCTACGCGGTCTACGGCGCGCAGGAGCTGCCGGACGAGGAAGTGCAGCGGGTGGCGGAAGAGCGCGCCTACGCGCGGCGGTTCGAAGCCGAGGAGACCGCGGCGGAGGGCTGAGCGGACACCAGCGGCGAACAAGCAGGCGCATCCGTGGATGCGCTCTGCCTGTCCGGCTACGAGGGCGATCCCGGTTGCGCGATCAACCCTGCAGTTCGCGCAGCGTCAGCGCAGGGGGCACGTCGACCACCCGCCGGGTGGCGATGAGCCCGGCAACCAGCGTCACCGCCATGCCGAGCGCGCCACCAACGGCCGCCATCGCCCAGTTCGGTTCCCATGCAAGGTCGAACACGCGGGTGGCGACCACGCCCGACAGCACCGACGCGGCGATTGCCGCGACCAGTCCCGACAACAGGCCGATCGCCGCGAACTCCGAGGCCTGCGCCGAGCGCAGCTGGCGCCGGCTCGCACCCAGCACGCGCATCACCCCGCCTTCAAGCAGGCGCTCGTCCTGGCTGGCGCTCACCGCCGCCAGCAGCACCAGGACGCCGGCCACCATCGAGAACCAGAACACCGCCTGCACCACCACCGAGACCTGGTCGGCGGTGGCGCGCACCTGCGCCAGCACCGCGTCGATGTCGATCACCGACAGGTTGGGGAAGGCGCCGACCAGCTCGGCGGTGAAGCGCACATCGTCCGCCGGCACGTTGACCGCGGTGATATGGCTGGCCGGGAAGCCGTCGAGCGTGCCCGGCGATGCCAGTACGAAGAAGTTCGGCCGGAAGCTTTCCCAGTCCACCTTGCGCAGGCTGGTCACCGGCGCCTCCACCGTGCGCCCGGCGATGTCGAAGGTGATGCGGTCGCCGACCTGCCAGCCGAGCTGGCGGGCGAAGTTCTCCTCCACCGAGAACTCCGGTGCCCCCGCGTCGGGTGCCCAGATGCGGCCGTCGACGACGCGGTTGTCGTCGCGCAGCGCGGCCGCCATCGACAGGTTGAACTCGCGTTCGGCACGCCGCCGGGTCTGCCCATCCTCGTCGGCGTAGGTTTCGGGCGTGACCGCTTCGCCGTTGCGGGCCACGAAGCGCGCGCGGACCATCGGGAACAGTTCCGGCGCATGCAGCCCGCGCCCGGCCATGAACGCGCGTACCGGGTCGAGCTGCGGCGGCTGTACGTTGACGATGAAGCGGTTGGGCGCGGTCTCGGCCAGTTGCAGCTGCCAACGGTCGAGCAGGTCGGTGCGCACGAAGGTCAGCAGCAGCAGCGCCATCAGCCCGAGGCCGAGCGCCGACACCTGCGCGATGCTGGTGCCGGCGCGACGGCTGACATTGGCCAGCCCGTAGCGCAGTCCGCCACGCAGGCGTCCGCGCAGGCGGCGCACCACGAGGATCAGCACCCAGGCCAGCAGCGCCAGCACCGCGAGCGTGGCGACGATGCCGGCCAGCATCGCCGCGGCGAGATCGGGCGAGCCGGCCTTCCACCACAGCAGCGCGCCGAGCCCGGCGAACCCGGCAAGCGCGACCACCAGCGCCGCGGGTTCCACCGGGTCGAGGTCGCGGCGGATCACCCGCAGCGCCGGCACCCGCCGCAGCGCCAGTACCGGCGGCGCACCGAAGGCCAGCAGCACCACCAGCCCCACGCCCAGGCCCTGCAGCGCCGGCAGCAGGCTGGCCGCGGGCAGATCGAGTTCGAGCTCACGCGCGATCCAGCCGCCCACCAGCCACTGCAGCGCGAACGCCAGCGCGATGCCAATGGCGCTGGCGAGCACGCCCAGCAGCACCAGCTCGCCGACATGGATGCCGACCAGGGTGCGCTGGCTGGCACCGAGGCAACGCATCACCGCCGCACCCGAAAGGTGGCGCTCGCTGTGGCGACGTGCGGCCATCGCCACCGCCACCGCCGCCAGCACCACCGACACCAGCGCGGCGAGGCCGAGAAAGCGCCCGGCACGGTCGAGGCCGGAACGCACTTCCGGGCGTGCGTCCTGGATCGTCTCCAGCCGCTGGCCGCGGCCGAGGTTGTCGCGCATCGCGCTGGCGAAACCTTCCACCGCGGCGCTGTCGCCGGCGACCACCAGGCGGTAGCGGATGCGGCTGCCTTCCTGCACCAGGCCCGTGGCGGGCAGGTCGGCAAGGTTGAGGAACACCTTCGGGGCGACGTTGAAATAGTCGATCGATGCGTCCGGTTCCTGCGCCACCAGTGCCGCCAGGCGGAACTGCGCCTCTCCCAGGGTGACCGTGTCGCCGACCCGCGCATCCAGGGTGTCGGCTCCGGCGCGACTCAGCCACACGCTGCCGGGCTCCGGGATCCCGGTGGCATTGCGCTCGGCGCCGCCTGCCGCATCCACCAGCCGGAACGCGCCGCGCAGTGGATACCCGGCGCCAAGCGCACTCAGGTCGCCCAGCCGCAGGTCGTCGCCGACGCGGATCATGCTGTCGAGCGCGACGGTTTCCGTCTGCTGCAGGCCGGCGGCGCGCACGGCCTCGCGCACGCTGTCGTCGATCGGCGCATCCGAGCGCAGGATGGCGTCGCCGCCGAGCAGGCGATTGGCCTGCTGTGCCAGCGCACGCTCGGCGCGGTCTGTGACGAAACCCACCGCGGTCACCGCGAGCACCGCCAGCACAAGCGCCGCGAGCATGATGCGCACCTCGCCGGCTGCGAGGTCGCGGGTGAACTGGGTCCACGCCAGCCGCAGCGTCCTCATGCCAGCAGCCGCCCGCTGTCGATGCGCAACACGCGTTGGCAGCGGCTGGCGAGATGGTCATCGTGCGTGACCAGCACCAGCGTGGTACCGGCGTCCTGGTTCATCGCGAACAACAGCTCGATCACCGCCTGGCCGGTGCGTGTATCCAGGTTGCCGGTGGGCTCGTCGGCGAACAGCAGCGACGGCCGGGTCACGAACGCTCGCGCCAGCGCCACCCGCTGCTGCTCGCCACCCGACAGCTGCCGCGGGTAGTGCTGCAGGCGCTCGCCGAGCCCGACGCGGGCAAGTTCGGCCTCGGCCGGGCCGCGTGCGTCGGCATCGCCGCGCAGCTCCAGCGGCAGCATCACGTTCTCCAGCGCGGTCAGCGACGGCAACAGCTGGAAGTTCTGGAACACGAAGCCGACCTTGTCGGCGCGAACCCGGGCACGGCCGTCCTCGTCGAGGCTCGACAGCACGGTGCCGTCGAGTTCCACGGTGCCGGAAGACGGCACGTCCAGGCCTGCCAGCAGCGAGAGCAGCGTGCTCTTGCCGGAGCCCGAGGCACCGACCACGGCCACGCTGTCGCCGCGGGCGATGTCGAAACCGATGCCGTCGAGGATCACCAGTTCGCCGGAGGCCAGCGCAACGCGTTTGCCCAGGCCCTGCACGCGCAGGACCGGACCGGCGGTGGTGGTGGACGGCGGGACGGCGGAAGGCGACGAATCGGGCATGCGGGATCCTGTGATGCGGCGCGGCTGCATGCGCGCGGCACGAAATGCGGGGGCGTCGAGTGTACGGGCGGCTGCGCACGGCCATGCATGTGCCACATGGGATGGAGCGGACCGCATCGCCGTCCACGCGCGGTTGCAGGCAGGGCCACTACGCTGTGCCGGCCCCAGCTGAATGGAACGACCCGGATGTCCCGACGCCTCACGCCCATCGCCTTCCTGCCTACCCGCTGGCTGCTGGCCGCCTGGCTGCTGCTGGCCGTGCTGCCGGTGCAGGGATTCGCCCAGGCCACACCCGCGGCCGTGCCGCCACCGCCCACCCGCACGCTGCTGGTGATGGGCGATTCCCTGTCGGCCGGCTACGGCATGGCGGCGAACGAAGGGTGGGTCGGCCTGCTGGCCGACCGCCTGCGCGACAGCCATCCGGACTGGACCGTGGTCAACGCCAGCATCAGTGGCGAGACCTCGGCCGGCGGCTCGGCGCGCGTGGTCGACGAGGTGCTGCGCCACCGCCCCGCGGTGGTGATGATCGCGCTCGGCGCCAATGACGGACTGCGCGGACTGCCGCTGCGCGAGATGCGCCGCAACCTCGCGCGGATGATCGGCGCATCACAGTTCGTCGGCGCCGAGGTGCTGCTGGTGGGCATGCGCATGCCGCCGAACCTGAGCGCCGATTACACCCGCGGCTTCGAGGCCGTCTATCGCGACCTGGCGAAGCTGTTCGACGTGGAACTGCTGCCATTCCTGCTCGAGCCGGTGGCGCTTGAACGCGCCAGCTTCCAGCCCGACAACCTGCATCCCACCGCGCAGGTGCAGCCGGCTTTGCGCGACCACGTTTGGCGCTCGCTTGCTCCGATGATCGGGCGCGCGGACGCGGCGATCGGCGAATGAACCCGCCGACAACCACGCGCCGCGAAGCGTTGGCAGTGCGCCCGGATCGCTTGAAAGGCCCCTGCCCCGCTCGCACACTGCCTGCACCCACCGCCGGAGCGTCGCGATGAAACCGTCCGCCTTCCTGCATGCCGCGAAGCCCGCGCTCATCCTGGCCTTCGCGCTGTTGCTCGCCGCCTGTGCCGGCACCCCGCTGCGCGACGTCACCGATCCCGATGCCCCGCGTTCGCTGCCCGGGACCCCGCAGGTCGCGGTGTCGTGGGACGACCCGGCAGGCTTCTCCGACCTGCGTCGCAGTTCCAACCGCTGGGAATCCAGGCGTGGCGACTGGGTGCGCGATCTTGCCGTGTACGTGCAGCAGTCGGTGGCCCGCGCGCTGCCGCCCGGCGAACGTGCCGAAATCACCATCACCGATATCCGCCGCGCCGGCGAGTACGAGCCCTGGCACGGCCCGCAGATGGACGACGTGCGGATTATGCGCGACATCTACTGGCCGCAGATCACCCTGCAGCTGCGCCGCACCGATGCGGCCGGCCGCGAACTCGCCGGTGGCGAGCGGGTGCTGCGCGATCCGGCGTATCTCACCTCGGGCGTGCGCTCGCCGCGCGGCAACGAGGCGCTGTACTACGAGAAGCGCCTGGTCGACGACTGGGTGCGTCGCGAGTTCGCAGCGCGCTGAGCGGCAGGTGCCGGTCTATGTGGACGATGCGGTCACCCTGTGGCGTGGCCGCAGGTGGGCGCACCTGATGGCCGACACCCTCGACGAGCTGCACGCGTTCGCCGCGGACCTGGGCATTCCGCGCCACGCTTTCCAGAACCGCACCAGCGGCGCGCACTACGACGTGCCGGCGGAACTGCGCGAACGCGCACTGGCGCTGGGGGCGGTGGCGATCTCGCGGCATCGCGACCGCGACCAGGTGCGCGCGGTGATCGCACGCGCACGGGCGCAGGGGCGCGGCGAGGCGCGCTGACCGTGCAGGCAGCGCGGCCTGAAACCTGCAGCCGGTATGCTGCGCGGCCATGGCCGCACGCACCGTCCACGTCACCCGCTACGTCACCCCGCTGCGCGAGGGCGGCTCGATGCCGGCCGTGGTCGAAGCCGATGACGACGGCCTCTACGTGCTCAAGTTCCGCGGCGCCGGGCAGGGTGCCAAGGCACTGGTGGCGGAATGGATCGCGGGGCGGCTGGCGCAGGTGCTGCGGCTGCCGATGCCCGACCTGGTGTTCGCCGAGCTCGACCCGGTGCTCGCCCGCACCGAGGGCGATTCCGAGATCCAGCACCTGATCCAGGCCAGCGGCGGCCTCAACCTCGCCCTCGACTACCTGCCCGGCGCGATCAACTTCGATCCGCTGGCCTGGCAGCCCGATCCCGCACTGGCCTCGCGCATCGTCTGGTTCGATGCGTTCATCAGCAATGTCGACCGCACCGCACGCAATCCCAACCTGATGCTCTGGCACCGCAGGCTGTACCTGATCGACCACGGCGCCTCGCTGTACTTCCACCATGGCTGGGACGGCGACGCGGCAGCGGCCACCGGCGCGTTCCCGCTGGTGCGCGACCACGTGCTGCTGCCGTGGGCCGATGACCTCGACGGCGCTGACGCCGAACTCTCCGCGCGCCTGGACCGCGCCACGCTGCGGGCGATCGTCGATGACCTGCCCGACGCCTGGCTGCAGGGCCCGGATGCCTTCGGCGCCCCGGCGGCGCAGCGCGACGCCTATGTGGAGTGGCTGTGCCGGCGCCTCGACGGACGTGCGGCCTTCGTCGCGGAGGCGCGCCGTGCACGCGCCTGAGACCTACGACTACGCGGTCGTACGCGTGGTCCCGCGCGTGGAGCGCGGGGAGTTCATCAACGCCGGGCTCGTGATGTCGTGCGAGCGCCGCGGCTGGCTGCAGGCGCGCATCGAGCTCGACCACGGCCGCTTGCGCGCGCTGTGGCCGGACGTCGACGTGGAGGCGGTGGAGCACGCGCTTTCGGCGATCCCGCGGATCTGCATCGGCGGCGCCGACGCCGGCCCCATCGGCCTGCTGCCGCTGCGCGCGCGCTTCCACTGGCTGACCGCGCAGCGCAGCGCGGTGATCCAGACCTCGACGGTGCACATGGGGCGTTGCGTGGACCTGGACGCGACGATGGAGCACCTGCTGCAGCGGATGGTCCGCCGGACCTGACGGTTCCACGGGCCGTGCTCATCCCACGTTCGGAAGGGTGAAGGCCGGAAGCGTTTACCGTTCATGCTGCGCGCCGTGCGGTCACGTGCCTTGAACGGCGGAAGGGAAAGACTGGCTGCACACATTCGCAGCACAAGGAAACCGCCATGAACCGCACTCCGAAGACCGCACTCGCCCTGGCCCTCTCGGCCGGCCTCGTGTTCGCCGCCGGCAACGTGATGGCCGATGACACCCGTGCGCAGAACACCGATCGCCTGGCTGCCGCCGACTCCGACCAGCCGGTCAATGACACCTGGATCACCACCAAGGTGAAGTCGAGCCTGCTGGCCGACAGCGATGTCGCCGGAATGGACATCCGCGTGGTCACCAACAACGGCGTCGTCGGCCTGTCCGGCAATGTGGACAGCCAGGCCCAGGCCGATCGTGCCCGGCAGATCGCACAGGACATCAAGGGCGTCGCACGCGTGGATGATTCCGGCCTCACCGTCGGCAGCGCCGCCGGCAATCGCGGCAATACCACCGGCGACCGTGCCAACACCACCAGTGACCGCGCCGGCGACCGTGGCAACACCACCGGCCACACCGGCCACGGCAACACGCGCGACGGCAACAACGCCGCCACGCGTGACACCACAGGCGACAACTGATCGCGCACATCACCGCGCCCGACGGGCGCGGTGGAGCAGTACCCGGCGCGGCGCCCCAGGGGCGCC
>NZ_JAIWPS010000009.1:0-10995 GCF_021191595.1 Alterluteimonas muca
AAGCCCGCCAGAACAGGCCGGAAACGGCCGAAATCCGACCTGAAATCGATGAAAATCGCTGCCCGACACAATATTGATGCTCGTGTGGCGGCAAAAGCAGCATCAGGGCGTGTTATTCAGATGATCCCTTGGGGTTGAGGCGAGCCACGATGCGACCGAGGTTGTTCTGTGATCCAAAGATTTCTTCAAGCATCAGTTCAAGTCGATGCCCTTCGTGGTCGTCAATCGTGAGGAACATAATTCCCGTGTCGCTCAACAACTCATGCAGCAGCTTCAACCGCGGCCACATCATGCACAGCCACTTGTCGTGGCGCAGCATGTCCTCGCCGTTGACCGGGTTGCCGTTCAGCCATTCCTTGATCAGCGGACTGCTGACGTTGTCGTTGTACGCCCAGCCCTCGTTGCCGGTGTTATAGGGCGGGTCGATGAACACCAGGTCCACCTTGCCGGCGTAGCGCGGCAGCAGGCTCTTGAGCGCGTGCAGGTTGTCGCCCTGGATGATCAGGTTCTCCGGATCGTCGCCGCAGGACCTCTTCGCATCCGGCACCAGCGGCCGGAACGGCACGGTCAGGTGGTGGTTGTAGACGAATTCCTTGCCCTTGAAGTGCAGCTCCGGCATTGCGGTCCCCTGGTGGATCGTGCCGATGCAGGATCGGCTGGCATGGCCCGGGTTACGGGCAGATGAGTTCAAGCTTCGGATAGTACGTGCGGTAGCGCTTCGCATCCCGCGTCAGCAGCGCCATGCCCTCGATGGCAGCATGGGCGCCGATGTAGAAGTCCGGCAGCGGCGAGGTCCGCGCGCCTTTCGCGCGGCGGTACTGCAGGAAGGCCTTGCCAGCGAGAAAACCGGCCTCCCACGGCAGTTCCAGACGGGTGAAGGCATCGGCCGGCAGGGCGGCGTCCAGTTCCTCGATGCGCTCGAAGCCCACCGAGACCTCGGCGTAGATGATGGGGTTGATGCACAGCTCGGTGCCGTCGGCGCAGGCATCGAGCTGCGCCGCCGACCATTCGTACCAGTCCGGATCGTCCGTCAGCACGTCCAGCAGGACGTTGGCGTCCACCAAGACGCGCCTGGCTCCGGCCGGCGTCGCGGCGGGCTCGTCAGTCGCCACGGGTCAGCTGCATGATCTCGTCGGTGCCCATGCGCGCCGTCGCGCGGCCGCGCAGCCGCGCAGCCAAGCCGCCTCGGCGGGTTTTGGGCGGATGGGCGATGGTCGTGTCGGCCTCGCGCAGCGCGGCCTCGCGCACGAAGGTGGCCACCGGCATGCCGTGCAGCTCGGCGGCGCGGCGCAGGCGGTTCTTGTCCTCGACGCTCAGGCGCAGGTCGAGACGATCGGCGGTTGCGGTCATGTTGGCCTCCAAGTGCGTACGGCAGGCTACCGTACATGAAGGCAGGACGCGTGGACATCACAGTGGACCATGGCGTTCAACACCGGAAAGCGTACGCCCGGCCAGCGGCCCCCCGAGCAGGCGACTGGCGCGAGTGGTGGGTCGTGATGGATTCGAACCATCGACCAGCGGATTAAAAGTCCGATGCTCTACCGACTGAGCTAACGACCCGTGAGCTGCAAGGCCGGCGGCGCCGGCGTGCAATCGCGGTGCGATTTTGCCACAGAGTGCCGGCTTCGCGTCGAATCGGGTGCACGGATACGCGCGATCGCGCGGCCGGCACGGATCGTGCATCGTGTCGCATGGCGCGGCCTCCGGCCCCGACCGGGCCGTTATCGCATGCTACAAACCGTGTGCGGTTGATCTCGATCAACCCGCCACCTCACGCGGGCGGCGACAATACGCCCGAACCAGGAGATCTGCATGGATTCCACACACTTGGCGCCTACCGACGACGGGATGGCGTCGGCTGCTGCCGTACGCAACGAGTACTACAACGACCGCGTCGTGCTCCAGTTCGCCGTTGCCACGGTGGTCTGGGGCGTGATCGGCATGCTGGTGGGCGTGGTGATCGCCGCCCAGCTGTACTGGCCGACGATGACCGACGGCATCTCCTGGCTGAGCTACGGCCGCCTGCGCCCGCTGCACACCAACGCGGTGATCTTCGCGTTCGGCGGCAGCGCGCTGATGGCCACCAGCCTGCACGTCGTACAGCGCACCTGCCATGTGCGGCTGCTGTCCGACAGGTTGGCCGCATTCGTCTTCTGGGGCTGGCAGGCGGTGATCGTGGCCGCGGTCATCACCCTGCCGATGGGCCTGACCCAGGGCAAGGAATACGCCGAGCTGGAATGGCCGATCGACATCCTGATCGCCGCGGTGTGGGTGTCGTACGCGGTGCTGTTCATCGGCACGATCGCGAAGCGCCGGGTGCGCCACATCTACGTGGCGAACTGGTTCTATGCCGCCTTCATCATCGCGGTGGCGCTGCTGCACATCGTCAACAACATCGCGCTGCCGGTGAGCCTGGGCAAGTCGTACCAGGTCTATACCGGCGCCGTGGATGCGATGGTGCAGTGGTGGTACGGGCACAACGCGGTCGGTTTCTTCCTGACCGCCGGCTTCCTCGGGATGATGTACTACTACGTGCCCAAGCAGGCCGGGCGCCCGATCTATTCCTACCGCCTGTCGATCGTGCACTTCTGGGCGCTGATCGCGGTGTACATGTGGGCCGGCCCGCACCACCTGCACTACACCGCGCTGCCGGACTGGGCCCAGTCGGTGGGCATGGTGTTCTCGCTGATCCTGCTGGCGCCCAGCTGGGGCGGCGCGATCAACGGGATCATGACCCTGTCGGGTGTGTGGCACAAACTGCGCACCGACCCGGTGCTGAAGTTCCTGATCGTGGCGATCAGCTTCTACATGATCGCCACCTTCGAGGGCCCGATGATGTCGATCAAGACGGTCAACTCGCTGTCGCACTACACCGACTGGACGATCGGCCACGTGCACGCCGGCGCACTCGGCTGGGTGGCGATGATCTCGATCGGCTCGCTGTATTCGATGCTGCCGCGCGTGCTCGGCCTGCCGAACATGTATTCGGTGCGCTGGATGGACCTGCACTTCTGGGTGCACACCCTGGGCGTGGTGCTCTACATCGTGGCGATGTGGATCGCCGGCGTGATGCAGGGCCTGATGTGGCGCGCCACCAACGACGACGGGATGCTGACCTACAGCTTCGTCGAGTCGCTGGCGGTCACCTATCCCTACTACATGGTGCGACTGGTCGGCGGGGTGCTGGTGGTCGCGGGCATGCTGGTGATGGCCGCCAACGTGTGGAAGACCTTCGCCATGGCGCGCGGCAACGGCCCGGTGCGCAATCCCGTGCTGGCGCCTGCCGCCAACCACGCCTGATCCGGAGCGACCGATGAGCAACAACCCGCACGAGAAGATCGAGAAGAACGTCGGCCTGATGGCGGTGCTGATCGCGGTGGTGGTCTCCTTCGGCGGCCTCGCCGAGATCATCCCGGTGATGTACCAGGCCGAGGCCATCGAGCCGCTGCCCGGCGTCGAGCCCTATCCCGCGCTGGAGCTGGCCGGGCGCGACGTGTACGTGCGCGAGGGCTGCTACAACTGCCACTCGCAGATGGTGCGCACGCTGCGCTTCGAGACCGAGCGCTACGGCCACTACTCGCTGGCCGGCGAGTCGGTCTACGACCGCCCTTTCCAGTGGGGTTCCAAGCGCACCGGGCCGGACCTCGCCCGCGTCGGCGGCCGATATTCCGACGACTGGCACCGCGTGCACCTGATCAACCCGCGCGACGTGGTGCCGGAATCCAACATGCCGTCCTACCCGTGGCTGGAGAACACCCTGGTCAGCGCCGGCGACGTGACCCGTCGCATGCGTGCGCTGCAGACCCTGGGCGACCCGTATACCGACGAGCAGATCGCCGCCGCCACCGACGACGTGCGTGGCCGCACCGAGCTCGATGCGGTGGTCGCCTACCTCCAGGGCCTTGGCCGCCACGCACCGAAGGGGCGCTGAGATGGTCTCGGGAATCGTGACGCTGGTCCTGCTGCTGCTGTTCGTCGGCGGCTGGATCTGGGCCTGGAGCCCGCGGCGCAAGCGTGACTTCGACGAGGCCGCGCAGCTGCCGCTGGCGGACGACGAGGTACCGCCCGCGGATCGCGCGGCGGATGACATCCACGACGGCAACGGCAACAAGAACGGGGAAAGCGCGCGATGAGCACTGGATGGTCGTGGTACGTCATCGTCCTGGTGGTACTCAACATCGCCGGCTGCGCGTGGCTGCTGTGGTGGACGGCTCGCCGTCGCCCGGGCGACCCGGCACCGACCGACACCAGCCACGTCTGGGACGGCGACATCACCGAGTACAACAAGCCACTGCCGAAGTGGTGGATCAACATGTTCTACCTGACCATCGTCTTCGCCGTGGGCTACCTGGCGTGGTACGGCGGGTTCGGTGGCTACGACGGCTACAGCGGCTGGAGCTCGGCCTCCGAGCATGACCGCGAGCTGGCGCAGAACGCAGCGCGCATGGAGGAGACCTTCTCGATGTACGCCGGCCGTGGTCCGGAGGAACTGGCCGCCGATCCGGTGGCGCTGGCGATCGGCCGCTCGGTGTTCACCAACACCTGCGCCACCTGCCACGGCTCCGGCGGCCGCGGTGCGATCGGCTATCCCGACCTCGGCGACGACTCCTGGCAGTGGGGCGGCGAACCGGAGCAGATCCTCACCAGCATCCTCGACGGCCGCGAGGGCGTGATGCCGCCATGGGGTCAGGTGCTGACGGGCATGGGCGGCGACACCGCGATGACCGCGATCGTCGCCTACACCCGCTCGCTGTCACAGCCGGCCAACCGCAACGACTACTTCGCCGCCCGCGGCAAGCAGCTCTACGAGGGCGTGTGCGTGGCCTGCCATGGCATCGACGGCACCGGCAACGAAGCGATCGGCGCGCCGGACCTGACCGACGGCTACTGGCTGTACGGCGGCAGCCCCGAGGCGATCCACCGCAGCATCGCGCAGGGCCGGCACGGCGTCATGCCGGCGCATCGCGACCTGCTCGGCGAAACCCGCGCGCGACTGGTCGCGGCCTATGTGTGGTCGCTGTCCAACCCGGCCGGCGGCACGGCCGCGGCGGCGGGTGTGCAATGACCGGGGGGCCCCCGGTCTTCGACCATCCACCGCGCCCGCTGGCGCAGAAGCTCGGCGCGATCCTCTGGCCGAGCTTCTTCGCCGCGGGAGTGGCGACGATGGCGTTCTTTGCCCATGTCGATCCACTCGCGCTGCGCGACATGACCTTCCCCGGACTGGCGATCACCCGCGGACTCGGCTACACGGCCGGGTTTTTCGCGTTCTGGGCGGCCACCGCCGCGTCGAGCCTGTTCACCTGGTGGCTGCTGCGCCCGGCCAGCCGCTTCAACCGCGCCCTGCCGCGGGACGATTGAGTAAGAGATGTCCGCTCGCATTCCCCTGAAGATGGTCGATGACAACGAGGGCAGCCTCTACGTCAGCGAAGGCAAGATCCACCCGCGCGAGGTCTCCGGCCCGCTCGACCGGCTGCGCAAGGTCGCGGTGGTGTGGCTGCTGGGAATGTTCTACGCGTTCCCGTGGCTGCGCTGGGATGGCCGCCAGGCGGTGCTGTTCGACCTGCCGGCGCGCCAGTTCCATGTGTTCGGGCTGACGTTCTGGCCGCAGGACTTCGTGTTCCTCGCCCTGCTGCTGATCATGGCCGCGCTGGCCCTGTTCTTCTTCACCGCGCTGGCCGGGCGGCTGTGGTGCGGCTACGCCTGCCCGCAGACGGTGTGGACCGAAGTCTTCATCTGGATGGAGCGCTGGACCGAGGGCGACCGCGCCAAACGGATCAAACTCGACGCCGCGCCGTGGACGGGCGAAAAGCTGCTGCGCAAGGGTGCCAAGCACGCGCTGTGGCTGGTGTTCGCGCTGTGGACCGGCTTCACCTTCGTCGGCTTCTTCACCCCGATCACCGACCTCGCCGCGCGCGTGGTGCCGTTCGCCTGGGGTGGCTGGGAAATCTTCTGGGTGCTGTTCTACGCACTCGCCACCTGGGGCAACGCCGGCTTCCTGCGCGAGCAGGTCTGCAAGTACATGTGCCCGTACGCGCGCTTCCAGGGCGCGATGTTCGACCGCAACACGCTGATCATCGCCTACGACCCGATGCGCGGCGAACCGCGCGGCCCGCGCAGGCGCGGGCTGGCCAGCGTGCTGGAGCGCGCGCGCGGCCTGATCGACAACCTCACCGCCTACGACTACGTGTTCCGCGCCAGCAAGCATCCGTCGGCGGCCACCGCCAGTGCGCAGGCACGCGGCACCATCACCTGGGACGGCGATCTCGGCGAGGTGCAGCCGCTGCCGAAATTCCAGTTCGAGGAACTGGGCGATTGCATCGACTGCACGATGTGCGTGCAGGTGTGCCCGACCGGCATCGATATCCGCAACGGCCTGCAGTACGAGTGCATCGCCTGCGGCGCCTGCATCGACGCCTGCAATGGCGTGATGGAGAAGATGGGCTACCCGCACGGGCTGATCCGCTACTCCACCCAGAACGCCATCGACGGCAAGCCGACGCGCGTGCTGCGGCCGCGGGTGCTGGTGTACGGCGCCATCCTGCTCGCGGTGATCGCGGCCTGGGCGTGGGGCGTGAGCGCGCGCAGCCCGCTGATCGCCGAGGTGCTGCGCGACCGCAATGCGCTGTACCGCGAGACCGCGACCGGGGTCGAGAACGGCTACGTGCTCAAGCTGGTGAACAAGTCGAACGACGCGACCGCCTATCGTGTGCAGCTGGATGGCGACGTGGCCGGCATGCAGCTGATCGGCGACGGCAACGCGGTGACCCTGCAGCCGCAGCAGGTGCTGTCGCTGCCGCTCACGGTGACCGCACCGGCGGGCACCTCCGGGCGCCATGACGTGCAGTTCGTGGTGGAGGCGGTCGAGGGGGACACCCGCGCCGTGGTGGACAGCAGTTTCTTCGGACCAACGCAATGACCGACAAGACCGCCTTCTGGCGCAACCCCGTGCTGATGCTGGTATTCATCCTGCCGGCGGTGGCCATCATCGCCGGCATCGGCCTGGTGGTGATCGCCGTGCGCAGTGGCGGCTCCGATTCGGTCACCGAGAACGTGCGCCGCAGCGCGCAGGTGCAGACCGCCGACCTCGGCCCGGATGCCGTCGCCCAGCGCGAGCGGCTCTCCGCGGTGATGCGCGTGGATATGGAACAGGGCGCGGTCGAGGTGCTGCCGGTCACCGGCCGCTACGAGCGCGGCGCGCCACTGCAGCTGACCCTGGTGCACCCGGTGCGCGCAGCCCAGGACATCTCCCTCGAACTGGTGCCCAGCGAGACCGGCTGGCGCTCGGAGGCGGAGGTCGACGTCGGCCACGACTGGAACCTGCGGCTGGCGCCCGCCGACGCCGGCTGGCGCCTGCAGGGCCGGCTGCTGCGTGGGCAGTTGGCCGCGCACCTGCACCCGGCGCTGCAGGACGCCGCGGATACGCCATGAGCGCGACCCTGTCCGTCGGCGCTGCATCGGCAGCGGCACGGGCCATCACCGGCGACTGCCACCATTGCGGCGAAGCGCTGCCTGCACAGCCCTCGCTGCTCGCCATCGACGGCATCACCCGTGGTTTCTGCTGCGATGGCTGCGCGGCCGCCGCGCAGTGGATCGACGAGGCACACCTGGGCGACTACTACCGGCTGCGCACCGCCCCGGCCACACGCATCGACGCCGGCGCCGCCGACTTCGCGCTGTGGGACCGCGAGGAAGTGCAGGCCGAACACGCACGCGACATACCGGGCGGGCGCGAGATCACCCTGCTCACCGACGGCATGCGCTGCGCCGCCTGCGCATGGTTGATCGACCGCGTGCTGGCGCGCGAACCCGGCGTCATCGACAGCGGCGCCAACGCGGTCACCGGGCGCATCCGCGTGGCCTGGGACCCGGCGCGCACCACGCTGTCGGCACCGCTGGCGCGGCTGGCGGCACTCGGTTACCGGCCGTACCTCGCCACCGGCGAGGCGCGCGAGCGCGAACGCCGGCGCCAGCGCAACCGCGACCTGCTGCGCATCGGCATCGCCGGGCTGGGTGCCATGCAGGCGATGATGATGGCCGAGGCGCTGTACCTGGACGTCTCCGGCAGCATGCCGCTGGCCACCCGCGACTTCTTCCGCTGGCTGACCTTCCTGCTGTCGACGCCGGTGGTGTTCTATGCCGGTTGGCCGTTCATCGCCGGCGCCTGGCGCGAGCTGTCGCAGCGCAGGCTCGGCATGGACGTGCTGATCGCCGGCTCCACCCTGCTGGCCTGGGGCGCGAGCGTGTTCGAGACCGTGCGCGGCGGCACCCACGTCTGGTACGACGCCGCGGTGATGTTCGTGTTCCTGCTGCTGCTGGCACGGATGCTGGAACAACGCGCACGTGCGCGTGCCAGCGCGCAGGTCGATGCCCTGGCACGGGCGCGCCCGGCATTCGCCGAGCGCGAACGCGACGACGGCAGCCGCGAGACGGTGCCGGTGGCGGCGCTGTCGCGTGGCGACACCGCCTGCGTGGCGGTGGGTGGCGTGGTGCCGGCCGACGGCATCCTGCTGGAGCCATCGCACTTCGAGGAAGCCCTGCTGACCGGCGAATGGACTGCGGTGGCCCGCGCCGCCGGCGAGCGCGTCTATGCCGGCACGCTGTGCCGCGAACGGCCCGCGCGCCTGCGCGTCGACGAGACCGGCGCCGGCACCCGGCTGTCGCAACTGACCGCGCTGGTGGAATCGGCGCAGGCGCAGCGCCCACCGCTCGCTCTCGCCGGCGAGCGCATCGCCCATCATTTCGTCGCCGCACTGCTGTTGACCGCGGTCTGCGTGTACATCGGCTGGCGCATCCACGATCCGTCACGCGCGCTCGAGGTGGTGCTCGCACTGCTGGTGATCAGCTGCCCCTGCGCACTCGCCCTGGCGGTGCCGACCGCGCTGGCCACCGCGCACGGTGCACTGGCGAGGATCGGCGTGCTGGCACTGGGCGAACGCGCGCTGGAGCGGCTGGCAATGGCCACCGACATCGTGTTCGACAAGACCGGTACCCTCAGCGACGGGCGACCGCAGCTGGCCGGCGTGGAGGCCTTCGATGGTTTCGATCGCGACCAGGCGCTGGGGATCGCCGCCGCACTCGAACGCGACAGCGGGCATCCGCTGGCGCAGGCGTTCACCGGCATCGACACCGCGCTGGCCGCGACCGGGCTGCAGGCGCATGCCGGCGCCGGCGTCGAAGGCCTGGTCGATGGGCGGCAGTGGCGGCTGGGCACTGCGGGCTTCGCCGCCGGCCGGGCCGACAGCGATGGCATCTGGCTGGGTGACGGCCGCCGCGCGGTTGCGCGCTTCCGCATCCAGGAAGCCGCGCGTGACGATGCCGCCGCGGCGATCGCGCAGCTGCGTGCGCTGGGCCTGCGCGTGCATCTGTCCAGCGGCGACGCCGATGCACCGGTGCAGGCATTCGCCACGCGCCTGGGCATCGAACATGCACACGCGCGGCAACGGCCGGAGGACAAGCTGGCGTATGCGCGCGCGCTGCAGGCGGATTCACGCGTGGTGGCGATGGTCGGCGATGGCATCAACGATGCACCGGTGCTGGCCGGCGCCGACGTCTCGCTGGCAATGGCCGAAGGCGCGCCGCTGGCGCAGCAGTCGGCGGACCTCGTGCTGACCGGGCGCACCCTGCAGCGCGTGCCGCAGGCGATCGTCATCGCCCGGCGCACGCGCCAGGTGGTGCGGCAGAACCTCGCCTGGGCCGCTGGCTACAACGTCGTCGCGGTGCCGCTGGCCGCGGCGGGCTGGGTGACCCCGTGGCTGGCCGCGCTGGGCATGGCGCTGTCGTCGCTGCTGGTGGTGGGCAACGCGCTGCGGCTGTCCGCCATGCCCGCGGGCGGGTTCGACCCGCGGACACCTTCTCCGGTGCCCGGCGTGGCGGTGGATCCGCAACAACTCGAGGCCGGCGCGCAATGAACATCCTGCTGCTGCTGATCCCGATCAGCCTGGTGCTGCTGCTGGCGGCCGTCGCGGCGTTCGTGTGGGCGGTGCGGCGTGGCCAGTTCGACGACCTCGACAGCCCGGCCATCGACATCCTGGTCGACGAGCCGGCGCCGGAACGCACGCCGCGCGACGACGGCACCGGCAGGGACGCGCCTCCCGCCGCCACCCCTCCAGCCGCCGCACGCGACGACGATGCCGGTTGACTGGCTGACGCTGGGCGCGGCTCTGCTGGCCGGGCTGATGGGCGGGGTGCACTGCGCGGCGATGTGTGGCGGCATCGCCACCGGCTTCTCGGCGATGTCGCCCGGCGGCGGCTGGCGCATGGCGCTGGAGCCCAACCTCGGCCGCGTCGGCGGCTACGTCATCGCCGGTGCGATCGCCGGTGGCCTCGGCCACGGCATCCTCTCGCTGGCGCGGGTGGACTGGCTGGCCTGGGGTCTGCGTGCGGCGGTGGGGCTGGTGCTGGTGGTGGTGGCGCTGCGTCTGCTCGACCGCGGCGGCCGCCTGCGGCTGATGTCGCGTCCCGCCAATGGCCTGTGGACGCGGCTGCGGCCCCTGCAGCAGCGCCTGCTGCCGGCCAACACCACGCCGCGACGCATCGGGCTGGGCGTGCTGTGGGGCTGGCTGCCCTGCGGGCTCAGCACCACCCTCCTCGCCGCCGCCTGGCTGCAGGCCGATGCGCGCAACGGCGCGTTGACGATGCTGGCCTTCGGGCTGGGCACCCTGCCGCTGATGGTGCCGCTGACCTGGTCCGGCGCGCGCGTGGGCCGCTGGCTGCAGCAGCCGCGCCTGCGCACCACCGCGGGCGTGCTGGTGCTGGCCGCGGGCCTGCTCACCATCGCCGCACCCTGGTTGATGCAGGTGCCGGCGCTGCATGGCGTCCTGGTCGCGCTGGGCTGCGTGCCGCCCGGATATTCCTAGGGTCTCAGGCCCTTTCTCGGGCTTGAAAGGGAAGCTCCAGGCAGCCCACCGCGGCCACAGGGGGATGCCCAGCCGGATATCTCCGCGTCCTGCTCCCACATCCGGCCGCCGGCCATCCATGGCCGGCTCTGGACATCCC
>NZ_JAIWPS010000010.1:0-146792 GCF_021191595.1 Alterluteimonas muca
TGGTCGAAGATCAAAGTCAAAGACAGGAACCAGCCCTTGGTCGGTGGCATTCGGCTCTCGCGGCAACCGCTCCTGATCTCAGTGCCGAAGTCTGCAGATCGCCAACGGCACGCAAGAGCGGATGCAACCGCTGTCGCTCTCCGTGCCGGAGCCGGCGACTGCCTGAGCCCGTCGCGTGCATCGGGGGGTGTGCTCCCAGCCGGCCATGGATGGCCGGCGGCCGGCCGTGGTAGCTGGACGCGGACTCCGGCCGGGGGAGCACACCCCCCGGTGCGCGCGACGGGCGGCGCGAACCACAACGAAGCAATCTCACGCACGCATGGACACCCGGTAGAACACCTTGGCCCGTCGTCCGGTCGAAACCCTTTCTTAACCATCGCCCACCCGATCCCGGCTGCAGCGCCGCAACCGGCGCACGCCTGACCTGGATCAATTCGCGCCTCCGGCCCCGCGCGCAGACTGTCCCTGTCGAACAACAACGCCCCACTGGAGTAGCTGATGATCCGTTACCTTTCCGCCGCCGGCCTCGCCTGCGCCTTCGGCCTTTCCGCATTTGCCATGCCCGCCCCCGCCGCAGCCTCGGGCTGCAGCACCACCATCGAAGCCAACGACGCGATGCAGTTCTCCACCCGCGCGCTGAGCGTTCCCGCCTCGTGCAAGGAATTCCAGGTCAACCTGAAGCACACCGGGCAGCTGCCGGTGGTGGCGATGGGCCACAACTTCGTGGTCGGCAAGACCGCCGACATCACCGGCATCAACGCCGACGGCATGGCCGCCGGAGCCGCCAACAACTACGTCAAGCCCGGCGACGCGCGCGTCATCGCGGCCAGCACCCTGATCGGCGGTGGCCAGACCACGTCGGTGAAGATCCCCGTCAACCGGCTGCGCGCGGGCGAGGACTACACGTTCGTCTGCACCTTCCCCGGGCATGCGGGCATCATGCGCGGCAAGCTGAGCCTGGCGCAGTAAGCCACGCCTCCACCAATCGCCGGGCTGTACGCCCGGCCAGCGACGGCGGAACCGGCAAGCCCGGTTCCGCCCGTCGTCGTCTTCCAACCGCGGACACATGAACCCCAACAGCCTGCCCACCCGTGACGACCTCGCCCGCCTGGTCGACCGCTTCTACGACACCGTGCGCGCGGATGCGTTGCTGGGCCCGGTGTTCAACGCCGCCATCGACGACTGGGACGCGCACAAGGCCACGCTGGTGGACTTCTGGAGTTCGGTGATCCTCGGCACCGGCAGCTACCGCGGCAACCCGATGGCCGCACACCGGCCGCACCCGATCATCGACGCGCACTTCGGCCACTGGCTGGCGCTGTGGCGGCAGACCACCGCCGAGGTACTGCCCCCGGACCACGCCGCGCTGCTGCAGGACCGCGCCGGGCGCATCGGCACCAGCCTGCGCTACGGGCTCGGCCTCGACCCCGCAAGGCCCCTGCGCCGCAGCAGCATCGACGGCCATCCGCCGCGCGATTGATTCTGGTCAAGGCGCACCGCCACCCGCGGGCCTAGTCTGGCCGCATGCTCGATCCGCCCACATTCGATACCGCCCTGCTGCAGCGCTACGACCGGCCAGGGCCGCGCTACACCTCGTATCCGACCGCGCCGCAGTTCAACACCGGCTTCGGCGAAGCCGAGCTGCGCGAGGCGGTGCTGGCCAGCAACGGCGACCCGATCCCGCGCCGGCTGTCGCTGTACCTGCACGTGCCGTTCTGCATGAGCCCGTGCTTCTACTGCGGCTGCAACCGCATCATCACCCGTGACCTCGCGCGCGGCGAACACTACCTCGTGCGCCTGTACCGCGAGATCGCCGCGATGGCCGCGCTGTTCGACCGCGACCGCGAGGTGATCCAGATCCACTTCGGTGGCGGCACCCCCAACTTCCTGTCACCGGCGCAACTGGCCGAGGTGCTGGACACGCTGCGCCACCAGTTCACGGTGTCGTTGAGCGCGGAACGCGACATCTCGATCGAGCTCGACCCGCGCTTCGTCTCGCCCGCCGACATCGGCCAGCTCGCCGCCGCCGGCTTCAACCGCGCAAGCCTGGGCGTGCAGGATTTCGACGCCGACGTGCAGGCCGCGGTGAACCGCATCCAGTCGGTGGACGAGACGCTGGCGATCATCGATGCCTGCCGCGCGCACGGCTTCCGCTCGGTCAATGTCGACCTGATCTACGGGTTGCCGCGGCAGACGCTCGCCGGCTTTGCACGGACGCTCGAAACGGTGCTGGGCGCACGCCCGGACCGCCTGGCGGTGTACGGCTACGCGCACCTGCCGGAGCTGTTCCGCCCGCAGAAGCAGATCGACGCCAGCGAACTGCCCGATGCCGCCACGCGGCTGGCGCTGCTGCAGCTGGCGATCACCACGCTCACCAGCGCCGGCTATGTCTATGTCGGCATGGACCATTTCGCGCTGCCCGACGACGACCTCGCCACCGCGCAGGCGCGTGGCGGGCTGCACCGCAACTTCATGGGCTACACCACGCATGCCGACACCGACCTGGTCGGCCTGGGCGTGAGCGCGATCAGCCATATCGGCGATACCTTCAGCCAGAACCCGCGCGAGTTGCCCGGCTGGCAGCACGCGCTCGACGAAGGCCGGCTGCCGGTGTTCCGCGGCATGCGCCTGTGCGACGACGACCAGCTGCGCGCGGACCTGATCCAGGCGCTGATGTGCCAGGGCGAGATCCCCATCAGCGCGCTGGAACGGCGCTACGACATCGATTTCGAGCATTATTTCACCGCCGACCTCGCGCGCATGCAGCCGCTGGTCGACGACGGCCTGGTGCGCACCGGACAGGGGCGGATCCGCGCGACCTCGCAGGGACGGCTGCTCCTGCGTAACATTGCGATGTGCTTCGACCACTATCGCCACCAGCCCGCCAGCGCGCCCGACACCCCCGGCCCACGTTTTTCGCGTGCCATCTGAGCATGCGGGAGCGCAAGGCTTGAGTTCGACACCCGCGTTTCCGCGCCAGGACGCCCGCACCATCGCCGACGACGGCGATGCGCTGAACTTCTGCTCGACCTGTGCGTTCTCGCAGGCCTGCATGTCCGAGGGCATGAACAAGGCCGACCTCATGGACCTGCACATGCTGGTCGAGCATGTCGGTCCGCTGCATGCCGGCGCCCACGTGTTCCGCGCCGGCGACGCCTTCGAGGCGATCGCCGCGGTGCGCTCGGGCACGGTCAAGACCTACACCGTGGATCGCGACGGCCACGAGCACGTGCTCGGCTTCTATTTCCCGGGCGAGGTGATCGGTCTGGACGGCATCCACGGCGACCGCTATCCGTGCAACGCGGTCGCGCTGGACACGGTGATGCTGTGCCGGTTCTCGTTTCCGAAGATCTCGGTGCTGGCCACCCAGCTGCCGGGCCTGCAGCAGCACCTGTTCCGCCTGCTCAGCCGCGACATCGGCCGCGCCGCGCTGCTGGCCGGCGACTGGACGGCGGACCAGCGCATGGCCGGCTTCCTGGTCGGGCTGTCGCGCCGGCTGGCCGCGCGCGGCTTCTCGCCGGACCGCTTCCAGCTGACGATGGCGCGCACCGACATCGCCAACTACCTGCGGCTGGCCCCGGAAACCGTGAGCCGGGTGCTGCGACGCTTCCAGGAGGCCGGGCTGGTGCGGCTGGACCGCCGCGAGGTCGAGCTGCTGCGCCGCGACGAACTCGACGCCCTGGCCGAACCGCTGCAGCGCTGACCGGCGCTGCAGCCGCACGTGCCGGAGCCCACCGCCGCGCGCCGGCGCGCGTTCGGAACTGCGCTGGATCGCCGAGGAAGTCGCCGGCATCCCGACGCGCGACGGCACCGCAACCCACCGTGACCTGGATCAAGGCGTCACCACGCGCCAGCGACGATGCTGGACGTATGGATCCCCGACCTGTTCGCGCGTCGCGCGCATCGCCACGCCTGCTGGGCGCCGCGCCGCACCGGCTGATGTTCTTCATCGGCGCCGGCAACCTGCTGCTGGCGATGGCCTGGTGGGCTGCCTGGCTGGCGACAGCACGCTGGCCGGCACTGTCGATGCCACAACCCCAACCGTGGGCGGGCTGGCTGCATGCCTTCGTGATGCAGTACCAGGTGCTGCCGAGCTTCTTCTTCGGCTTCCTGCTCACCACGTTCCCGAAGTGGACCGGCCAGCCCGACTTCGAACGCTGGCGCTATGTGCCGGTCGGGCTGGGGCTGATGGGCGGGCAGCTCGCCACCCTGCTCGGCGCGCTCGGCTGGGAGGTCGGCATCGTGGTCGGCGTGCTGATGAGCGTCGCCGGCTGGATCGCCGGGCTTGCGACGCTGGCACCGCTGCTGTGGCGCGAGCAGGGCATCACCTGGCATGCGCGTTCGTGCTTCGCGGCGTTGCTGCTGGGTCTGGTCGGGCTGGGGGCATGGACCGCGTTCGTGCTGGGCGCACCGCCGTTGTGGGCGTTCGCCAGCATCAAGGTCGGTACGTTCGGCCTGCTGCTGCCGGTCTATGTGAGCGTGGCGCACCGGATGTTCCCGTTCTTCGCCAGCCGCGTGGCGCCGGGCTACCAGCCATGGCGGCCGCTGTGGCTGCTCGCGCTGTTCTGGGTGCTGACCCTCGCGCACCTGCTGCTGGAACTCGCCCACGCCTACGCCTGGCTGTGGCTGGTGGACGTCCCGCTGCTGCTGCTTGCCACCACGATGCTGTGGCGCTGGTGGCCGTACGGCACGGTGCCCGGCCTCCTGCGGGTGCTGTTCGTCGGTCTGGCGTGGCTGCCCATCACCTTCGCGCTGTATGCCGGGCAGAGCCTGGCCTATGCGCTGACAGGTGTCTTCTGGCTCGGGCGCGCGCCGGCGCATGCGTTGTTCATCGGCTTCTTCGGCAGCGTGCTGGTGGCGATGGTCACCCGGGTGACGCAAGGCCATTCCGGCCGACCACTGGCGATGTACGGCGTGGCCTGGTTCGCGTTCGTGGCGATCCAGCTGGTGGCGGTGATGCGGGTGGTGGCCGAACTCGCACCGGATACGCTGGCATGGCAGGTCGCCGCGGCGCTGGGCTGGCTGCTCGCCTTCGCGCCGTGGGTCGCACACATCGGCTGCATCTACCTGAGCCCGCGCGTCGATGGCGGGCCGGGCTGACACCCGGCGGGAGGCCACGATGATCGGATTCCATCCGTATCCGCATTCGCAGCACGCCAATATCGCGCCTGGCCGGTTCGTCCATGTCCGCTGATCACACGCCACGCGGCATGACACACGTCGATGGGCCGCCGCACGGCGCCGACGCACGTGCCTGGATCTCGCATGCGCTGGCACTGTTGCGCCAGGAAGCCGCACGTTCGGCCGATACCCACCTGCTGAAACTCGCCTTCGCGGGTTTCCCGGGGATCGACTTCTACTTCAAGGACGAGGCCGCGCATCCCACCGGCAGCCTCAAGCACCGCCTCGCGCGCTCGCTCTATCTCTATGCGCTGTGCAACGGCCGCCTGCACGCCGGGCAGCCGGTGGTGGACGCATCGTCCGGCAGCACCGCGATCTCCGAGGCCTGGTTCGCGCGCCTGCTGGGCCTGAGCTTCACCGCGGTGATGCCGGCCGGCACCGCGCCGCGCAAGATCGCCGACGTCGAGGCGCTCGGTGCGCACTGCGACCTGGTGGCGGACCCGGCGATGGTGCACGAGCGTGCCGCCCGGCATGCCGCCGCCGGCGCCTGCCACCTCGACCAGTTCGGGCTCGCCGAGCGCGCCACCGACTGGCGTGGCAACAACAACATCGCCGAGTCGATCCTCGGTCAGCTGGCCGGCGAACCGCATCCCGAGCCGGCATGGATCGTCTGTGGCATCGGGACCGGCGGCACCTCCACCACCATCGGCCGCTACCTGCGCTATCGCGGCCTGCGGACGCGGCTGTGCGCAGCCGCGCCCACCGGCAGCGCCTTCGTGCACGGCTGGCACGGCCGCGACCGCACGGCGGTATGCAGCCGTCCGACGGTGATCGAGGGCATCGGCCGCCCGCGGGTCGAGCCGGGGTTCCTGTTCGAGATCGTCGACGAGGTGGTCGAGGTGGCCGACGTCGAGTCGATCGCGGCGATGCAGGTGCTCGAGCGCCACCTCGGGCGTCGCTACGGTGGTTCCTCCGGCACCAACCTGGTGGCCTGCCTGCGGCTGGCTGTGCGGATGCGCGCACGCGGCGAGCGCGGCAGCATCGTCAGCCTGCTCTGCGACCCGGGCGAACGCTACGACGCCACCCTGTCCAACCCGGACTGGCTGCGCCGCAACGGCCTCGAACCCGCAGCGGCTGCCGACGCCCTGCGTGCAACCATCGCCAGCGGCCGGTGGCATCCCTCCGCGGACGAAGGCTGACCGGCAACCGCGCAGCAGCGGCCACCACGTCGCCGGCACCGGGCACGCGCTCAGTGGTGCGGACGCGCCGGGGCGTCGGTGGGAAACGCCGGGTCATCGAACAGGCGCGGATAGTCGGCGATCGCATCGCGCATCGCGGCCAGTGGCGTTTCCATGTCGGCCGGATCGTCGCGCAGCGCCTGGGCGCCGGCCATCATCCGCGCAAGCACGCCGTGCAGGGCGACATCGGGCTCGGGTGGCAGCGCGCAGTGTTCGAACATGTAGGCCACCGCCGCATCGACGCGGGATGCCAGCTGCAATGCGTGCGCGGGGTTGCCGGCCGCATGCGCGCCATGGTGATCCCCGTCGTCCAGCGCGGCATGCAGCCGACGCATGCCGGTCATCAACGGCGCATCCGGCGCCCACTTCGCCGCGTCGGCATCGGGCAGGCCCGTCGGCGCGGCATCGGGGTGCGCATGTGCCTGGTGATCGGCGTGCGCCTGGTGGTGCGCATGCGCACCTGCCGCCGCTGCGGCCGCGTGCCCTTCGTGCGCGTGCCCCGGCGGCGTGGCCTGGGCAAGCCCGGCACACAGCGCCAGCGCCAGCGCCAGCATCGGCAAGGTGGCCTTCATGGTGATGTCCTCAGCTGCAACCGCCGCAGCATTCGCTGCCTTCGCCATGCACCGGCGCGCGCAGCGCGGTGAAATCGATCACCGTCTCGCCCGGCTGGCGCTGCATGTAGTCCACCGACAGCTGGTCGCCGTAGCGCTCGCGCAGCTCGGCCAGCAGCGGCAGCGGATCGTGGTCGTTGATGAAACGCAGCCCTTCGCCCGGCTGCAGGGTGTCGAGCGCGCCGATCAGGGCAGCGTGGCGGAAGCGGCGGTCGACGCCGCGGGCATCGAACGGAAGAACCTGCAGGGACAGAGCGTTCATGGTGCACCTGGGTGTGTGGGTGGACGACTGCAGGATGCCCCCGGCAGCCCGTGCCGTCCTTGACGTGGATCAGCCCGATCGCGGCCACAGCCCCCGGGTTCAGTAGCTGACGGCAAGCCGTGCCCACAGCGTGCGTCCCGGTTCGTTGATCCGCACCGCTTCGGCCGGGTAGCCGAAGTCGGCGTTGCCGGCGAGGTTGAGGTGTTCGCTGTAGGCACGGTCGAACAGGTTGTCGACGCCCGCGCTGACCTGCACCCCGCTGGCGAAGCGGTAGCCGCCATTGAGCGCCAGGGTGGCGAAGCCGGCGCTGGGCCCGATGTCCTGGCCGACCACGTTGCCGTAGCCGCGCGCCACGCGATTCTGGCCGTCGACCACGCGCAGCAGCATCCCCGCCGACCAGCTGCCGTTGTTCCAGTCGGCGCTGAAGCGGCCTTCCAGCGGCGGCATCTGCGGCAGCGGCCGCCCGCTCTCGCGGTCGGTGCCGCGCGCATAGGCCAGACTGCCGCCGAACTTCCAGTCATCGCTGGCCCGGAACTCCACCCCTGCCTCGCCGCCGATCGTGCGCGCATCGATGTTCGTGACCGTCGACGTCGCGCCCATCATTCCGGTGACATAGCGGAACTGGATGAAGTCCTCGACGCGGCCGGCATAGGCCGACACCCAGGCGTCGAAGCGCGTGCCGCGGTACTGCAGGCCGACGTCGAGCTGCGTGGTCCTCTCGATATCGAGGCCGGCGAATGCGTTGGCCGCGCCGGCCGGACCATGGTCTGCGGAGAAGAGTTCCCAGTAATCCGGCATGCGTTGGGTATGGCCGACCCCGGCATACGAGCTGAGCGCCTTGCCGACGTCCTGCTCGAAGCGCACGAAGCCGGCCTTGAGCGTTTCCTCGCGTGACTGGCCCGCGGTGGGATTGGACGCCGCGTGACCGCCATGCCCACCGGACACCGTGGCGCGCGCATCCTCGACGCCCGCGCGATCCAGGCGCGCACCGATGATCCAGCGGTTGTCATCGCCCTGGAACCACGTGCCCTCGGCGAACACGCCACGGTTGTCGAAGCGCGCATCCACCACCCACGGCAGCGCACGGTAGGCAGCCACGCCCATGGCGCTGCGGCGGCGGTGGCGGCTGTCCTGCGCATCGATACCGGCCACCAGCTCGAACGCTGCGCCGCGCCAGGTCGCCGCCGCGCGCCCGCCGCTGGTGCTGCGCTCGACGTTGGACGCCATCGGCATCGGCATCGCGCCGTCGGGGTTGGGATCGCGCAGGCTGTAGTTGTCCATCACGTGGTCGGCCACGTTGTGGAAGAGGCTGGCCTCGAAGGCCTGCATCGCGCCTTCCATGTTGTCCTTCTCGAAGCGCAGGCTGTAGTTCGCGCGGTCGAACCGGCTGCCGTCCATGCCGCGCGTGGCATAGCGCGCCTGGCCATCGCCGATGCCGATGCCCAGTTCGAGCAGCGTGTCCTCGTCAGGCGTCCAGCCCAGCGCGAGGTCTGCGTTCCACTTGTTCCAGGCCGAGCCGACGCGGTCGCCGTTGCCGTCGTCGTAGTCGCCCGATTCCGAGCGGTTGGCGCTGATGCGCGCATAGCCCAGCGGCGCGCCGTAGGTCGCATCCACGACCTGGTCGTTGCGCCCCCAGCTGCCGCCGAGCGCGCTGCCGGCGAGCTTCCAGGTGGGCTCCGGATAGAACTCGCGGTCACGTTCGAAACGCACGGTGCCCGCCGACGCACCCGGCCCCCACAGCACCGTCTGCGGCCCCTTGGTCACCACCAGCGCGTCGTAGGTCTCCGGCGCGATGTAGGACATCGCGTTGTCCATCCGCGACGGACACGCCCCCGGCATCGCGCCATCGTTGGTCAGCAGGTTGAGCCGCGAACCGAACATGCCACGCAGCACCGGATCGCCGTTGCTGCCGCCGTTGCGGATGGCGCTGAAGCCGGGAATGGTCTTGAGGTAGTCGGCGCCATCGCTGGCCGGTACCGGCTGGCGTGGCAGTTTCGGGCTGGTTTCCCAGGTGAGCGCGGAGACCGGTGCCGCGGCGGTGACCACCACCGCGTCGAGATCGATCACGCGCAGCGCGGCGGGCGCTGCAACAGGCGTGGCGTGGTGCGCGTGGCCGGCGTGACCCGACAGGTCGGCGGATGCAGCGCCGGTATCGGATGCATTCGCGGACATCGCGGAGGCCGCCATCGCCGCCGCGATGGCGACGCACAGGCAGGACCGGCGGATCACCGGGCAATACGGGATCGACATGGGAAGCTCCATGGAAACTGGTGTGCTGGATGGCCGCGACGGATGCGCGGCGTGTCGGCAACGCCCGCTCAGGGCGGTCCGCGCGAACCCAGTCCCCACGGATGGCGCCACCGCAGGTCCAACGCACGCGGCGCGGCGGCAGGGCGCCCGATCGCTGGCAATGGCATCGCGTTGAAGGCGATGTCCATCGACGGCGTCAGCGACGACAGCAACGGGCAGTAATCGCAGTCCGGATCACCGAGCGCCGGTCGCGGGCTGTCGGCGTCGCCTGACTGCCAATGCGCACGGTCGGCGTCGCCATGGTGCGCATGCACTGCCTGTTGCTGTGCCATATGCGCCGTCGTTGCCTGTGCAACGCGGTCCAGCGTCGGCACCAGTACCAGCAGCAGCGAGGCCGCGAGACCGAGCCGACCCATCCAGTGCTGGAATGCCCCACGTTTCATGGGGCCGATTGTGGATGCGGCGTTTCCTTACCCTGATGACACAGGTCAAGCCGTGGCGATTCCGTACGCAAAGGTATGTGCTTGATCCAGGTCATGGAGGCAGGCCGGCGCACTTCCTATCGTGGCTGCAACGGCGGAAAGCCCTTCCGCATGTGCTCCCCGGCTTCGCATCAACCGCAAGGAAATACGCCATGAGGAACCTGGTTCTGCTGTTCGCACTCGCCGCCGCCGGCGGCTTCGTCCCGATGGAGGTGGCCGCACAGCAGTCCGCCTCGGTCACCCCGATCGCCGATGTCACTTTCAGCATGCGCACCGAGATCGCCAACGGACAGATGGTCTTCATCGGCAATGCCGGGGCCATCAAGGACGTGGTCAACCCCGACCTGCGCGTTGCCGAAGGCACGGTGGTCGCCATCACCATCACCAACAACGACGGCGCCATGCACGACATCGCGGTGCCGGAGTTCGGCGCGCAGTCCGACCAGGTGGTCGGCGTGGGCGCGGCGACCACGATCGTGTTCCGCGCCACCAAATCGGGCACGTTCGAATACATCTGCACCATTCCGGGCCACAAGCTCGCCGGCATGACCGGCAACCTGATCGTCGGCGACGTCAAGGAAGAGGTGAGCACGGCGATCGACATCGCCAAGAACCCCGCCGAGGTCGGCACGCCCGTCGGCGACCGCGCTCCGCAGCACATCAACTACGACCTGCTGACCACGGAGGTCGAAGGCCGGCTGTCGGATGGCAGCACCTACCGCTACTGGACCTTCGACAACACGGTGCCGGGCCCGATGCTGCGCATCCGCCAGGGCGACACGGTGACCATCAACCTCAAGAACGCCGAAGACAGCATCAACATCCATTCGGTCGACTTCCACTCGGTCACCGGCCCCGGCGGCGGCGCCGCGGTGACGCAGGTGCGCCCCGGCGAGACCAAGAGCTTCACCTTCAAGGCGCTGCACCCGGGCCTGTACGTCTACCACTGCGCGACGCCGATGATCGCCCACCACATCTCCAACGGCATGTACGGAATGATCCTGGTCGAACCCGAGGGCGGCCTGCCGGCGGTGGACAAGGAGTACTACGTCATGCAGGGCGAGCTCTACACGGCGCAGAAGCACGGCTCACGCGGGCTGCAGGAGTTCTCGGTCGACAAGCTGCTCGACGAGAAGCCCGAGCACCTGATGTTCAACGGTTCGATGGACGCGCTCACCAAGACCTTCGACATGACGGCCAACGTGGGTGAGGAAGTGCGCATCTTCTTCGGCGTCGGCGGCCCGAACATGACCTCGAGCTTCCACCTGATCGGCGAGGTGTTCGACCGGGTCTACAACCTGGCCTCGTTCACCAGCCCGCCGCTGACAGACGTGCAGACCACGCTGGTGCCGCCGGGTGGCGCGACGATGGTCGAGTTCAAGGTCGACTATCCCGGCAAGTACATCCTCGTCGACCACGCACTGTCGCGCGCCGAGAAGGGCCTGACCGGCATCCTCACCGTCCACGGCGATGCCGATGCGACGATCTTCCACTCCAGCGAAGCGATCGACGCGGCCTCGGGGCACTGAGGATCCCCTGGCGGCATGTGGTACCGGAGGCGCCTGCGGGCGCCTTCGGCATTTCGGTACTCCCGCACACTCCAGCGACTGGGCGTCAGCCGCATTCCTGTCTTGAAAGGGCTGCTCCGTTGTGATCCGCGCCGCCCGGCGCGCACGCCGGGGAGCGTGCTCCCCCGGCCGGAGTCCGCGTCCGGCTACCACGGCCGGCCGCCGGCCATCCATGGCCGGCTGTCCGCACACCCCCCGGCGTACGCGCCGGGCTCAGGCATCCGTCGGCTCCGCACCGGGATCAGAACCGGCTCCCGGCAGACTCGCGTGCGACCGACCAGCGCCATTCGTTGTTGACTTGCGACCCGACGGGACGAGAGTGGGTGCCCACCGTGGACGCAGGGGGATGTCCAGAGCCGGCCATGGATGGCCGGCGGCCGGATGTGGGAGCAGGACGCGGAGATATCCGGCTGGGCATCCCCCTGTGGCCGCGGTGGGCCGCCCAGGTCCCACCGGGGGCAGGCCCGGACCTGGGGATGCCGTCGCCTTTGTGTCAGGCGTAACGTGTCGGGTCGGCAATACCTGCGCCCGCAAACCCGTCCGCACGCAATCGGCAGGCATCGCAGTCGCCACAGGCGCGGCCCTGCGCATCGGCGCGATAGCACGACACCGTGGCGGCGAAGTCCACGCCCAGGCGCATGCCTTCGGCAGCGATCTGAGCCTTGCTCATGTCGAGCAGCGGCGCATGGATGCGGATTCCCGCGCCTTCCACCCCGGCACGGGTGGCGAGGTTGGCCAACCGCTCGAAGGCCTCGATGAACTCCGGCCGGCAGTCCGGATAGCCGGAATAGTCCACCGCATTGACGCCACAGTAGATGTCGGCCGCGCCCAGCACCTCGGCCCAGCCCAGTGCGATCGACAGCATGATCGTGTTGCGCGCCGGCACATAGGTCACCGGGATGCCGTCGCTGCCGCCGCCCGTGGGCACGTCGATGTCATCGGTCAGCGCCGAGCCGCCGATGCTGCGCAGGTCGACGGCGACCACCTTGTACTCGACGGCGCCGGCGGCCATGCGCGCTGCGGCTTCCAGCTCGGAAGTGTGCCGCTGCCCATAGGCGACGCTGAGCGCGTGCACGGCGTGGCCGCGCTCGCGGGCGATGGCGAGGACGACGGCTGAATCCATCCCACCGGAGACGAGGACGACGGCTTTCTTCATGGCGTGCTTCACGGCTGGTGACAGGGCATTCGTAATCGGGCGAGCCCGCTGACGTGACCGGACCGAACCTTCCGCTGCGCAGCGGTCGGGTCACCGGGGCCACCGGTCGGGGTGACCCGGCCGGCTACCGTCCGGGTTCGTCGTTCCACAGCAGCTTGTGCAGCTGCAGCTGGAAACGCACCGGCAGGCGGTCGGCGACGATCCAGTCGGCCAGCGCGCGCGGATCGACCTCGCTCTTGCTGGGCGAGAACCACACCTCGCAGCGCGCGGCCAGCGCATGTTCGTTGACCACCCCGCGCGCCCACTCGTAGTCCGCACGCGAGCAGATCACGAACTTCACCTGGTCATGCGGCGTCAGCAGCGCGATGTTGGCCCAGTGGTTGCGGTGCACCTCGGCCGAGCCCGGCGTCTTGATGTCGAGCACGCGCGACACGCGTGGATCGACCTCGCCGATGTCGAGCGCGCCTGACGTTTCCAGCGACACCGCGTAGCCGGCATCGCACAGCCGACGCAGCAGGCCGATGCAGCGCTTCTGCGCCAGCGGCTCGCCGCCGGTCACGCAGACATGGCGCACGCCATGCGAGGCGACCTCGGCGAGGATCGCATCGACATCGCGCCATTCGCCGCCGTGGAAGGCGTAGGCGGTATCGCAGTACTGGCAACGCAACGGGCAGCCGGTCAGGCGCACGAACACCGTCGGCCAGCCGGCATCGCGGGCCTCGCCCTGCAACGACAGGAAGATTTCGGTGATGCGCAGCCGGTCGGCCACCGGCGCGGCGGCTTCGGAAGCGGCAGGAATCATGGGCGGCATTGTAGCCGCGGTGCGTGCGCCGGGCCTGAAGCCCGGCTGCGTCAGCGCAAACGGCTGAGCTGGATCGCGCGCAGGCGGTCGTCGGCGGTCCGCGCGGCGTCGGTGCCCGGGTAGCGCTTGCCGACATCGGCCAGGGTGGCCTCGGCGGCGTCCAGATCGCGCAGGCCGTACTGCGACAGCCCGAGCTTCAACAGCGCACCGGGTGCCTTGTCGCTGTCCGGGAAGCGGCCGATCAGTGCCTGGAACTGCTGCTGGGCCAATTCGTAGTTCTGTGTGGCGTAGTAGCTCTCGCCCAGCCAGTAGAGCGCGTTCGCGGCGTAGGCGCCGTCCGGGTACTGAGCGAGGAAATCCTGGAACAGGTTGGCAGCATCGGCATAACGGCCGCCGCGCAGCGCTTCGAAGGCGCTTTCGTAGGCGGCACGCTCATCGGCCGGAGCCGCAGCGCGCGCGGCAGGCGCATTGCGCGGCGGTGGTGCCGGCAACACGCCGCCGGCATTGCCGGCGGGCGCGCTGTTGGATGCCTGCGGCGGATCGGGCAGCGTCGCCCCCGCGCCACCAGCCCCACTCTCGAGGCGGTTGAGCCGCCCGTCGATGTCGAGGTACTGCGCACGCGAAGTCGAACGCAGCTGCTCGTTCTGCTGCTGCAGTTCCTCGAGCTGCGAACGCAGGGCCTGCACCTCGCCACGCAACTGCGTGAGCTGGTTGAGCAGGTCCATGTTGCCCTGGTTGGCGGCCGCCTGCTGTTCGAGCGAGGCGACGCGATCGGCCAGGCTCGCGCGCTGGCCGTACGCGGGCGCGGCCGCCACAAGGGCGGCCGCGACCAGGGTGGAAACGATCAGTCCACGCATGCCGATCAACGGGCGGTGTAGACGATCTCGACGCGACGGTTACGGGCCCAGCAGTCCTCGCTGGTCTCGGTGCAGACCGGCCGCTCTTCGCCGTAGCTCACGACGGTCAGCTGGGTGCCCGAGCCACCCTGGGCCTGCAGGGCCGAGGACACGGCGTTGCCGCGGCGCTCGCCCAGGCCGAGGTTGTACTCGCGGCTGCCGCGCTCGTCGGCATTGCCTTCCAGGGTGATGCGGGCCGACTGGCGGTCACGCAGGTACTTGGCATGGCAGGCCATGGCCGCCTGGAACTCGGGACGCAGGGATTCCTGGTCGAAATCGAAGTAGACCACGCGCTGGCGCAGGCAGGCATCGGTATCCAGGTCTTGCGGGCCATAAGCGCCGCCGGTGCCCTGCTGGGGCTGGGTCACGGTGCTGGCGGTGCCGGGCGTGGTGGTCTGCGGCTCTTCCTTGACGCGCTTGGAGCAGCCGACAACGGCAACGCACAATGCAGCGGCGAGCAGGACTCGGGTGGTGATGTTCATCTCGTCGTTCCCTAGGTGGTGGTTCAGGCGGTTCAGATTGATTGAGTGGATGTGCAGGCCGCGTCAGCGCTGTTCGCGGTAAGGTCCCCAGGCGGGTTCGCGGACGTCACCATCCGCGAGGACCAGCCGCTGACGGACCCGTCCATCTGCCGAAACCGCATACAGCACGCCCCGCCGCCCCTCGCGCGCCGCATAGAGAACCATGCTGGCATTCGGAGCAAAACTGGGCGATTCGTCGAGCGACCCCGGTGACAGCGTGGACCAGCGAGGACTCCCCAGGCTGCGATCCAGCACGGCGATACGGTACACGTTACCTGAACCCTGCGCCACGGCGATTTTCTGCCCGTCGAACGACACGCTCGGGTCCGCGTTGTAGCTGCCCTGGAACGTCACGCGCGTCGCGCTGCCACCGCTTGCTGGTACCTGGTAGACCTGCGGCCGGCCACCGCGGTCGGAGGTGAAATAGATGCTGCTGCCGTCATGGCTCCAGGCCGGCGAGGTGTCGATGCCGAAGTGGTTGGTGAGCTGGGTCAGCGCCTTCGAACCGAGATCCATGACGTAGATCTCGGGGTTGCCGCTGCGCGACAGGGTCAGCGCCAGGCGGCGGCCATCGGGCGAGAACGCCGGCCCCGAATTGATGCCGCGGAAGCTCGAGACCAGCTCGCGGGCGCCGGTGTTGATGTCCTGGATGTAGATCGAGGAGTTGCGGCGCTCGAAGCTCACATAGGCCAGCTTGCTGCCATCCGGGCTCCACGACGGCGACAGCAGCGGCTCGTTGGAGCGCACCACGGTCTGCGGGTTGTGGCCGTCGGAATCGGCAACGATCAGCGCGTAGCGGGCGTTCTCGCCGACGCCGGTCTGGGTGACGTAGGCGATGCGGGTCCAGAACGCGCCACGCACGCCGAGGATCTTCTCGTACACGGCATCGGCGATCTGGTGGGCAACGTCGCGCATCGAACCGGAGCGGGCGGTCATCGCCATGCCGATCAGGCGCTCCTGCCTGGCGACGTCGAACAGCTCGTACTCGACCCGGTAGGCACCGGCGCCGGCATCGAGCACCCGGCCGATCACCAGGAAGTCCTGCCGCAGCACGCGCCAGGTCGGGTACTGCACCTCGCTGCCGCGGGTCGGGCGTTCGACGATGTCGCGCTCGGGCAGCGTGCGGAACTGGCCGGAGCGGTCGAGGTCGGCGCGGATCACCGCGGCGATGTCGGTATCCGGCGCGCTGCCGGAGCCCTGGTAGGGCATCGGCACGACGGCGATCGGCAGCGCAGAGGCATGACCGCCGACGATGTCGATCTCCAGGCCCTGCTGTTGCGCGGCGGCAAGCGATGGCAACAGCAGCGCGAGCAGGAGGAGCAGGCAACGGGTCATCGGTTTCATCGGGGCACCTGGTCTTGAAGGGAAGGCATCGCGTCCGCGTTCACGGAAACGCTCGACAGCTTGGACGGCGTGACCGCAGCGCCCGGTGAACGGGCGTCATCGATCCTGCGCGGTGAAGTTGAGGTTGAGCCGGCGGTTGAACACGTCCTCGAATCCCGCGTACGGCAACGGCGCGGCACGCCGCACCGCGGCCTCCACCGAGCGCCGGCCCAGCGCGTCGTACGGACAGCCGGCATCGAATTCCACGTTGATCACCTCGCCACCCGGCAACTGGGTGATGTAGATGCGGCAGCGCTGGCCGATCGGCACGTTGTCGGGCCGGGTCCACTGTCGCGCGATTGCTTCCTGGAGGGCGGCGGCGTACTTCGCGGCAAGGTCACTGCTGCCATCCGGGCGGCCCGGCGGCGGGCTTGCCGCGGGGGCCGACGCCGCGGCCTGCTCGGCGGCCTGGCGCGCGCGGGCATCGGCGATCTGCTTCAGGCGCTGCTCGGCCTGTTCGGCCTCGCGGCGGATCCGCTCGCGCTCGGCCTGCAGCTTGCGCAGTTCCTCCTGCCGCTGTTGCTGGGCCAGCCGCCGGCGCTGCTCGGCCTCCTCCTGGCGCTTGCGCTCGGTGAGGTCGATCTGCTCCTGGCGGCGGCGCTCGTCCTGCTCGCGCTGCGCGCGCAGCTCGGATTCGGACTCGCGACGCGCGGCGTCCTGGTCGACCGTGTCCGGCTCCGGCAGGCGCTCCTGCGGCGTCGGCTGCGGCGCCACTTCGGCATCCTCGGGCACCGGCGCCGGCAATGGCTGCGGCGGCGGAGCGGCCTCATCCTCCACGGGCTCGGGTTCCGGCAGCGGTTCCGGCCCGGCGTCGGGTTGCGGCGGCGGGGGATCCGGCAGTGGCTCGGGTTCGGCTGCCAGCGCACGGCGTTGCGCGGCGCTCAGCGCATCGGGGTCGATGATGTCGGCGGTCACCGGTGAACCGAACGCCGGCTCGGCCCGGCGCTGGGTCCAGTCGAGGCCGAATACCAGCAGCAGGGCCAGCAGGACATGCAGGCCCAGCGCGAGAGCGACCGCCTGGACCGTATCGGCGCGCTGCTGCCGCATCAGCCCCCCGACTCGAGCGGGCGGCTGAGCAGGCTGACCTTGGTCACCCCGGCCTCGTTGATGGCGCTGATCGCATCCATGATCAGCTGATAGCTGGCAGCGCCGTCACCGCGAACGAGGATGGTGGCCTCGGGGTTCTGCGAATGGATCGCGCGCAACCGGGCCATCAGGTCGTCGCGGGTGAGTTCCTGGTTCTGCTGCTCGACCATCAGTGCCAGGCGGCCGTCGGGATACACGCTCACCACCACCGGATCCTTCGGCGCACCCAGCGAGCGCGCACTGGAGTCGGGCAGGTTGACGTCGGTGCCGAGGTTCAACAGCGGCGTGGTGACCATGAAGATGATCAGCAGCACCAGCATCACGTCGATATATGGGACGACGTTGATTTCGTTCTTGAGTTTGCGGCGCTTGTGGCGGCGCATGGTCACGGACATGGGGGTGGTCCTCGCAATCGGGTCGGATCAGCGCGCCGGCAGCCAACGTGCCTGCGGCGCGCGCGGGGTCATGCCTCGCTCGACTGCCGCTCGAGGATCGACGAGAACTCTTCGGAGAACGCCTCGTACCGGCTGGCGATGCGCTCGACCCGGGTGGCGAAGCGGTTGTAGGCCCACACCGCCGGGATCGCGGCGAACAGGCCCATCGCGGTGGCGATCAACGCCTCGGAGATACCCGGCGCCACGGTGGCGATGGTGGCCTCGCGCACGTTGGCCAGGCCATGGAACGAGATCATGATTCCCCACACGGTGCCGAGCAGGCCGACGTAGGGCGCGATCGAGCCGACGTTGGCGAGGAACTCGAGGTTCTGCTCGAGCCCGTCGATCTCGCGCGAGCCGGCCACGCGCATGCCGCGCTGGGCGGCCTCGAGACGGGAGCGGCTGTCGACGCTGCGCCGCGGCCGCGCGTACTCGCGGAAACCGGATTCGAAGATCGCCTCGAGCCCTTCGATCTCGCGGTTGCGCTCGGTGGCGGCGGCATGCAGCTTGGTGAGCTCGGCGCCGGACCAGAACTTCTCCTCGAAGCGGTCGGCTTCCCTGGTGGCACGGTCGAGCAGGCGCTTCTTGCGGAAGATGATCACCCACGAGGCGATCGACGCGAACAGCAGCAGCAGCATGACCAGCTGCACCGGAATCGAGGCATGGAGGATGAGGCTCCAGACGTCGAGGTCGGTGGGCAGCGTGCCTGCGGCCGCGGCGGCATCGGCGCCCGCGGGCAATGCCTCGGCGGTGGCGGCCGCGTCCTCGGCCAGCGGCTCGACCTGGGTGGCCTGCAGCAACATCGTCAGTGGGGTCATGCATCCGCTCCGGTTTGATCGCTCCGACACGCGGCGGCGCCGCGCATCCATGTCTTTCGGCCGTGCCGCGTCCAACGGCGGGGCCATGCTCACTTTCCGCCGGCGGTCATCCCTGGTCCGGCTGCGCTTCCAGCGCTTTCAGCTCCGCGTACAGCGGCTGCGGGATGGCACGCGGGCGGAAACCCGCCGCGTCCAGTGCCGCCACCCGCACCTCGGCATCGAGCAGCAACTCGCCGCCGCGGTGGATCGACTGCGCGATGACCAGGCTCGCGCGCCGGCATGCCGACAACGCCACCGACACCTGCAGCGCATCGTCCAGCCGTGCCGGCGCGCGGAAGTCGATCCGCATCGCCCGCACCGCGAACACCAGGTCGTGCCGGGTGCGCAGCACGTCCTGTCCGTGCCCCAGCGCGCGCATCCATTCGCTGCGCGCGCGTTCGAGGAACGCGACGTACTGCGCGTGGTAGACCACGCCACCGGCGTCGGTATCTTCCCAGTAAACGCGGACGGGATGGCTGAACATTGCTTGAAACTACCGTGGCTGCGCCGCACGCGGCGTGGAGGCCCGCGTCACGGCTCGAAAGGGTCGGCCGCCGGCACGTCGGCGAACAGGTCGGGGCGCGCGCGCACCGGCAGCCCGAGGTGCCTGTAGGCCTTCTGGCTGGCCATGCGCCCGCGCGCGGTACGCACCAGGTAGCCCTGCTGGATCAGGTAGGGCTCGATGACGTCCTCCAGCGTGCCGCGCTCTTCCGACAGCGCCGCAGCGAGTGACTCCACCCCCACCGGGCCGCCGTCGAAGTTCTCGATGATCAGCCGCAGCAGCCGGCGGTCGAGGTCGTCGAAACCTTCCGGATCGACTTTCAGCATGTCCATCGCCGCACGCGCGACGTCGCGCTGGATGTGGCCGTCGGCGCGCACCTGGGCGTAGTCGCGCACCCGCCGCAGCAGCCGGTTGGCGATGCGCGGGGTGCCACGTGCGCGGCGCGCGATCTCGGCGGCACCCTCGCCTTCGCAGGCGATGCCGAGGATCGTCGCCGAACGCCGCACGATGCGGGTCAGCTCCTCGGCGCTGTAGAACTCCAGCCGCTGCACGATGCCGAAGCGGTCGCGCAGGGGCGCGGTCAGCAGGCCGGCGCGGGTGGTGGCGCCGATCAGGGTGAACGGTGGCAGGTCGAGCTTGATCGAGCGCGCCGCGGGGCCCTCGCCGATCATGATGTCGATCTGGAAGTCCTCCATCGCCGGATAGAGCACTTCCTCCACCACCGGCGACAACCGGTGGATCTCGTCGATGAAGAGCACATCGTGCGGCTGCAGGTTGGTCAGCAGCGCCGCGAGGTCGCCGGCCTTCTCGATCACCGGGCCCGAGGTCACCCGCAGGTTGACCCCGAGCTCGTTGGCGATGACGTGGCTGAGCGTGGTCTTGCCCAGGCCGGGTGGGCCGAAGATCAGCACGTGGTCGAGCGCTTCGCCGCGCCGCTTCGCCGCTTCGACATAGATGCCCAGCTGCTCGCGCACCGGCTGCTGGCCGAGGTAGTCGGCGAGGCGTTGGGGGCGGATGCTGGCCTCGACCGCGTCGTCCTCGCGGGTGGCGCCGGCAGCGATGATGCGGTCGTCGATCATCGCGCTATGGTCGCACGGCGCCGATGCCCATCGCACCTTCGCATGCGCCGGTGGCTAGCGTTGCGCGAGCCGGCGATGGGAGGACGCCCACAGCGCTTCCAGCGGCCCGCGACGGAATACGCGCAGCCACAGGTGCGCGGCCAGGATGACGACCGGGCACAGGGCGAAGTACAGCAGCACGGTGGCCGGCAGGCGCTGCGCTTCCCCGATCCGGCCGGCCAGGTCGAAGCCCCACCCGTAGCAGATCGCCGAGGCGAGGATGTTCTGCAGCACGTAGCAGCTCAGGGCCGTGCGGCCGACCTCCGACAGCCGCTGGCCCAGCCAGCCGGGCGCGGGGCGGGCCTGGTAGAACTCCGCGACCAGCCCGAGCACCCCGAGCGCCGCGGTGCCCCAGCGCGTGTAGAACCACCACGGCATCCCGGCATACACCGCGATGGCCATGTCGAGCGGCCACGCCAGCAGGCCGATCAGCATCAACCGCCGCCGCAGCGCAGCACCCGCGGCCTCGAAGACACCCGCGCGATACAGCCTGGCCCCGAGCAGGAACAGCGCGACCGTCATCGGCAGGATCAGCACCGGCTCCACGATGCGGAACACCGCAAGGTTCCCGATGCGGAAGCGCACCAGATCCCACCAGCTGCCGTCGCGATACGGATTCCAGTCGAGGGATGACGCGTACGCAGCGGCGTCGGCGTGCACCGGGGGCGGCAGCGACATCACCGCGAGCGCCAGCAGCGTGAGCAGGACGAAGTGGACGGCGGCCAGTCCCAGCAGCCAGCGCCACTGCGCCCGCTCGCTGCTGCACAGCAACCATGCCACCAGTGCGCCGCTGACGGCGTAGCCCATCAGCACGTCGAACTCGATCACCAGCACGTAGTTCAGCACGCCATCGAGAAACAGCAGCGCCGCCCGCCAGTGGTAGCCGCCCGGCCACGTGCGCCCTGCCATGGTCGCGGCGCGCTGCTGGATCGCCAGGCCCACGCCGAACATGATCGACAGCAGGCCGAGGAACTTGCCGGTGGACAGCTGCCGCAACACCACTTCGAGCAGATCGGAGGGCGGCGGCCCGTCGATTTCGCCGAGCAGGCCGGCCGGATGGGTGAACACCCAGACATTGGTGGCGAGCGTGCCGAGGATGGCGAATGCCGCGCAGCACGTCGAGAGCCGGTAGACGGGCGTTGGCAGCGCTCATGGCGTTCCCTGGCTGCCGGCACCCGATCGGCCGCGGAAGACACGATAAACGCAAACCGCGACGCGATGGACCGCGTGCGCGGCAGGCACGCCGGTCAGATCTCGACGCGCGTACCCAGCTCGACCAGGCGGTTGCCGGGGATGCGGAAGAAGCCCGAGGCCGGTGCCGCGTTGCGATGCATCAGCGCGAACAGCTGCTCGCGCCACAGCGCCATGCCGCGACGCGCGCTGGCCACGACCGTTTCGCGGCTGGTGAAATAGGTGGTTTCCATCGGATCCACGCACAGGTCCGGGTCGACATCGCTGCAGCGCATCAGCGCCAGCGGCACGTCGGGGATCTCCATGAAGCCGAATTTCACCTGCACGCGATGGAAGCCGTCGCCGATCGCGCTGACCTTCAGGCGGTCGCGCGCATACGGCACGGTCAGCGTTTCCACGGTCAGGAATACGTTGCGCTCGTGCAGCACCTTGTTGTGCTTGAGGTTGTGCAGCAGCGCCTGCGGCACGATGGTCAGGTCACTGGTCAGGAACACCGCCGTGCCCGGCACCCGCAGCGGCGGCGCCAGCATCAGCCCGGGGATGAAGGTATCGGGGCGGATGCCCTGGCTGCGCACGTCCTCGTGCAGCAGCTGGCGGCCGCGGCGCCAGGTGCGCAGCAGGGTGAACAGCACCACGCCCAGCACCAGCGGGAACCAGCCGCCCTGCAGGACCTTGGCGAGGTTGGCGGTGACGAAGGCGACATCCACCACCAGGAACACCACGCACAGCGGCAGCACCCAGCGCCGCCACTGCGGCCACAGCGCGCGCGCGACCACGGCCAGCAGCAGGGTGTCGATCAGCATGGTCAACGACACCGACACGCCGTAGGCGGTGGCCAGTGCCGACGAGGAGCGGAAACCCAGCACCAGCGCGATGACGATCACCATCATCATCCAGTTGATCGCGGGGATGTAGATCTGGCCGATGGTCTCGCTGGAGGTGTGGCGCACCTTCATCCGCGGGATGTAGCCCAGCTGCATGGCCTGGCGTGCGATCGAGAAGCCGCCGGTGATCACCGCCTGCGAGGCGATCACCGTGGCCAGGGTGGCGAGGACGATCATCGGCACCCGCCCCCAGTCGGGCACCCCGAAGTAGAACGGGTTGCGGATCGCCGCCGGGTTCTCCAGCACCAGCGCGCCCTGGCCGAGATAGTTGATCATCAGCGCCGGCAGCACGAACCAGTACCAGGCCAGGCGGATCGGCCGCGGCCCGAAGTGCCCCATGTCGGTGTAGATCGCCTCGCCACCGGTGACCGCCAGGATCACCGCGCCGAGGATGAAGACGCCACCGACACTGTGTTCCTGGAAGAACAGCAGGGCCCACCAGGGGTTCAATGCGTGCAGCACCTCGGGCTCGTGGGCGATGTTGGCGATGCCCATGACCGCGAGCACCACGAACCACAGCACCATCACCGGTCCGAACACGCGCCCGACCTTCGCGGTGCCGTAGCGCTGGGTGGCGAACAGCGTGACCAGCACCACCAGTGCAATCGGCACCACCCAGTCATGTAGCTGCGGGGCGACGATCTCCAACCCCTCCACCGCCGACAGTACCGAGATCGCCGGGGTGATCACGCCGTCGCCGAAGAACAGCGATGCGCCGAGGATGCCCAGCAGGCCCAGCACGTAGGCCGACCTGGACCCCGCCGGCAGCCGGCGCTGCGCCAGCGACATCAGCGCGATGATGCCGCCCTCGCCGTCGTTGTCGGCGCGCATGATGATGGTCACGTACTTCAGCGTGACCACCAGCATCAGCGACCAGAAGATCATCGACAGCACGCCGAGCACGGTGTCGTGGTCGGCGACGAGGCCGTAGTGCGGCGCGAACGCCTCGCGGATGGTGTAGAGCGGGCTGGTGCCGATATCGCCGAAGACGACACCGATCGCGCCCATCACCAGCGTGGCGAGTGCCGCCTTGCCGTGGGGAGCATCGTGGCGGGGATGGGCGCCCGCAGGCGTGGAACGTGTCATTTCCGGACGGGATGCCGAGGGCGGCTGTCAGCGAAGCGCGGACTGTAGCGCCTTGCGGATGATGATTTCGGGCGTATCGCCTTCACTGGCCGCCGCGCGCGCCATCTTCTGTGCCTCGGCCGGCTTGTAGCCGAGCTGCTGCAGCGCCACGGTGGCTTCCGACAGCGGATCGGCAGGTACCGGGCCGCTGGCGGACACCGCCGCGCCGACCGCCAGATCGGCGGCGCGGTCGCGCAGTTCCACCACCATGCGCTCGGCGGTCTTCTTGCCAATGCCGGGGATGCGCGTCAGCGCGGTGATGTCGCCGGTCTGCACCAGCCGCGCGAACTCGCCGACGCTTGCACCCGACAGCACCGCCAGCGCGATCTTGGCGCCGATGCCGCTGACCTTCTGCACGTCGCGGAACAGCCGGCGCTCCGGCTCCGTCAGGAAGCCGTACAGCGAGACGCTGTCTTCCTTCTGCGCGTAATGGGTGAACAGCACCACCTCGCGACCGGCCTCGGGCAGATCGTAGAAGGTGCTCATCGGTGCTTCGAGTTCGTAGCCCACCCCATGCACGTCGACCACCAGCCACGGCGGCTGCTTGTGCGCGAGGATGCCTTTCAGGCGACCGATCATGCTGACTCCCGGGAGACATGTGGTGGTGCGCGACCGCTGACGCTCAGCGGCTCCAGGCGGTGCGCGTACCGACGCCCAGCCGCGCCGCGCTGGCGCGCACGTGGGCGTGGGTGATGGCCGCCGCCAGCGCATCGGCGGCATCGGCCTGCAGCCTGCCCTGCAGGTTGAGCAGGATACCCACCATGTGCTGCACCTGGGTCTTTTCCGCCTTGCCGCGCCCGACCACCGCCAGCTTGATCTCGGTGGGGGCGTATTCGTGCACCGGCAGGTCGCGCAGCACGGCGGCGCAGATCGCCGCACCACGGGCGTGGCCCAGCTTGAGCGCGGAATCGGCATTGCGCGACATGAACACCTGTTCGATCGAGACCTCATGCGGATGCCAGGTATCGATCACCGCGCCGAGCTGGTCGAGCAGCCGCCGCAGCCGGTCCGGGAAACCGCCTTCGCCCAGCAGTTGCAGCGGCGCGTGGTGGACATGGCGCAGGCGCCCATCCGGCGTGACATCGACGATGCCGACGCCGGTGCGCTGCGAGCCCGGGTCGATGCCGAGGATGCGGGTGGTGCCGGCGATGGAGTCAGTCATGCGCGGCAGGCCGGCGATCGTGCCCGCCAACTGCGGGCGCTGCGGGGTTGCGGGCGCCGCCGGCGCCACGAGCGCGCATCAGGCCTGGTCCAGCGACGCCTGGTCGACGTTGGAATAGACGTCCTGCACGTCGTCGAGGTCCTCGAGCATGTCCAGCAGCTTGCGCACCTGCTGCGCGGTGTCGGGATCGGCGGCGACGTCGGTGTCGGCGCGGAAGGTGAGCTCCGCATGCGCCGGCGCCATACCGGCGGCGGTCATCGCATCGCGCACGCCGATGAAATCCTCGGGCGAGGTGAGCACCTCGATCGCGCCGTCGTCCGGGTACACCACCACGTCGTCGGCGCCGGCCTCGATCGCCGCTTCGGTCACCCGGTCCTCGTCGGCCCCGGCGGCGAAGCTCAGCACGCCCAGGCGCCGGAACATGAAGGACACCGACCCTTCGGTACCCATGTTGCCGCCGCACTTGGAGAACGCATGGCGCACATCGGCCACCGTGCGCACGCGGTTGTCGGTGAGGCAGTCGACGATCACCGCGATGCCGCCGGGGGCATAGCCCTCGTAGCGCACTTCCTCGTACTCGACGCCCTCGAGTTCGCCGGTGGCCTTTTTGATCGCGCGCTCCACCACGTCCTTGGACATGTTCTGCGCCATGCCCTTGTCGATGGCGGCACGCAGGCGCGGATTGTTGGCGGGATCGCCGCCACCGGCACGCGCAGCGACGCCGATCTCGCGGATGATCTTGGTGAAGATCTTGCCGCGCTTGGCGTCGGTCGCGTTCTTGCGCGCCTCGATCGAAGGTCCACGACCCATCGCAATGTCCGTTGTGTTGAGCGAGCCGCGATTTTACACCGCGGCGGAGGCCGCCCCGGCGTGGTCGAACGCTCCCTCGCGCAGGAAGCGGGCGGTCTGGGCGACCGCGTCCGCGCTGAACATCAAACCGGTGTGGCTGGCCGGCAGCAACAGGTGGTCGGCCAGGCCGGGGGCGCGGGTCTCGCGCACCGCCACCGTGCCGTCGTGCGGTTCGTCGAAGCGCGCCACCAGCCCACCCAGCCCGCGTGGACGGGTGCCGGCGATCATCCCGACCTCGACCGCGTGGGGCCACTGGGCGCAGCCGCGCTCGAGCAGCGGACCGGCACGCCCGAGGTAGGCGCCGGTCAGCCGCCGGCCGCGCAGCACGCGTGCGGCCGCGCTGCCGCACAACGGGCTGCCGATGCAGACCACCCGCCCGGCCGGCAATGCCGGATGCCCACGCAACGCCTCCAGCGCGATCACCCCTCCCAGGCTGTGGCCAACCAGATGCGCCGGGCCGGCCTGCAGCGCCTCCCCGATTTCCTCGATCGCGTACCGGGCACCGTCGACGATGCTGCGGTAGCCGAGCGTGCGCGCATCGAAGCCGAGTGCACGCAGGCGCGCGGCGAACCACGCCATCGACACCGCCGGCATCCACAGGCCGGGCAGCACGATGACGCGATCCACATGCCGCTCAGGCATCGGGCTGGCCCGCTTCGGCCGGGCGCCTGAGGATGTATTCGAGATCACGCACGCGCCCGACCGGAAAGATGTAGTCGCCCACACGCTCGAAGCCGTAGCGTGCGTAGAAACGTTGCGCGCCGTGATTCTCCGACCAGGCGCCGACCCACAGCGTGCGCGGGCCATCGCGCAGCAGCCACTGCATCGCCGCATCCATCATCCGTGCGCCGTGCCCGGCACCCTGCCAGCCCTGCACGAGATACAGGCGCTTGATCTCGCCGTCGCCGGGTACGACCTCCGGGTGCGGCAGGCCGCATGGGCCGGCGGCGACATGGCCGACCGCTTCGCCATCGGCCTCCAGCAGCCAGACCGCGTATGCGGGATGCGCCAGGATCGTGCGCTGGCGGCCGACCTCATAGGCCTTGACGAGGAATGCGTCGAGATCCTCGCGCGGATACAGATGGCCGAAGCTCTCGATAAAGGTGCGCGCCGCCAGCATCGACAGCAGCTCGGCGTCATCGACCGTGGCGCGGCGGAGAACCGGGGTCATTGTTCTGCCACGGATGTGCACCGATGGACGCGGACCACGCGGCTGTCGGGCCCGCGATCGTCGGCAACGACCACATGGCACGCGTATCCAGCATGCCCGCCATCCGCGCTCATCCGCGTGGTCCGTGGCCGGTCAAGCGCCGTGGTCCGCCTTCGCCCGCACCGCCACGTGCACCTCGGCGAGCTGCGCGTCGGCGATCGGCGATGGCGCGCCCGTCATCAGGCACTGCGCACCGGTGGTCTTCGGGAAGGCGATCACGTCGCGGATCGATTCGGTGCCGGCCATGAGCGCTGCGATGCGGTCGATGCCGAAGGCGATGCCGCCGTGCGGCGGCGCGCCGTACTTGAGCGCGTCGAGCAGGAAGCCGAACTTGGCCTGCGCTTCCTCGGCGTCGATGCCGAGCAGCCCGAACACGGCGCTCTGCATTTCCGGCCGGTGGATGCGGATCGAACCGCCACCGATCTCGTTGCCGTTCATCACCATGTCGTAGCCGCGCGACACCGCGGTCCTGGCATTGGCGCGCAGGTCGTCGATGTCGTCGACGGCCGGCGCGGTGAACGGATGATGCAGGGCGACGTAGCGCTGCGCCTCGTCGTCGTACTCGAACATCGGAAAGTCGGTGACCCAAAGCGGCTTCCAGCCGTCCTCGACCAGGCCGAAGTCGCGGCCGGCCTTGAGGCGCAGCGCGCCCATGAAGTCCGACACCCGGTTGTAGACGCCGGCACCGAAGAACACGATGTCACCGTTGCCGGCGCCGACATGCTGCACGAGCGCGGCGAACGCGGCGTCGTCGAAGAACTTCCGGATCGGCGACGAGATCTCACCTGCCGCGTCGATCTTGATGTAGGCCAGACCCCTGGCGCCGAACCTGGCGGCATGCGCGGCGTACTCGTCGATCTGCTTGCGCGAGAGCGTCGCACCACCCGGAATACGCAACGCGGCCACGCGGCCGTCCGGATCATTGGCGGCACCGGCGAACACCGCGAAGCCGCTGTCGGCGACCAGCTCGGCGACATCCACCAGCTCGAGGTCGATGCGCAGGTCCGGCTTGTCGGAGCCGTAGCGACGCATCGCCTCGGCCCAGGTCATGCGCGGGAAGGGATCGGCCAGGTCGACGTCCATCACTTCCTTGAACACCGTGCGGATCATGCCCTCGACGGCGTCCTGCACATCCTGCTCGCGCACCCAGGCGAACTCCATGTCGAGCTGGGTGAATTCCAGCTGGCGATCGGCACGCAGCGCCTCGTCGCGGAAGCAGCGTGCAATCTGGTAGTAGCGGTCGAAGCCCGCGACCATCAGGATCTGCTTGAACAGCTGCGGGCTCTGCGGCAGCGCGTAGAACTCGCCGGCATGCATGCGCGCCGGCACCAGGAAGTCGCGCGCGCCTTCCGGCGTGGCCCTGGTCAGGATCGGGGTCTCGATGTCCTGGAAACCACGCGCGTCCAGCCAGCGGCGCAGCGCCTGCACCAGGCGGATGCGGGTGCGCTGCATGCGCTGCATCTCCGGGCGGCGCAGGTCGAGGTAGCGATAGCGCAGGCGGGTTTCCTCGCCGGGATTCTCATGGGCATGGAACGGCAGCGGCGCGGCCTTGTTGACCACCTCGATCGCGGTTGCGACCACTTCGACCTGGCCGGTGGCGATCTTCGCATTGGGGTTGTGCCGCCGGCGCACGCTGCCGGTGATGCGCAGGCAGTCCTCGTAGCCGATGGTTTCCGCGATCGCGACGACGCCGGCATTGCCTTCGGCCTCGCCCGGCTCGGCGACGATCTGCACGATGCCTTCGTGGTCGCGCAGGTCGATGAAGCAGACGCCGCCGAGGTTGCGGGCGACATCGGCCCAGCCGCACAGGGTCACGGTCTGGCCGATCAGTGCCTCGTCGATCAGGCCGCAGTAGTGGGTACGCATGGAAGCTCCGGGGGATTCGACCCGGCGCCGCCGGGGAACCGGCTATTTTGCGGGGGTGGCCGCGGGGCGGCAAATGCGGGCCGGCGCGATGCCGGCCCGGACGCACTCAGGGGGTGGTGGCCGGCGCGCTGGCGGGCTTGGCCGCAGGGGCGGCGTCGGCGGCCGGCTTGGACTCGGGCTTCGTGTCGGGCTTGGCCTCGGACTTGCCTTCTCCACCACCGCCGTCGGCAAGGTTGCGCTTCCTGTCGCCGTCCTTCTTGAAGTCGGTCTCGTACCAGCCGCCACCGGCCAGCCGGAACGACGGCGCGGTGACCTGGCGACCCACGGCGGACGCGCCGCAGGCCGGGCAGTCGGTGGGATCGGGGTCGGAAAGCTTCTGCAGGCGGTCGAAGGCATGGCCGCAGTCGGCACAGCGGAAAGCGTAGATCGGCATGGCGTGATCGCTGAACGACAACAGGGAGCCGGCATTGTGGGGGCATGGCACGCGCTTTCAAGTCGCAAGCCCGCGGTCTAGGCTGGGTGCCCCGCGCTTCGAGACCCCGCCATGGCCCAACCACCGAACTTCCGCACCGTCGCCGCTGCCCTGCTGATCGCGCTGGGGTTGCTGGGAGCGGGCTGGTTCGCGTCGCACGGCATGACCGGCCTGCGCACCGCCGACCGCTTCGTCACCGTCAAGGGGCTGGCCGAGCGCACCGTCGATGCGGATCTGGTGGTCTGGCCGCTGTCGCAGACCGTGGGCGGCGACGACCTCGCCGCAGTGCAGGCGCAGCTCGATGCCAACACCGCCACCATCCGCGCCTTCCTTGCCGGCGCCGGGTTCCCCGAGGACGAGGTGGTGGTATCGCCGCCGCGCCTCGAGGACCGTTGGGCGTATTCGTGGGGCGAGAGCCGGCCGCCGGAGCGCTACCGCTACTCCAACACGGTGACCCTGCGCACCGGGCGCGTTGCCGAGGCGATGGAGGCGCTGCGCCGCAGCGGGCAGATGGTCGCCGGCGGGGTGATGCTCAACACCGATGAGGGCGGTGGGCCGCAGTTCGAGTTCACCCGCTTGAACGACATCAAGCCGGAGCTGATCGCCGAGGCCACGGCCAACGCACGCGCGTCGGCCGAGCAGTTCGCCAACGACTCCGGCGCGCGCATCGGCGGCATCCGCAGCGCCAACCAGGGCGTGATCTCGATCAGCGACCGCGACCGCGGCAGCCCGCACGTCAAGACCGTGCGCGTGGTGTCGACCGTCGAGTACTTCCTGAAGGACTGAGCCGCGGCAGCACGCGGTGAGGCACGGAGGCGGACGATTGTTGCCGCGTGCAAAGCGGCCAGGTGCGGCGGCCCGTCTGGGCCGATGTGGGATCGCAGGGCGGGACACGCGTTCGCTCCCGAGGTCCCGACCGACATCGAGCCTGTGCCTACTCATGCCCCCACGGGGTCGGCGGCAGGTCGACCGGGCGGGTCAGGTCGAATTCCACCTGGAACATGCGGCCGCCCGGACGCGACAGTTCGTAGAGGAAGCGCTGGTCGGGTTCGATCTCCATCGCCCAGGTGTTGGTCACCGAGGCGTTGAGCCCCTCGTGCTCGAAAGTGGCGATCGATTCCGCGTCAACGGGGAATTCCTGCCGCTGCGCGGTGCCGGCAGCCGCGGTGTCGCCGCCGTACATCGTCACCGCGTCCTCGCTGCCATCCTCGTGGCGGTGGTCGTGCTTGAGGCGCATGCCGGTGTCGGTACGGGTCAGCACCCAGGTGCGGGAATGGTCGTCGCCGACGTGGAACGGCACCTTCAGTTCGCGGGTCGGGTCGTCGCAACCACGCACGTGCATCACCAGGCGCTGGCCCTCGAAGGCATCGGGTTCCTTGGAGGCCGGCTCGTTGGTGACGACGCGGCCTTCGAACGCCTGCCCGCAGTGATGGGCAATGGCGGCCATGAACTCGTCGGCGGGCGCGTTGGCGACGTCGATGCCGTCTGCCGGCGCGGTGTCGGTCGCGGATGCCGCGGGCGCATCGGTGGACGCGGTATCGGTTGAGGGAGAGCACGCGGCAAGTGCCAGTGCGAGGGCGATCGAGGCGGAAAGTTTGAATGCGTTCATTCCTGCACCCTACCCGCCGCCGCCGCGACCCCGCAAGCAAGCCCTCCAGTCACCCCTCAGGCATTGCCATACATGGCCAGGCAGCGCTCCTCCGCTTCGGCGAGTCGCTCCGCCACCTGCGCACGCTCGCGACCGAGCGCGACCAGCCGCGTGGCATCGGCCTGCACCGACGGATCGGCCAGCGCCGCATCGATGCGCGCCAGCTCGGCTTCAGCCGCTTCCAGCATGCGTTCGGCATCGGCCAGCTTGTGCGGATTCACCTTCGCCGCGGCAGGCTTCGGCACCGCCGCCGGCGGGGGCGGCGCTGCAACCGCCGGCGCCTTCAGTTCACCGGCATTGCCGCGCGCACGCAGCCAGGCGGCGTACTCGTCGAGGTCACCGTCGAAGGGCCTGACCACGCCGTCGGCAACCCGCCAGAACGTGTCGCTGACCAGGCCGATCAGGTGGCGGTCGTGCGAGACCAGCACGATCGCGCCGGCGAAGTCGGACAGCGCCTCCGCCAGCGCCTCGCGCATCTCGAGGTCGAGGTGGTTGGTGGGTTCGTCGAGCAGCAGCACGTTGGGCTGCAGCCAGGCCAGCAGCGCCAGCGCCAGCCGCGCGCGCTCGCCGCCGGAGAAGCCGTCGATCGACTCGAACGCGCGGTCGCCGGGAAAGCTCCACTTGCCCAGGAAGTCGCGGAAGGCCTGGGTGGCGACGTTGGGCGAGAGTTCGCGCAGGTGATCGATCGGCGAGGTGCCGGCGACCAGCGATTCCACCGTGTGCTGGGCGAAATAGCCGATGCGCAGGTCGGGATGCGCGTAGCGCTCGCCGGCCAGCAGCGGCAGCTCGCCGACCAGCGTCTTCACCAGGGTCGACTTGCCGGCGCCGTTGGGACCCAGCAGGCCGATGCGGTCGCCGGCCTCGAGGCCGAAACCGACGTGGTCGAGGATGACCGCCTCGCCCGAAGCCGTGGCATAGCCGCAGCGGCCATCATTGATGCGCAGCAGCGCGTGCGGCAGCTTCGCCGGCGCCGGGAAATCGATGCGCACCTCGCGCTCGGCGCGCACTGCTTCGGTGTCGGCCATCTTGGCCAGGCGCTTGACCCGCGACTGCGCCTGCTTGGCCTTGGCCGCGCTGGCCTTGAAGCGGTCGATGAACTTCTGCAGGTGCGCGCGTTCGGCCTGGGTCTTCTCGTGGGTGATCTGCTGCAGCCGCAGCTGCTCGGAGCGCTGGCGCTCGAACGAGGTGTAGTCGCCGGTGTACAGCTTCGCCTTGCCGCCGTGCAGGTGCAGGGTGTGGGTGCAGACGTTGTCGAGGAACTCGCGGTCATGCGAGATCAGCAGCAGCGTGCCCGGGTACTTCAGCAGCCACTGCTCCAGCCACAGCACGGCATCGAGGTCGAGATGGTTGGTCGGCTCGTCGAGCAACAGCAGGTCGCTGGGGGTCATCAGCGCGCGTGCCAGGTTCAGTCGCACCCGCCAGCCGCCGGAGAAGGTCGCCACCGCGCGCTGGTGGGTTTCGGCCGGAAAGCCCAGCCCATGCAGCAGCTTGCCGGCGCGTGCGCCGGCGTCGTACGCGCCGACCTCGGCCATGCGCAGGTGCACCTCGGCCACGGCTTCCCAGTCCTCGGCGGCCAGGGCGTCGGCCTCGGCCTTGAGCACCGCCGCGACGGCGGCGTCGCCGCCGAGCACGAAGTCGATCGCCGGGTCCGGCAGCGACGGCAGTTCCTGGGCGATGCTGGCCACGCGCACGCGGTTCGGCAGGTCGAGGTCGCCACGGTCGGCCTCGACCTCCCCGCGCACCGCGGCGAACAGCGAGGATTTGCCGGTGCCATTGCGACCGACCACGCCCACCCGCCAGCCGGCGTGCAGGGAAAGGTCGACTTCGGACAGCAGCAGGCGTTCGCCCCGCCTGAGGGCGAAATTGCGGAAAGAGATCATCCGCGCATTCTACCGGTGCCGCCGCGGCCGCCAGCCGCCGGGTGGTCGTTCGCCTCCCTCGCCGCGCAGGCCGCATTCAGGCCGAAGCCCCTCGCGGCACGGTTTCCGCTGAAACATTTGCGCATTGCAACAGGCGGTGCTACAGGCGATGGAGGCCGAGATCCTGTCATCCACCACCACGGAGAGGTACCCGCATGACCCGTCGTCCGATCGCCGCAGCCATCGTGCTGGCGCTGGCCAGCCCCTTTGCCCACGCCCAGCAGGCCACGCCGGCGCAGGGGGCCAGCGCACAGCGCCCCGCCACGCTCGACACCCTGATCGTCACCGGCACCCGCGTCACCGACCGCACGGTGGCCGAATCGACCGCGCCGATCGACATCATCACCCCGGAGGCGCTGGCCTCCACCGGCACCGTCGAGCTGGCCACGGCGCTGTCGCGCGCGGTGCCCTCGCTGAACTTCCCGCGTGCGGCGATCAACGACGGCACCGATGCCATGCGCCCGGCACAGCTGCGCGGTCTCGCCCCCGACCACACCCTGGTGCTGGTCAACGGCAAGCGCTACCACCCCGGCGCCCTGGTCAACGTCAACGGCAGCCAGGGTCGCAGTTCGTCGCCGGTCGACCTCAACTCGATCCCGATCGCCGCGATCGAGCGGGTTGAAGTGCTGCGCGACGGTGCCTCGGCGCAATACGGCTCGGATGCCATCGCCGGGGTGATCAACATCGTGCTGAAGGGCTCCGGCGAAGGCGGCGCGGTCAGCCTCACCGGCGGCCAGTACAGCGCCGGCGATGGCCAGCAGGCGCAGCTGCTGGGCGACGTGGGCCTGCGGCTGGGCGAGCGCGGCAAGGTGCATCTGGCCGCGCAGTCCGGCTACCAGGACCAGACCGACCGCGCGCGCCCGTTCGCGGGCCCCGCCTCGCCCACCAATCCGGCGCCCGGCGACGTGGTGCAGCGCTATGGCGACCCGGAGGTCGACAACGGCTCGGTGCTCTACAACGGCGAGGTCGACATCACCGATTACCTGCAGGTCTATTCCTACGGCCTGTACACCCGCCGCGAGACCCTCTCCAACGGCTTCTTCCGGCCCGCCGGCGACACCCGCAACATTCCTTCCATCTATCCGGACGGCTTCCTGCCACAGATCTTCAACACCTCCAGCGACATCAGCGTGTCGACCGGCCTGCGCACCACCACCGCCGGCGGCACCGGCATCGACTTCAGCTACACCTACGGCAGCAACGAACTCGAGTTCGATATCCTCAACACCCTCAACCGCAGCCTCGGGCCGTCATCGCCGACGCGCTTCTACGCCGGCGCGCTGGAACTCGACCAGCACGTGCTGAACCTCGACTTCAACCGCCAGCTCGACTGGGGCATGGCCTATCCGCTCACCCTGTCCTATGGCGCGGAATGGCGCGGCGAGGAATACACCATCGGCGCCGGCGAGCCGGCCTCCTACATCAACGGCGGCGTGCTGTTGCCCAACGGGCAGCCGGCACCGTCCGGGGCGCAGGTGTTCCCGGGCTTCCGCGAGTCCGACAGCGGCAGCTTCGACCGCCACAGCTATTCGTTCTACGCCGCGCTCGAAGGCGACATCACCGAACGCTTCTCGGCCGGCATCGCCGCGCGCCACGAGTCCTACAGCGACTTCGGTGACACCACCACCGGCAAGCTCACCGCGCGCTATGCCTTCAACGATGCCGTCGCGCTGCGCGGCACGGTGTCCACCGGCTTCCATGCGCCGTCGCTCGCGCAGCAGTACTACCAGACCACCTCGACCAACTTCATCGGCGGCATCCCGTTCGACCTGGTCACCTTCCGCGTCACCAACCCGGCCGGCATCGCGCTGGGCGCGGAGCCGCTGCAGGCCGAAACCTCGGACAACCTCAGCCTGGGCCTGGTGCTGACTCCGGTCGAGCGCCTGTACGTGACCATCGATGCCTACCGCATCAGGCTCGAGGACCGCATCACCCTGTCGGAAAACCTCAACAGCACGGCGGTGCGCAACTGGCTCAACGCCAACGGCTTCCCGGATGTCGCCGGCGGCCGCTATTTCACCAACGCACTCGACACCACCACCACCGGTATCGACGTGGTCGGCACCTACGGCTGGGAGCTCCCCACCAGCACGCTCGACCTGATGCTGGGCTACAACTACAACAAGACCGAGATCGACCGTGTCGCGCCCAACCCGGCGGCGCTGGAGGCCATCGACCCCACCGCGCTGCGCTTCGGCCGGGTGGAACTGGGGCGGTTCGAGGTCGGTGCGCCGCGCGACAAGGCGATGCTCAATACCGTCTGGACGCGTGGCGGCCTGAGCCTCTCGGCCACCGCCACCCGCCATGGCGAGTTCACCCTCAACAACGCCAACCCCGACCTCGACCAGACCTTCAGCGCGAAGTGGCTGCTCGACCTCGCGGCCACCTACCGCGTGGAAGGCTGGGAATTCACCGTCGGCGGCGACAACGTGTTCAACGACTACCCGGACGAGGTGCTGGCCGCCAACTCCACCTCCGGCCAGCTGATCTACCCGTCGCAGAGCCCGTTCGGCTTCAACGGTGCCTACGTGTACGGGCGCATCGGCTACCGCTGGTAGCCGCGCGCGCTGCGGGTCGGCCGCGGCGCCCGGCGTCATCCGGGTGTCGCGGCCGCTGTGCCAGACTCGCAGCGCCTGCTGATCCACCCGCGCGCGCAAGCTCGCGAGCTGCGCCCGACCCGCCGCGAACCGCCTGACCGGGACGCCACCGATGCCGCACGACATCTCGCTGATCTCGATCCTGTGCGTGGGCTTCGTGCTGGCGTTCGTGCTCGGCCTGGCCGCGCAGCGTCTGCGGATGTCGCCGACCGTGGGCTACCTGCTGGCGGGCATCATCGCCGGGCCGTTCACCCCGGGCTTCGTCGCCGACCAGGAGCTGGCACCGCAGATCGCCGAGCTCGGGGTGATCCTGCTGATGTTCGGCGTCGGCCTGCACTTCTCGCTGCGTGAACTGATGTCGGTACGCGTCATCGCGCTGCCTGGCGCGGTGGTGCAGATCGGCGTGGCCACCGCGATGGGCTGGGGGCTGGCGCGCCTGCTGGGCTGGTCGCACGCGGGAGGGCTGGTGTTCGGGCTGGCGCTGTCGGTGGCCAGTACGGTGGTGCTGCTGCGTGCGCTGGAGGAGCGGCGCCTGCTCGACACCGTGCGCGGCCACATCGCGGTGGGCTGGCTGATCGTCGAGGACCTGGCGATGGTGCTGACGCTGGTGCTGCTGCCGCCGGTCGCGGCGGCGCTGGAAGGCACCGCCAGCGGCGTCGGCAGTCGCGGAGTCGGCATCAGCCTGCTGATCACCCTGGGCAAGGTCGGCGCCTTCGTCGCGGTGATGCTGCTGGTCGGCCGGCGGGTGATGCCCTGGGTGCTGGGCCGGGTGGCAGGCACCGGCTCGCGCGAGCTGTTCACGCTGTGCGTGCTGGCGGTGGCGATGGGCGTGGCGTTCGGCGCCTCGGAGTTCTTCGGGGTGTCGTTCGCGCTGGGTGCGTTCTTCGCCGGCATGCTGCTCAACGAAAGCGAATTCGGCCACAAGGCGGCGAACGACTCACTGCCGATGCGCGATGCGTTCGCGGTGCTGTTCTTCGTGTCGGTGGGGATGCTGTTCGACCCGCGCATCGTCGTCGAGCACCCGCTGGAAGTGCTGGGACCTTCCTGATCATCGTGGTCGGCAAGTCGCTGGCCGCCTGGGGCATCGTGCGCGCGTTCGGCAAGCCGAACGCGACCGCGCTGACGATCTCCGCAAGCCTCGCGCAGATCGGCGAGTTCTCCTTCATCCTCGCCGGGCTCGGCCTGGGGCTGGGGGTGCTCCCGTCCGAAGGCCAGGACCTCATCCTCGCCGGCGCGCTGCTGTCGATCATGTGCAACCCGCTGTTGTTCGCCCTGCTCGACCGCTGGCAGGCCCGCGAGGATGCACGCGCCGAGGCCATGGCGCCGCGCCCGGAACAGCCGCAGCCGCTGCTGATCGCCGATCACGCGATCCTGGTGGGCTTCGGGCGCGTGGGCAGCCACCTGGCCGGGCTGCTGCGCGAACGCGGCGTGCCCCTGGTAGTGGTCGAGGCGGATGGCGAGCGCGTCGAGCAGTCGCGCGATGCCGGCTTTCCCACTGTGCGCGGCAACGTCGCCATGGAAGCGGTGCTCGCGGAAGCGCGGCCGGAGCTTGCGAAGATGGCGATCTTCGCGATTCCGCACGTACTGGAGGCCGGCGAGACCATTGCACGCATGCGCCAGGCCAATCCGGCGTTGAGCATCCTGGCGCGCGCGCACAGCGAAGGCGAGGTACGCCACCTGCTTGAGCGCGGGGCCGATGCCGCGGTGCTCGCCGAACGCGAGCTGGCGTATTCGCTGTCGGAGATGGTGATGGCGACACCGCCGTTCCGTGCCTTGCGCGACCCGCCATTCGCCACCGCGATGCCAGGCGAGGCCAGGCCGGTGCCGGACCCGGGCACGGCATCGGCTGCGTAGCCGGGCGAGCCCCGCACCGGCGTCGTGCGCGGGTGGCGGCGCTCAGGCGAACCCGGGGCGCAGCAACGTGTCCAGGCGCGGATGGCTGAACTCGAAGCCGCTGTCCAGCAGCCGCCGCGGCAGCACCCGCTGGCCTTCCAGCAACAGCGTCGACATCTCGCCGAGCACCAGCCGCAGGGCCTGCGCCGGTACCGCGGCCCATGCCGGCCGGCGCACCGACCGGGCGAGGATGCGGGTGAACTCACGGTTGCTCACCGGCGCCGGCGCGGTCAGGTTGACCGGCCCGGCCAGCGCAGGCCGGCCGGCATGCGGGTCGAGCAGCTGCAGCACCGCACGCACCCAGTCCTCGCGCGAGATCCAGCTCAGGACCTGCTCGCCATCACCCAGGCGGCCACCGGCACCAAGCCGGAACACCGGCAGCAGCCTGCGCACCATGCCGCCGGCCGGGTCGAGCACCACCCCGGTGCGCAGCAGCACCACCGGCACATCCAGTGCCACCGCCTCCAGCGCCGCGCGTTCCCATTGCGCGCACAGCGCATGCACGAAATCGCGTTGCGGGGCACTGTCTTCGGCCAGCTCCAGCATGGCGGGCTGGTGGCCGTACCAGCCCACCGCAGAACCACTCAGCAGCAGCCGCGGCCGCACCTGCGCGCGGCGCATCCAGTCCACCACGGTGCGGGTCGGGCCGAGGCGGCTGTCGAACAACTCCTGCTTGCGGGCGTCACTCCAGCGGCGGTCGGCGATCCCGGCGCCGGCGAGGTTCACCACCACGTCGAAGCAGTCGCTCGCCTGCAGGCTGTCGTAGCCGCGCACCTCGACGCCAACGGGCGCGTCGATGCCGCGCGGATCGCGCGACAGCCAGGTGGGCCTCGCCTCCTGCGACAGCAACGCGGCAGTCAGCGCGCGGCCCAGAAAGCCGCTGCCTCCGGTGATCAGGATGCGCATGGAAACCTCATGGGTGCAGGGAGCGACCCGCGTCCGTTCGCCTGTCGTCCGTCCGCCGGCACTGCAACAGAGCGCCGATGAAGTGCACGTCAGCAAACGCTGACTGCGCATGCGTCATGAAGCCGCTGGATGCATGCGGCGCAGCGGCCGCATGCATTGCAGGCTCAGCCCCGGGCGAACACCAGTGCACCACCGTCGGCATCCACCCTCACGGTATCGCCGCTGGTGAATTCACCGGCGAGGATCTTCTGCGCCAGCGGATTCTCCAGCTGCTGCTGCACCGCACGCTTGAGCGGGCGGGCGCCATACACGGGGTCGAAGCCGACATCGCCCAGCAGGTCGAACGCGGCGTCGCTGATCGCCAGCTTCAGCCCGCGGTCCGCCAGGCGCTGTTCCAGGCCACGCAGCTGGATCCGCGCGATCCGGCGGATCTGCGCCTTCTGCAGCGGGTGGAACACGATGATGTCGTCGAGCCGGTTGACGAATTCCGGGCGGAAATGCGCCTGCACCACGCCCATCACCGCCGCCTTCATCTGCGTGTAGGCGATCGCCGACTGCCCTTCGTCGCCACCCGCACCGCCTTCGCCGGCCAGCTCCTGGATCATCTGCGAGCCGAGGTTGGAGGTCATGATGATGACGGTGTTGCGGAAGTCGACGGTGCGCCCCTGGCCATCGGTCAGGCGGCCATCGTCGAGCACCTGCAGCAGGATGTTGAACACATCCGGGTGCGCCTTCTCGACTTCGTCGAGCAGGATCACGCTGTACGGGCGCCGGCGCACGGCCTCGGTGAGATAACCGCCTTCCTCGTAACCCACGTAGCCCGGCGGCGCACCCACCAGACGGCTGACCGCGTGCTTCTCCATGAACTCGCTCATGTCGATGCGCACCATCGCGTCGGCCGAATCGAACAGGAATTCCGCCAGCGCCTTGCTGAGTTCGGTCTTGCCGACGCCGGTCGGGCCGAGGAACAGGAACGAGCCCGACGGCCGATCGGGATCCGACAGCCCCGCGCGCGAACGCCGCACCGCATCCGACACCACTCTGATCGCTTCGTCCTGGCCGACCACGCGCGCGTGCAGCATCTCCTCCATCTTCAGCAGCTTCTCGCGCTCGCCCTCCAGCATCCTGCTCACCGGGATGCCGGTCCAGCGCGCGACCACCTCGGCGATCTCCTCGGCGGTGACCTTGTCCTGCAGCAGGGTGAAGCCGGTGGTCTCGGCCTCCTGCGCGGCCTTGAGCTGCTTTTCCAGCTCCGGCAGACGGCCGTACTGGATCTCGCTCATCTTCGCGAAGTCCTGCCGGCGCTGCGCCGCCTCGAGTTCCAGCCGCGCCGCCTCGATCTGCTCCTTGATCCTGGTGGCACCCTGCACGGTGGCCTTCTCGGCCTTCCACACTTCCTCGAGGTCGTTGTACTCGCGCTCCAGCGTGGCGATCTCGGCTTCGAGATCGGCCAGGCGCTGCTTCGAGGCGTCGTCCTTTTCCTTCTTCAGCGCCTCGCGCTGGATCTTGAGCTGGATCAGCCGGCGTTCGCGGCGGTCGAGTTCCTCGGGCTTGGAGTCGATCTCCATGCGGATGCGGCTGGCCGCCTCGTCCATCAGGTCGATGGCCTTGTCGGGCAGCTGGCGGTCAGCGATATAGCGGTTGGACAGCGTGGCCGCGGCCACGATCGCGGGGTCGGTGATCTCGACGCCGTGGTGCACGGCGTACTTCTCCTTGAGCCCGCGCAGGATGGCGATGGTGTCCTCCACCGACGGCTCGCCCACGAACACCTTCTGGAAGCGGCGCTCCAGCGCGGCGTCCTTCTCGACGTACTTGCGGTACTCGTCGAGGGTGGTCGCGCCGATGCAGTGCAGCTCGCCACGCGCAAGGGCGGGTTTGAGCATGTTGCCGGCATCCATCGAGCCTTCGGCCTTGCCGGCGCCCACCATGGTATGCAACTCGTCGATGAACAGGATGACCTGCCCTTCCTGTTTGGACAGGTCGTTGAGCACGCCCTTCAGGCGCTCCTCGAACTCGCCGCGGAACTTGGCGCCGGCGATCAGCGCGCCCATGTCGAGCGACAGCACGCGCTTGCCGCGCAGGCCCTCGGGCACCTCGTTGTTGATGATGCGCTGGGCGAGTCCCTCGACGATCGCGGTCTTGCCGACGCCGGGCTCGCCGATCAGCACCGGGTTGTTCTTGGTCCGGCGCTGCAGCACCTGGATGGTGCGGCGGATCTCCTCGTCGCGGCCGATCACCGGATCGAGCTTGCCGCCCTCGGCGCGCGCGGTGAGGTCGACGGTGTACTTTTCCAGCGCCTGACGTGATTCCTCGGCGTTCTCGTCCTGCACGCGCTCGCCGCCGCGGACCTTGTCGATCGCGGCCTCCAGCGCCTGCTTCGTGCCGCCGGCGGCCGTGAGCGCGCGGCCGGCGTCGCCACCGTCCTCGAGCGCGGCCAGCAGGAACAGTTCCGAGGCGATATAGGCATCGCCGCGCTGCTGCGCGAGCTTGTCGGTGAGGTTGAGCAGGCGCGCGAGGTCGTTGCCGACCGACACCTGCCCGGCCTGGCCCGACACCTTCGGCAGGCGCTCGAGCACTTCGCCCAGCCGTTCGCGCAGCAGCGGCACGTTGACCCCGGCCTGCGACAGCAGCGGGCGCGTGCCGCCGCCCTGCTGGTCGATCAGCGCCACCAGCAGGTGCGTGGGTTCGATGAGATTGTGGTCGCGCCCGACGGCCAGCGACTGGGCGTCGGCAATGGCCTGCTGGAAGCGCGACGTGAGCTTGTCCATCCGCATGGGCGTGTCCTCGGGCATCGTGGCCGGCGGCTGGCCGGCGATACCCATCAGATGCGGGTCGCAGCGCGGAAAGCAAGGGTTTTATGCGCCGTAGGGTCGGGACGGGGTAGGCCAGTGGGAAACACGCCGTGGATCCATCCATGGAGGCTCGTAGGCGCCATCCGTGGCGCCTACGGTTCCCCACTGGCCTACCCCGCCCCGCCTGCAGACATCACGGGGACCTGACGCACGAGCGGTGGCGATCACTCGACCACCAATGCATGTCGGTCCCGGAACCTGTGTGGTTGCCCGCAGCGCCCCTACTTCCGGGGAATCGCACGGGTCCTGGGCGCAAGGGAGGAATCTGCTTCACCGGTCCCGGCCACAGGGCACCGCCCGATGCTTTTCATCACAGCCGCTGCGGCGTCGAGAGAGACGGTGCGGTATCGAGCGGCGGGACTGTCGGCGCCATGAATGGCGCCGTCAAGCCTCCATGGATGGATTCACGGCGTGTCCCGACGGGCGATACCGCGCCGGCTCACTACGGATGACTGTTCACCAGCTTCACAACCCACGAACCGCTCTCCAGAAGCCCCACAACCCACGCGGGGGTGTGGACGGCAGTTCGCCGCAACTCAGCCCAACGGCGTCGGCTGGATGATCTCCACCCAGTAGCCGTCCGGATCGCGGATAAAGGCGAGCTCGCGCATGCGGCCGTCGGTGAGCCGCTTCTGGAAGGCCACGCCGAGTTCCTCGAAGCGCGCACAGGCCGCGACCACGTCGGGCACGCTCACGCAGATGTGGCCGAAGCCGCGAGGATCGCTGTTGCCATCGTGGTAGACCGCGCCGGCCTCGGCTTCGGTGCCGTGGTTGTGGGTGAGTTCGAGCACGCCCGGCTGTCCGGCCAGCCACTGCTTGCGCGCCGCATCGTCGTCGGGGATCGCGCCGGGGTCGTCGGTCAGCACCAGGAAATAGAGGCTGAACTTCGCCTCGGCGAAGTCGATCCTGCGCACCAGGGTGAAGCCGAGCACGCGGGTGTAGAAATCCAGCGACGCCTGCGGGTCCTTGATCCTGAGCATCGTGTGGTTGAACACGAAGCCGCGGGTGGCGACGTCGCGCTCGCCGGCGACGCCCGGAACCTGCGCCAGCCCGGCGCGAGTGGTTGCAGTCATGGTGGACTCCTGACGTGGAAGGACCCGCCATTATCGGCGATGGCGCCTGCACGATCGCCCGCCACGCCGTGCAGACCAATCCTCACGCCGCATCCGGCAGAATGCCCCGATGGCTGCCGAGTCCCCCACCCGACCGCCGCCGCCTTCGATCGACAAGGCCTGGGCCCTGTTCCTCGACGTGGACGGCACCCTGCTCTCCTTTGCCACCGAACCGTCGGCGGTGGTCGTCGACCCCGTCCTGCGTGACAGCCTCCAGCATGCGCACCAGCGCCTCGATGGCGCGCTGGCGCTGATCAGCGGACGCCCGCTGTCGACGCTGGACCGGCTGTTCGCACCCCTGCGACTTCCGGCTGCCGGCCTGCACGGGCTGGAACGCCGCAACGGCGACCGGCAGTCCGCACCGGTGGCCGCACCCGGGGCGCTGCATCGCATCCGTGCCGAAGCGGAAGCACTTTCGGCGCGCCTGCCCGGCACCCTGGTCGAGGACAAGGATGTCGCGCTCGGCCTGCACTGGCGCGCCGCGCCCCAGCACGGGCCGCAGCTGCGTGCGTTCGCCGAGGCCGCGCTGCCGCGCCTGCCCGGCTACCGCCTGCAACCCGGCGACCACGTGGTCGAGTTGCGCCCCGCCGGGGCGGACAAGGGCGATGCCATCGCCGCGCTGCTCGACCAGCCGCCGTTCCGCGGCCGCATCCCGGTGTTCGTCGGCGACGACCTCACCGACGAGCACGGCTTCGCCGTCGTCAACGCGCGCCACGGCCTCAGCGTGCTGGTCGGCACCCGCGAACCCAGCGCCGCCCACTACACGTTGCCCGACGTCGCCGCCGTGCACGCCTGGCTGGAGGATGCCCTTCCCGCATGAACGCACCGCCCACCGCACCCTTCGCGCCCGATACCGCTGCCACCCTCGACCTCGGCGTGATCGGCAACGGCAGCTTCGGCGCCCTGCTGGACGCCCGCGCCCGCGTGGTCTGGAGCTGCCTGCCTGCGTTCGATGGCGATCCCGCGTTCTGCGCGCTGCTGTCGCCGCGCGAGCAGGAGGGCGGCGACTTCGCCATCGAGCTCGAGGATTTCGAGCGCAGCGAACAGGCCTACCTGGCCAACACCGCGATCCTGCGCACGGTGCTCCACGACAGCCATGGCGGTGCGGTGGAGATCATCGACTTCGCACCGCGCTGGCGCGAGCACGGGCGGCTGTACCGCCCGGTCTCGATCATGCGCCGCGTCACCCCGCTGTCGGGCAGTCCGCGCATCCGCGTGCGCCTGCGTCCGCTCACCCACTGGGGCGAGCAGCGCGCGGCGACCACCTGGGGCAGCAACCACATCCGCTACCTGCTGCCGGACTTCACCCTGCGCCTGACCACCGACGTGCCGGTGCGCTTCGTACGCGAGGGCACGCCCTTCGTGCTCGCCCACCGGATGCACCTGCTGCTGGGCGTGGATGAAACCCTCACCCGGCCGCTGCACGGCTTCATGGAGGAGGCGCTCCACCGCAGCACCGGCTACTGGCGCGAATGGGTGCGCTACCTGTCGATTCCATTCGAGTGGCAGGACGCGGTGATCCGTAGCGCGATCACCCTCAAGCTGTGCCAGTACGAGGACAGCGGCGCGATCATCGCCGCGATGACCACCTCCATCCCCGAAGCCCCGGGTTCGGCGCGCAACTGGGACTACCGCTACTGCTGGCTGCGAGATGCCGCTTTCGTGGTGCGCGCACTCAACCGCCTGGGCGCGACGCGCAGCATGGAGGAGTTCGTGCGTTACATCTTCAACCTCGCCACGCACGACGGCGGGCTGCAGCCGCTGTACGGCATCGACTTCTCCGCCCGCCTGGACGAGCACGAGGTCGAGGCGCTGCAGGGCTACCGCGGCATGGGCCCGGTGCGGCGCGGCAACCTGGCGTGGGTCCAGCGCCAGCACGATGTCTACGGCAGCGTGGTGCTGGCCTCCACCCAGCTGTTCTTCGACCGCCGGCTGGCCGATCCCGGCAGCATCGCGGACTTCGAACGCCTCGAGCCCCTGGGCGACCACGCCTTCGAGCTCTACGAGGTGCCGGATGCCGGGCTGTGGGAGTTCCGCGGCCGCACCGAAGTCCACACCTACACCGCGGTGATGTGCTGGGCCGCCTGCGACCGGCTGGCGAAGATCGCCAGGCACCTGGGGCTGGACGAGCGCGCCACGCACTGGCGCGCGCGTGCCGACGGCATGCGCGTGCGCATCCTCGAACGCGCCTGGCGGGAGGACGCCAACCACTTCAGCGCCTCGTTCCAGAGCGACTACCTGGATGCGTCGCTGCTGCTGCTGGCCGACGTCGGCTTCATCGCACCGACCGATCCGCGTTTCGTGGCGACCGTCGAGGCGATCGGGCGCGACCTCAGGCGCGGCGACGGGGTGTTCCGCTACATCGCCCCGGACGACTTCGGCTCCCCCGAAACCAGCTTCACCATCTGCATCTTCTGGTACATCGACGCGCTCGCCGCGATGGGCCGCGTCGACGAGGCGCGCGAGATGTTCGAGCGCATCCTTGCGCGGCGCAATCCGCTCGGCCTGCTGTCGGAAGACCTCGCGCTGGAAGATGGCGAACTGTGGGGCAACTTTCCCCAGACCTATTCGCACGTCGGCCTGATCATGGCGGCGATGCGCCTGTCACGCTCGTGGGAGGACGCGACGTGAGTCGACTGGTGGTGGTATCCAACCGCGTGGCCGTACCGGGCGAGAACCGCGCCGGCGGGCTGGCCGTGGCCCTGCAGGCGGCGCTGCAGGAAAACGGCGGGCTGTGGTTCGGCTGGAGCGGACGCGCGGTGCGCGGCGAGAGCGGCGCCATCCACGAGCAGAGCGAAGGCGACATCCGCTACGTCACCCTCGACATCAACCGCCGCGATTTCGATGCCTACTACAACGGCTTCGCCAACCGCACGCTGTGGCCGCTGCTGCACTTCCGGCTCGACCTGGTCGACTACGACCGCGACACCCGCGAGGGCTATGCGCGCGTCAACGCGCTGTTCGCGGAAACGCTGGCGCCGCAGCTGCGCGACAGCGACACCCTGTGGATCCACGACTACCACCTGATCCCGCTGGCGGCGCTGCTGCGCGAACGCGGGGTCGGCTGCCGGATGGGCTTCTTCCTGCATGTGCCGATGCCATCGTCGGACCTGGTCGCGGCGATGCCCAACCACACCCGGCTGTTCTCGTCGCTGTACGCCTACGACCTGATCGGCATGCAGACCCAGCGCGATGTCGAACGCTTCCAGGACTACGTGCGCCTGTTCGGCGGCGGTCGCGTGCTCAGCGAGGGCTGGATGGAGGCGCCGGGCGGCCGCAGGTTCCGTGCCGCTGCGTATCCGATCAGCATCGACACCGACACCATCGCCACGCAGGCACGCGCGGCAGTCACCAAGACCGCGGTCAGGGACCTGCGCTCGAGCCTCGACGGGCGCGCGCTCGCCATCGGCGTCGACCGGCTGGACTACTCCAAGGGCCTGCCGGAGCGCTTCCGCGGCTTCGAACGCTATCTCGAGACCCGCCGCGAGCAGCGCGGCACGCTCACCTACCTGCAGATCGCGCCGGTCTCGCGCGGCGAGGTCAACGAGTACCAGCAGCTGCGCCAGGAGCTGGAACAGATCGCCGGTCACATCAACGGCGCCTATGCGGAGCCGGAATGGACGCCGCTGCGTTACGTGAACCGCAACTTCGCCCACGCCACCCTGACCGGCTTCTACCGCAGCGCGCGGATCGGCCTGGTGACCCCGCTGCGCGACGGCATGAACCTGGTGGCCAAGGAATACATCGCCTCGCAGGATCCCGAGGACCCTGGCGTGCTGGTGCTGTCGCTGCTGGCCGGCGCAGCCTATGAGCTCAAGGACGCGCTGCTGGTGAACCCCCACGATCTCGATGGCGTCGCCGACGCGATCGCGGTGGCGTCGACGATGCCTCGCGAGCAGCGCATCGAACGCTGGCGCTCGATGATGGACCACCTGCGCAGCCACGACATCCACGCCTGGCGACGCAACTACCTGGCGGACCTCCGCGCCCGATAGGCGGCGAGGCATGCGCGCGGAGCGGGCCGCGCTGCGGGCGGGCCTGGTCCCGTGCAGGCGATCGTGCCGCAAAGCGTTACCGCGGATGCCCACGCAGCGGGTTACCGCGGCGCGTGGATCCATGCCAGCGTCGCCATGCGGCCGGTGCGCTGGTCGCGGCGGTGCGAATAGAAGCGCGCGGCGTCGCTGATCGTGCACAGGCCGCCGCCGTGGATGCTGTCCGCACCGATGCCGGCGGCGAGCAGCCGCTGCCGCGCGAGCGCATACAGGTCGACCTTCCAGTGCCCCGGCCGGGTGGCGACGAAGGCGGCCGCCGCCTGCGTGCTGCCGGCAATGAAGGCCTCGCGCACCTCCGCACCCACCTCGTACGCCTCCGGCCCCGCCGCCGGTCCGAGCCATGCCTGCAGTTGCGTAGCAGGCGTGGCCATCGCTGCGATGGTCGCCTCCAGCACGCCGCCGGCAAGCCCGCGCCAGCCTGCATGCGCGGCGCCGACCTCGCGTCCATCCTTTGCGGCGAACACCACCGGCAGGCAGTCGGCGGTGAGGATCGCCAGCACCACGCCGGGCGCGGCGGTCACCGAGGCGTCGGCTTCGGGGACGCCGCCGTTGTCGACGCCGACGTGCGGGCTGCCCGTATCCGACGCTTCATGCCACGTTTTTCCATTGACGGAAGACGGGTGCCCGGCTGTCTCCCCGAACCGGACCACCTGCGTGCCGTGCACCTGCCGCAACCAGCATGGTGGCGTCGGCAGGCCGGCGAGCGATGCAAGCGATCCGCGGTTCGACCGCACCGCTGACGCGTCGTCGCCACTGTTGAGGCCGAAGTTGAAGCTGTCGAACGGCGGCAGCGATACGCCCGCGCCGTGACGCAGCGTGGTGAACGCGGTGACGCCGGACGGTGCCGGCCAGTCGGCTGCAAGCCACGGATCCGCTCCGGTCGCCATGTCAGCGGCTCCGCGCGTGGCGCCCTGGCGCGGGCGTCGCACCGGTACCGCGATCGGCAGCGACGCGACCCATGTCAGCCGCGCCCGTCGTCATTGAAGGCGCGGGTGTCCTCGCGCAGAAGCCGCAGCAGCGTGCGCATGTCCTCGGGGATCGGCGCGGTGGCGCGGACCGGTTCGCCGGTGCGCGGATGCACGAATTCCAGGGTCTCCGCGTGCAACGCCTGCCGGCGCAGCCCGCGCAGGGCGGCAGCGAGTTCCGGCGTCGCAGCCTTGGGCAACTTGAGCGCACCGCCGTACAGCGGGTCGCCGATGATCGGGTTGCGCAGGTGCTGCATGTGCACGCGGATCTGGTGGGTGCGCCCGGTTTCCAGGCGGCACTCGAGCGCGGTGTGGGCACGGAAACGTTCGCGCACGCGGTAATGGGTCACCGCCTCGCGGCCGCCCTCGCGCACGGCCATGCGCAGGCGGTCGCGCGGATGGCGGTCGATCGGCGCATCGGCAGTGCCGCCGCTGACCAGCGCGCCGACCACGATCGCCAGGTACTGGCGGTGCACGGCGCGCGCCGACAGCTGCTCCACCAGTGCGGCATGCGCCTGCACGGTGCGTGCGATCACCATCACGCCGGAGGTGTCCTTGTCGAGGCGGTGGACGATGCCCGCGCGCGGCAGCGTGGACAGCGTGGGGTCGCGGAACAGCAGGCCGTTGACGAGGGTGCCGGTGCGGTTGCCGGCACCCGGATGCACCACCATGCCGGCCGGCTTGTCGATCACCAGCACGTCGGCATCCTCGTACAGCACCTCGAGGGCGATGTCCTCGGGCTCGTCGTGGGTCTGATCCTCGAGCACCACGTCGAGCACGATCGTCTCGCCGCCGGCCACCGGATCGCGCGGACGCACCTGGCGGCCGTCGAGCAGCGCATCGCCGGACTTGATCCACTCGCTCAGCCGCGAACGCGAGAACTCCGGCAGCAGCTCGGCAAGCACCTGGTCGAAGCGGCGCCCGGCGAGTGCCGGGGGCACCACCACGGTGCGCGGTTCGAGCTCGTCGTCGGCGCGATCGGCGTCGCTGGCGTGGGGTTCGATCATCATCGGGTCCGGTTCAGGGGGGACCGGACGGGTGCCCGGCCGGGACTGCTATTATCGGCGCTTCGCGCTTTGAACGCCCAGCAGCCCATGACCCGAACCCCGTCCGTCTTCCGTGTCGCAGTAATCCTGTCGCTGCTGGCCGTCTTCCTGGCGAGCGGGTGCTCGCGCCTGCGTGGCGACCGCGAGGAGGTCAACGAGGGGGTTCCGGTCGAGGAGCTCTACGACAGGGGCCACCAGTCGATGCGCTACGGCAACTGGAGCGCGGCCGCGACCACGTTCCGCCGGCTGGTCGCGCAGTACCCGTACGGGCCGCTCACCGAGCAGGCGCTGATCGAGACCGCCTACGCGCAGTACAAGATGGGCAACAACGAGGAGGCGATCTCCAGCATCGACCGCTTCCTGCGCACCTATCCCACGCACCGCAATACCGCCTACATGTATTACCTGCGCGGGCTGGTGAACTCCAACCGCGACACGGTGTTCCTGCAGCGGGTGTGGAGCCTGGATGCCAGCCGCCGCGACCTCGCCACGCCGAACCAGGCGTACGCGGACTTCGGCATCGTCGCCGAGCGCTTCCCCAACAGCCGCTACGCCGAGGACGCGCGCCAGCGCATGGTCGCGCTGCGCAACATGTTCGCGCGCCACGAGGTGGACACCGCGCTGTACTACCTGCGCCGTGGCGCCTGGGTGGCGGCGGTGAACCGCGCGACCTACGCGCTGGAGACCTACCCGCAGAGCGAGTACCAGAGCGACGCCGTCGCGGTGCTGGCCGAGGCCTACACCCAGCTCGGCAACGAGACCCTGGCCGCGGACGCCAGACGCGTACTCGAGCTCAACGAGCCCGACCATGCCTGGCTGCAGGGTCGAAACTGGCCGGACTACCCGTGGGCGATCCGCAAGCTCAATCCGTTCGCCGGCGAGCGCTCACCGCTGCAGGACTGAGCCCGACCCGGGCTCGACAGAGCGACAGCAGGAAGCCGGCCCGATGGCCGGCTTCTTCGTTTCTGCATGCGCTCGCGGGAGGGTCTGAACTGGTTGCTCGTCATTCCCGCGAAGGCGGGAATCCGTGGACGGGATTGCAGCGCATCGGTTGCCATGGATCACCGCCTTCGCGGGGATCGCAGGTGCCAGACCTTCCCTGGCGCAGGCCGTGACGCGATCGACGCATCGCAGCCCGTGCAGCAACGGCTGCACGGGCTGCGCATCACTCGCGCCGCGCAGACCATACATAGCCGGACAGCTGTGCCAGCTCCTCCGGGGTCTTCAGCCCGGGGTGGTGCAGCCCGTGGATCACCCAGGTCGGGTACGCGCCGACGCCGGCACGCGCGCAGGCACCGGCCACCGGGCCGCCGCGCCCTTCCGGCGTGCACTCGACATACGGCAGGCGGCTGGCCGAAGCACCGAACATGCGCGTCTGCTTCCTGCAGTTCGCGCACCACGAGGCGCCGTAGTAGGTGGCGCCGATCGCGTCCAGATGGTCGACCAGGCCCGCCACCCGCGGGTCCTCCGGGCGCCGGTCGAGCACGCCGCTGCCGCTGACCAGCAGCAGGGCCATCACCGCGACAGCGACCAGGCCATTGCCAAGCCACCAGCTGGTCCAGCCGGGGCCACCCGGCGCCCCGGCCGGCCGGCGGACGTGGTTCCACGCGAACAGCGCCGCCAGCAGCAGCAATGACAGCAGGCACCACGCACAGCTGGCGCCCACGTCGACCCAGCCGACCACGGTGAGCAGCACGCTCACCGCGAGCCCGAGCAGTGACAGCCGTGACAGCCAGCGCCAGCGCGCCAGCACCGAACGCCCGGTGACCGCCGCCAGCGCCACCAGCGCATAGAGCACGAAGCCCCACAGCGCGAGCGGCAGGCCGAGCAGCGTCGACCATGCGCTGGACTGGATCGCGTCGCAGCCGCTGCCTTCCGTGCACAGCGCCGGCGTGGATCCGCTCCAGGCCAGTACGGTGAGGTAGCCGGTCAGCAGCAGGCCGGCTGCGGCAATCGCCAATGCCACCGGATCCGGTCGCAACCGGGGCTTTGCCGCCCGCGCACTGCCGACACGCTCACTGCCGGCAACTGGCCGACGCTTCTTCTTTGCCATGGACTCGCCCCCTCTCAACGACCCGCATTCTAGTCATGGGATGCATCCAGCCCGGCAGGATGAAGCGTTCAGGCACGCCATCCTGCAGGTACAGAACTGCCAACCAGGTTGCGCGTTCCCTTCAGGAACTGCACGCAGCGGCTACCTCACGCAACCCCAGCTGACTGCGGATCGCCGGAAAACCGAGGTTTTACCGGGGGCCATCCACCGCCATCTACCGTGAGCCCATGGCACGTATCGCGCGGGCGGCCTGAATACCCGCGCGGGGGACGACCGGAGAAGCACGCATGGCCAGACGGGAGGGCACCGCAGGTTTCACCCTGATCGAACTGAATGGTGGTGGTGGCGATCATCGCGATCCTCGCCGCCATCGCGCTGCCTGCGTATGGCAACTATGTGCTGCGCAGCAAGATGCGCGTTGCCCAGGCGGACCTGCTGGCGTTGTCGGCCAATGTCGAGAACCACCGCCAGCGCACCCTGCTGTATCCGGCCAGCGCACTCGGCAGCACCGCGGCGCTGCGCTCGGCGTTCCCGGGCTGGTCGCCGGCATCGGAGGACGGCGATTTCTCCTTCGCGTATTCGCCGCAGAACGGCTACACGCTGACCGCCACCGGCACCGGGGGCCGGCTCGGCGGATGCACGCTGCGGCTGACCGCGGGCAACACCCGCACCAGCGAAAACTGCCCGGACGTCGGTGGCAGCGCATGGTGACCGCGATGCCCGGTGCGGCGCCTCCGGCCTGCGCACCGGCGCCGGGTGCCCGTCTGCGCCTGCGCGCACACCGCCACAGCCGCGGTGTCACCCTGATCGAACTGGTGATCACGCTGGCGATCGCAGCGATGCTGATGCTGGTCGGCGTGCCGCTGACCGCCGGCTGGATCGACGGCGCCCGGCAGATGCACGCCCGTGCACAGGTCAGCGAAGCGGTGGCACAGGCCCGCGCGCTGGCGTTGCGCAACCCGGGTGCGCTGCCGTCCGACACCGTTGGCGGGGTGGCACGCCTGGAACTGGTTTCGCACGACGACACCAGGCGCCTGCAGGTGCGGGTACGCAACGCCGATGGCAGCTGGCGCACGGCACCCGAATGGCAGGCGGAACTGCCGCCGCATCGCGACATGGAACTGAAACTCACCGGCATCGGCGGCTTCGCCAGCGTGTCCAGCTTCCGCGCCGACGGCAACACATTCTCCTGCGTGGCGTACGACAGCCACGGCCACCGTACCGATGCCCCGGGTTGCGCGCTCGCCACCCAGGAGCGCATCGCCATCGGGGCCGGCAACCAGACGCTTGAATATGCCGAACTCATCTAGGCCCCTGCGCAGCCACCAGCGCGGCGACGTGCTGCTGGAAGCACTGGTCGGCGTGCTGATCACCGCCCTGCTGGGCGCCGCAATGGCGCACGTGGCGGGGCGCGTGGCCGCCGGGCAGCACGAGGCGCGTGTCGCGAACCTTTCGGTCGAGCAGCTGCGCAACACCCTGCAGATGGAGGGCGTGGCCCTGTGCGATGCCGGCGGCACCACGATCGTCGCACCCTGGACCGCACAGGGCGAGCAGCCGGTTTTGGTGCAGTGCGCACCCGGCGCGGCGGTGTCGCTCGGATTCGGCGGCGGCGCCAACGCGACGGTCACGGCACCGCGGGAAGTGGCACTGCGCGTTCCGGTGCAGGCGCTCGAAGGCACGGCCTCGCAGGCGCCCGACGCGGCCACACTGGTGGTCGGCACCCGGCAGGTGGCGCGATGATCTTCGCGCCCCGCCGCCCCCGCACTCCGCGCAGGCAACGCGGCCAGAGCCTGATCAGCATGATGGTCGGCGTGCTGATCTCGCTCCTGACGATCGCGGCGATGGTGTCGGTCTACCGCGTGCTGATCGACGTGTCCGGCAATGCCTCGCGCAGCGCGCAACGCGATGGCCAGCTGGCATCCGCGCTGCTCACCGTGCAGATGGAGATGCAGCGCGCCGGTTTCGGCATCGCACCGGGCGAGCCGGGTGTGCTGGCGATCCTCGACGGCGGCCGGCAGATCATCTGGCGCTACAGCCTGCATCCCGATCCGGGGCATGCGTGCGCGGGACTGCGCATCGCCACCGCCGCGAACGCGCCGGGCCTGCCGGTGGCGCCCGCCGATGCCGGCGCCGACCGCCGCGGCCTGTACTGGTTGCCGGGGCGCAGCTGCAGTGCCGCCGACGATCCGGCACTCGCCTGGACGGCAACCGGGCCGTCGGCTCCGCGGCGGCTGGTCTCGGCCACCGGCTTCTTCGTGCCGCAGGCCGCCGACGGCAGCGCCTATGGCGACGAGGCCGGCGTGCACGCGCTGGCCAGTGCGCGCTTCGAGCGGGACGGCGCCTGCAGCCTGCCCTACGCCCAGCAGGCGGACCTGCTGCCGGTATCGCAGCGGGTGTCGCTGAAGGTCGGCAGTGACGTGGTGTTCTCCACCTGCCTCGCAAACCTGCGGGCCGGTGGTGGGGGTGTGGGATGAGCGCGCTCCGCATCCGCCGGCGTCCGGCCCACCGCGAGCGCGGCGTGGCGACGATCCTGGTGCTGCTGCTGCTCGGCCTGGTGGTCGGCACCACGGTCTTCGCCATGACCGGCTCTCTGCGCGGCACCCAGCAGCGCCAGCTCACCGTGCACGCCGCCACCGCCGCACAGGGTGCCGCGTGGCGCGGTGTCGAGACCATCCGCACCGCGCTGCTGGCGCTGCCGCAGGACCGCTACGAACGCTGGGCCGATGGCCAGGGCTGGAGCCGTCGCGACGCGGTACCGGCCATGCCCGCCGCGGCGGCAGCGGCGGCACCGTCCACCGATCCATATGCCTGCCAGGGCACGCCGGTGCGCGGGGAAATCGCCATCACCGGCGCCGAAGCCATCGCGGTGCCGCGGGCCACGATCAGCGAGGTCTGCCGGCTGCCCGGCGCGGCCACCTACCGCGTGACCGCGCAGGTCACCGGCCGCGCATCGGAAGGCACATCGGCCACCACCTCGACGGTGGAAGCGGTGTACATCGTCGCACTGCCCGGGGCGGCGGCACCGCCCGGCGGTGGCGGCGCGGCGACGCTGGGGGCGATCAACATCTACCGCGACCTCGACATCTCCGGCGGCATCGCCTTCACCGGCGAGAACGCCGTGATCAACGTCGATGGCGACGTGCGCCTCGACAACGCCTCGATCACCGGCATCGACACCCTGCGTGCCACCGGCGACGTCACCATCGGCAGCGGCATCCGGGTGAACACCGTGGAGAGCGACGGCGACGTCGTGCTGCGCGGCAGCTCCGGCGTGTCGCAGGTGCGCGCGAAGGGTCATGTGCGGGTGGAAGGCGGTGCCCGGCCGATGTCGATCCGCAGCGACCGCAGCGTCACCTTCGCCGGCGGCAGCGGCGACGTGGTCGAGGCGAAGGGCGACGTGCTGGTGACCGCCGGCGGCGTGACCATCAGCGCGATCACCACCGAGGGCAGCGTGCGCTGGACCGGCAGCGGGGGCGGCGCCGGCTCGATCCGCGCCAACGGCGACATCGAGTACGGCGGCGCCAACCGCAACCCGACCACCCTGGTGGCGGGACGCAACATCAGCATTGCCGCCGGCGCGACATCGGCGCATGCCGGCGGCCGGGTGCAGCTGTCGGGCTGGGGCCATACCGGCCAGGTGCGTGCCGGTGGCGACGTCGTGCTGCTGGGCAGCACCTCGGCGGGCACCATCACCAGCCGCGGCAATGTGCGGCTCGAAGGCAGCGGCGCGGCGGACGCCGTGTTCGCCAGCGGCTCGCTGTACGTGTCCGGCTGGCAGGCGGTCGGGGCGGGCACCATCGGCGGTGCGCTGCAGCGCGCGCAGGCCGGCAACAACAACGTCCGCGTCACCGTGCAGCGCGGCTACCAGGCAGGCGTCCCCACGCCGGCGACGGTCGCCGTGCCGGTGCTCGCGGCGATCGACATCCCGCGCGTGCGCGTGGACACATTCCCGCTACGCGAAGCCGCGAACTACCGCTTCGAAGTCGCCAACGGACGCATCCAGGTGACGGTGGCACATGTGCAGGGCATTCCCGCCGGCACCTATGTGCTGGGCGAGCGGCTGGCCAACAACAGCCGCCAGCCGGACTGGCTGTGCCGCCCGCAGGACATGTCCGGCACGCTGTGCACGCGGCCGGTGGCGACGATCTGCCAGGGGTTCTCGCCTCAGAACAGCTGCTTCGCCCATGCCAACGGCAACTGGACGGTCAACGGCACGTCGATGGCGCGCGGCCTCGCCTGGTTCGACGGCAACCTCGAAGTCGGCAACGGAACCTACGTCAACACCTTCATCGCCACCGGCAACATCCGCACCGCCGGTGCCCACCGCACCATGGCGCCGAACTGGGCGGGTTACGCATCCACCTGCACCAATGCGTCCGTGGCCGGCGGGGTCAACGCCAACTTCGCCGAGCTGGTGCCCACCAACCTGTGCGATACCGCCGCCCGCACGATGTTCGACAGCACGCTCGCCAATGCCGCCTATATCGCCGGTGGCTACCGGCCGAACGGCTCGTACGGCGGCGGCTTCATCGATCTCGGCGCATCGACCGTCGCCTCCGGCAACGTGGTGGCGGGCGACAACCTCGCCACCGGCGGCAGCACCCGGATCGACGGCTCGATCATCGTCGCCGCGCAGTCGGGAGCCACCGGCGCGGCGACGATCAGCGGCAGCACCACCATCAACCAGACCACCGGCGACATCGCCTTCGATCCCGGGGCGCTGCCCTGCCTGGGCGCGTCCTGCGGCGCTGCCGGGACCGCGCCGCCCACCGGCAGCCCGGAGGCGACGGTGCTCTGGACCCGCTACCGCTGACGCCTCAGGCGCCGTAGCCGTTGCTGATCGGGTAGCGGCGCTCGCGACCGAACGCACGCCGCGAGATCTTCGGGCCGGGTGCGGCCTGGTGGCGCTTCCACTCGCTGGTGCGCACCAGCCGCAGCACGCGGTCGACCAGGGTCGTCTCGAAACCCGCGGCGACGATCTCGTCGCGCGACTGTTCGTAGTCGACGTGGCGCAACAGGATGGCGTCGAGCACGTCGTAGGGCGGCAGCGAATCCTGGTCGGTCTGGTCGGCACGCAGCTCCGCCGACGGCGGCCGGCTGATCACCCCGCGCGGGATCGCGGGCGCGCCACCCACGGTATTGCGCCACTTCGCCAGCCCGTAGACCTCGGTCTTGTAGAGGTCCTTCAGTGGCGCATAGCCGCCGGCCATGTCGCCGTAGATCGTCGCGTAGCCGACCGCGTACTCGCTCTTGTTGCCGGTGGTCAGCACCAGTCCACCAAACCTGTTGGACAGCGCCATCAGCATCGCGCCGCGGATGCGCGACTGCAGGTTCTCCTCGGTGACATCCGGTTCCTGCCCTGCAAACGTCTCGGCCAGCGTGTCGAGGTAGGCCTTGAACGGTGCCTCGATCGGCAGGCTCATCATCCGCACGCCCAGCGCCTCGCACTGTTCGGCGGCGAGGTCGTTGCTCAGCCCCGCGGTGTAGCGCGACGGCAGGCGCACCGCGGTGACGTTCCCGGCACCCAGCGCATCCACGGCCATCGCCAGCACCACCGAGGAATCCAGCCCGCCCGACAGCCCGATCCACGCGTGCTGGAAGCCGTTCTTGCCGAAGTAGTCGCGGATGCCGCGGGTCACCGCACGCCACGCCAGCGCATCCATGCTTTCGTCGCCGTCGTCCACCCACACCAGCGGCGAGAAGCGGCGCGTGGCGGCGTCGTAATCCACCACCAGCCACTGGTCGGCGAACGCGACGGCCGCCGGATGGATCGAGCCATCGCCATCGGCCACCAGCGAGGCACCGTCGAACACCAGTGCGTCCTGTCCGCCGACGACGTTGACGTAGGCGATCGCCGCGCCGGTCTCGGCGATGCGGTCGGCCAGCATGCCGTCGCGCTCGGCGTGCTTGCCGCGCTCGTAGGGCGACGCATTGGCGACCAGCACCAGCTCGGCACCCTCGCGCACGGTGTCGACCATCGGTTCGGCGAACCACAGGTCCTCGCAGATCAGCACGCCCAGCGGCACGCCCTTGACCTCGAACACGCAGGAGCCGCCATCGGGATCGACATGGAAGTAGCGGCGCTCGTCGAACACGTTGTAGTTCGGCAGCTCGCGCTTGCGGTAGGTGCGCTCGATGCGGCCGTTGCGCAGCACGCTGGCCGAGTTGTAGAGCACGCTGCCCGCGGACTCCGGCCAGCCGACCACCGCGACGATGCCGGTGGTCTCCTTCGCCACCCGCTGCAACGCGCGCTCGCAGGCGGCCAGGAACGACGGCCGCATCAGCAGGTCCTCCGGCGGATAGCCGCTGATCGCCAGTTCCGGGAACAGCACCACGTCGGCGCCGAACTCGTCGCGCGCCTCGCCGATCATCTGCACGATGCGGTCGGCATTGCGCTCCACTGCGCCCACCGGGAAATCGAACTGCGCCAACGCGATGCGGAGGGTCGTGGACATGGGGACACCGGAAACGGGGAAGGTGGCCATTATTCCAGACTGGAATGTACGGGCTGCATGCGCTGGATCAGGCGACCGACCTGCCGGGCAGCACGACCGTCGGCCGGATCGATGGCGAGGGGGTCATCCCACATCGGTCTGTCGTGGTGCAGGACCGGACCCTCGAAGGGCGCGCGATGCCGGACAGTCGGACGCCGCTATTTGGACCCTTCTCCCGCGTGCGGGAGAAGGTGCCCCGAAGGGGCGGATGAGGGCGTCTCAGGCCTGCTGGACCTCCCTCCACCGCGATGCCACGGTCGCGCACGCACAATCCGCTACGTCCAGCTCTGCCACGATCGCCTCCAGCACCCGTGCGGTTCGCACCAGCACATCGTGATTCCAGAACCGCAGCACCCGGTAACCGCGACGCTCGAGGAATCGGGTACGCGCGGCGTCCACGTCGCTGCCGTGCTGCGAACCATCGATCTCGACGATCAGGCGCGCTTCCGCACAGACAAAGTCGGCCACGAAAGGGCCCACGGGACACTGGCGACGGAACTTCGCGCCCAGCATGGACCGGCTACGCAGGTGGAACCACATCAGCTGCTCGGCGTCGGTCATCTCGCGGCGCAACTGGCGCGCGAGACCCTTCTTCACGTTCTGGCGCATCCATGCGCTCCGGTCCAGCGACGAGCGCAATGTGCGACACCCCCCCTGCTGCGACCATCGGAAAAGTCCGCGCGTTGTTGTCGGATGCTCCGCCTTTCTGCCCTCACCCCAGCCCCTCTCCCGCTCGCGGGAGAGGGGTAATTCCGCGCGTTGGAACAACTCGAACCTGCGGCCGCGAAGCACGCGCCACCCTTCTCCCGCACGCAGGAGAAGAGCCTGCCCCCGAGATGTCTTTGGTCGGGGGTGCCCCAGCGGGCGGATGAGGACCGCTTCGATGCACCGGAACGCCCTCGGCCTTTGTTCGCTCGCCGGAGAGGGGTCACTCCGCGCGACTGCAACGGCCCGCGCCTCTGCACAGAAAAGGCCGCCCGGAGGCGGCCTTTCAAGAGGTGCTTACCGCACACCGTGCGCGCGAGCGCTCTTACTTCACCAGTTCGGCGATCGCCGCGCCGAGGTCGCCCGGCGAACGCACGGTCTTGACGCCCGCCGCTTCCATCGCCGCAAACTTGCCTTCCGCGGTGCCCGAGCCACCCGAGGCGATCGCGCCGGCGTGGCCCATGCGCTTGCCCGGAGGGGCCGAGGCGCCGGCGATGAAGCCCACGACCGGCTTCTTGACGTGTGCCTTGATGTACTCGGCGCCCGCTTCCTCGGCGTCGCCGCCGATCTCGCCGACCATGATGATGCCCCCGGTCTGCGGGTCCTCGTTGAACAGCTTCAGGCAGTCGACGAAGTTCAGGCCGTTGACCGGGTCGCCACCGATGCCGATCACCGTGGACTGGCCGAGGCCTGCAGCGGTGGTCTGCTTGACCGCTTCATAGGTCAGCGTGCCCGAGCGCGACACGATGCCGATCTTGCCCGGCATGTGGATGTGGCCCGGCATGATGCCGATCTTGCACTCGCCGGGGGTGATCACGCCGGGGCAGTTCGGCCCGATCAGCACCACGTCGTCGTGCTGCTTGAGCACGTTGTCGACGCGCAGCATGTCCAGCACCGGGATGCCTTCGGTGATGCACACGATCACCTTGATGCCGGCGGCCGCGGCTTCGAGGATCGCGTCGGCCGCGAACGGCGGCGGCACGTAGATCACCGAGGCGTTGGCGCCGGTGGCCTCGACGGCCTCGCGCACGGTGTTGAACACCGGCAGGTTGATGTGGGTGGTGCCGCCCTTGCCGGGCGTGACGCCGCCGACGACCTGGGTGCCGTATTCCACCATCTGGGTGGCGTGGAAGGTGCCCTGCTGGCCGGTGAAGCCCTGCACGATCACCTTGGTGTTCTTGTTGATGAGGACGGACATTTCGTTTCCTGGGAGATTCGTGGGGCTCAGGCAGCGGCAGCGACGGCCTTGCGGGCGCCGTCGTTGATGTCGTCGGCCGGGGTGATGGCCAGGCCGGACTCGGCCAGCAGCTTCTTGCCCGCTTCGACGTTGGTGCCTTCCAGGCGCACGATCACCGGCACCTTGACGTCCACTTCCTTGACCGCGGCGATGATGCCCTCGGCGATCATGTCGCAACGCACGATGCCGCCGAAGATGTTGACGAAGATCGCCTTCACCTTGTCGGACGACAGGATCAGCTTGAACGCCTCGGTCACGCGCTCCTTGGTGGCGCCGCCGCCGACGTCGAGGAAGTTGGCCGGCGAACCGCCGTTGAGCGAGATGACGTCCATTGTCGCCATCGCCAGGCCGGCGCCGTTGACCATGCAGCCGATGTTGCCGTCCATGGTCACGTAGTTGAGGTCGTGCTCGCTGGCACGCACCTCGGCCTCGTCTTCCTGCGTGGTGTCACGCATGGCGGCAAGGTCCTTGTGGCGGAAGGTGGCGTTGTCGTCGGAGTTGACCTTGCCGTCGAGCGCGTAGAGATCGCCGGAGTCGAGGATCGCCAGCGGGTTCAGTTCGACCAGCGCCAGGTCCTTCTCGTTGAACAGCCGGTACAGGCCGCCCATGATCTTCGCCAGCTGGTTGGCCTGCTTGGCGTTGAGGCCGAGCTTGAAGCCGATCTCGCGCGCCTGGTAGGGCTGCAGGCCTTCGACGAAGTCGACGTTCAAGGTCTGGATCTTCTCGGGGGTCTCGGCCGCGACCTGCTCGATGTCGACGCCGCCTTCGGACGAGGCGATGAAGGTGATCGAACGGGTGCCGCGGTCGACCAGCACCGACAGGTACAGTTCCTTGGCGATCTCGCCGGCCTCGGTCACCAGCACCAGGTTCACCGGCAGGGCGACGCCCGCCGACTGGTAGGTGGCCATATTGGTGCCGAGCATGCCTGCCGCTGCGGCCTTGACGTCATCGGTGGTCTTGCAGAACTTCACGCCGCCGGCCTTGCCGCGGCCGCCTGCGTGGATCTGCGCCTTCACCATCCAGGGGCCGTTGCCGAGCGCCCTGGCGGCCTCGACGGCTTCTTCGGCGGTGGACGCGACGCGCCCGGCCGGCACGGGGATGCCGTAGTCGGCAAACAGCTGCTTGGCCTGATATTCGTGGAAATTCATGTGGAATCCTGCGTGGGGTGACGGACCGCGCACGACGGACTCGCTGGCCATGGGGCTGGCGACAGGGGCGCGGGCAGACCGCCATTCTCGCCGATGCTGCGCTGCGGGGCAAAAGTGGGGGGTCACGATCGACGCGGCGAATCGGTTCGATCGGGGCCGGAGTTCCTTCCGACCCCTCTCCCGCTTGCGGGGTGAGGCGGCACGCTTGTGAGCCATCGGCTCAGGTGACGGCGAACGCCCGAGTGGTGACGCGAGGGCCGGGGCGCAGAGCGGGGTGCCCCGCAGGGGCGGGTGAGGGCAGTTGATGCCACCGCCCTCATCCGGCGCTGCGCGCCCCCTGGACTCGCGACTTCCATGTCGCTCGCCCTGCGGGCGGCTTCGCCGTCCAGATCGGCGGTCCTGCCGATCTGTCTCCCGCCCGCGGCAGAAGGGCCGGAAGCCTCGGAGCCCCGCCTTGTGGTGCCCCTATACTCGCGACGAACTCCCGCCAGGACGGCGCCCCTGTTCCAGTTGCCCGCCAGCATCGTCTACACCGACCGCGTCCTGCGACGCGAACTCAAGCTGCTGGCGCTGTACCGCCTGCTCGAAGCCAGCCTGCTGTGCCTGCTGGTGTTCAGCCCGGTCGGGCCGATCATCGCCGAACCCCACGATCCCGAGCTGGCGATCGCCGTGGCCATCGCCGGCCTGCCCGCTGCGTTCGCCCTGTGGCTCTGGGCGCGTCGGCCCGATGCGCAGCTGGGCGAACTGGCCCTCATCGGCGCGGTGGTGGACATCGCGCTGGCACTGCTGATCACCCATGCGCTGCCTGCGGCAGGTCCGGGCGTCGCCCTGTTGCTGCTGACCAACATCGGCGGCGCGGCGCTGTTCCTGAAATTGCGGGTGGCGCTGCTGGTGGCGTTTGCCGCCGCCGCGGCGACGCTGGGCGAATACCTCTGGTCGCAGGTGGAAGGGAGCTCGGGGCGATCGCTGGCCGAGGCGCTGATGTTCGCGATCAGCTTCATCGCCACGGCGGTGCTGACCAACCTGCTGGGCGAACGCATGCGCGAAAGCCAGGCGCTGGCCGATCGCCATGGCGAGCACGCCGCCAACCTGGCCGGCCTCAACGAACTGATCATCCGGCGCATGCGCACGGGCGTGCTGATCGTCGATGGCCAGGACCGCATCCAGCTCGCCAACGAGGCTGCGACGCTGGTGCTCGGTGGCGAGGACGATGGCGCCCTCGACGGCACCGCGCTGGCCGGGCCCGCCCCCGACCTGGCCGCCCGCCTGGCCGGCTGGCGGCAGGACAACCGCAACGACGAATCCCCGGTGCTGTGCGGCCCGGAGCGCATCGAGGTGCAACCGCGCTTCATGCGCCTGTTGCCAGGCGGCGACTCGGCGCTGGTATTCCTCGACGACGCCTCGCTGGTCTCGCGACGCGCGGAATCACTGACCCTGTCGGCGATGGGCCGCTTCTCGGCCAGCCTGGCGCACGAGATCCGCAACCCGCTGGCGGCGATCAACTACGCGGCGCAGCTGCTGGAGGAAGCCGAGCTCGCCGATGCCGACCGTCGCCTGCTGCAGATCATCAGCCAGCAGTGCCAGCGCACCAATGGCATCGTCGAAAGCGTGCTCGGGCTGGCGCGGCGCGAACGCGCGATGCCCGAGAAGCTGGAACTGGTGGCCGCGGTGCGCCGCTTCGTGGCCGACTTCCACCTCACCCTGGCGCCGGAAAACGGCAGCCTGCAGCAGTCCGGGCGTGATCGCCCGCTGGACGCCGTGTTCGACCCGCGCCATCTGCAGCAGATCCTCACCGTGCTGGTGCAGAACGCGATCAACCACGGCCGCATGCCCGGCGACATCGCCCGCGTCACGGTGGCGGTGGAGGTGCGCGAGGGCCGGCCGGCGATCGAGGTGACCGACCGCGGCCCGGGCATTCCCGAAGCGGTGGCCGCGCAGATCGGGCGGCCGTTCTTCACCACGTCGGAATACGGCACCGGCCTGGGCCTCTATATCGCCCGCGAACTGGCCAAGGCCAACGGCGCCACCCTGGATTACGTGTCGGTGCCCGGGGGTGGGGCCTGCTTCCGCCTGGTGCTGTCGGGACGCAACCCGCTGCTTTCGGCATAATTGGTCACGTATTGACCTGCGCGGGCAATTCCGTGCGCCTGCCCGAGTGGCCTTGGGTGACCCCGCGGGAGCGGCCTGTGGGAGCGCCTGTGGGAGCGGCCTTGGCCGCGATGCCGGTAGCCGCGAGGCCGGGGATCGCGGCCAAGGCCGCTCCCACAGGCGCTCCGCTCCCGCAGGCCATGCAGCCACCCCCCCCCCACCGCATGGATCGCGGCCAGGCAAACCCCAACGAGGATCCCCGGTGACCACGACCAGCGAACAACGCTCCGTACTGATCGTCGATGACGAACACGACATCCGCGAGCTGCTGGTGCTGACGCTGGGGCGGATGGGCCTGCGCACCGACACCGCGCCCACCCTGACCGCCGCGCGCGAGCTGCTGGGCAGCGGCAGCTACGAGCTGTGCCTGACCGACATGCGCCTGCCCGACGGCTCCGGCCTGGAGCTGGTGTCGGAAATCACCACCCGCTTCCCGCGCACCCCGGTCGCGGTGATCACCGCCTACGGCAACGTCGAGGCGGCGGTCGAAGCGCTGAAGGCCGGTGCGTTCGACTTCGTCAGCAAGCCGGTCGACATCCACATGCTGCGCGGGCTGGTCCGCCAGGCGCTCGACCTCAACACCCGCCCTGCTCCGGCGCCCAGCGACGAGCCGGCCGGACGCCTGTTCGGCGAATCCGATGCCATGGTCGACCTGCGCCGTACGGTGGCCAAGGTCGCGCGCAGCCAGGCCCCGGTGCACATCAGCGGCGAATCCGGCACCGGCAAGGAGCTGGTCGCGCGGACCATCCACGCGCAGAGCGCACGTGCGGCCGGCCCCTTCGTGCCGGTCAACTGCGGCGCGATCCCGGCGGAGCTGATGGAGAGCGAGTTCTTCGGCCACCGCAAGGGCAGCTTCACCGGCGCCCACGCCGACAAGCCCGGCCTGTTCCAGGCCGCCGACGGGGGCACCCTGTTCCTGGACGAGGTGGCCGAACTGCCGCTGTCGATGCAGGTCAAGCTGCTGCGCGCCATCCAGGAGAAGACCATCCGCCCGGTGGGCGCCTCCATCGAGGTGCCGGTGGACGTGCGCATCCTCTCGGCCACCCACAAGGACCTCGCCCAGCTGGTCGACCTCGGCAGCTTCCGCCACGACCTGTACTACCGCATCAACGTCATCGGCCTGCACGTGCCGCCGCTGCGCGAGCGCACCGGCGACCTCAAGCTGCTGTCCACCGGCATCCTGCAGCGCCTCGCCCAGGCGATGCGCCGCCCCACCCCGGTACTGGCCCCGGGCGCACTCGCCGCGCTGGAGGAATACCCCTTCCCCGGCAACGTGCGCGAACTGGAGAACATTCTCGAGCGCGCCTTGGCGCTGGCCGAGGGCGACCTCATCCAGGCCGACGACCTGCACCTGCCGCGCGGCCAGCGCCCGGGGATGCACCTGGGCGCCGGCGCCGGCCGCGCCGATGCCGTACCCGGCCAGTCACCCGGCGGCGCACAATCACCTGCGCCCATGCCCGACCCGCGCACCCTCAGCCCCTACGACACCGCCTCCACCGCCCTGCCCTCGTACATCGAGGAAATCGAACGCGCCGCCATCCAGCAGGCGCTGCAGGAAAACCGCTACAACAAGACAAAAACCGCGGCGGCGCTGGGCATCACGTTCCGTGCGCTGCGCTACAAGCTGAAGAAGCTGGGGATTGATTGATCGGACCTGGGCGCGAACCCGGCCGCACTCTCCTGACCCCGCGCCGCTGATCGAACCCGTCTCCCGCAAGCGGCCGATCCAACCTTCTCCCCAAAGCGGCTGATCCAACCCTTCTCCCGCAAGCGGGAGAAGGTGCCCCGAAGGGGCGGATGAGGGCATCTCACAGCGGACCCTAAGCCGCAGCGTCCTGCACGGCTGCTTCGATGACTTCGGCTGGCACGCCGCGCCGTCGCAGGGCTTCGGCCAGCCGCGCAGCAGGACCGAACACATGCGCGGCCTCGTCGCGGCGCAGCCCTTCGCTGACGTAGGCCTTCAGCAGCGCCTGATATCCGCTCATGCCTTTCAACGGCGCAATGGTCTTCAGCGACTCCACCACGTCCACGGGGATCCGCAGGGTGATCGTGGTCATCGCACGGTCTTTCTGCAGGCGGGTCTTGAGCTTGTCAGGAATCATGTTCGTGGCGCTCCTCGGTCGTAGCCCTGCGGGCGGAAACGAGCCGGATGGTGTCGTCCTCGAACAGCACGTGCACCACAAACAGCAACCGGCTCCTGCGGTCATAACCAACCGCTGCATCGCGTGTCTCGCCGTTCCGGCTGGCGTCCACCACGCGAACAAACGGATCGAAGAACACTTCCGCCGCGCACTCGAAGGTGATGCCATGCTTGGCCGTGTTCGACAGCGCTTTCTTCTCATCCCACACGAAGCTGACGCCATTGAGTTCGAAGTGGGCATCCATGGCTGCAAATCTGCCTATTTGTATTTACATTGTCAACACAGCTGCGTGGCCCGTCCAACAGGCGAATGGGAATCACGCCGCTGCACACCCGGCTGCTATGACCTGCCTCCACCACAAATAAAATTGCATTTCGCCCCGTTCAAGCATAATTTAATTTCGTATGGCGAAGCGCACACCCCCGGTGATGCCCCGCGCCCAGCGGCAGATCCAGCGGCTGGGGGCGCGCCTGCGCGCGGCGCGGATGCGGCGAGAGATGACGCAGGGCGAACTCGCGGCGCGCGTTGGCGTCAGCGTCCCCACGATCGGCAAGCTGGAAGCGGGCGATTCGTCCACGAGTTTCTCCACTGTGTGGCGCGTGCTTGCGGTGCTTGGGCTGGAGGCCGACATCGACAAGCTGGCCCAGGACGATCCGCTGGGGCGGGAACTCCAGGACAACCGCCTGCGGCGCCCGGGGGGTGGGCCCCGATGACCCCGGCCACGCGATCCAGCGAAGACATCACGATGGTCGAGGTCTGGCTCGACGACGCCACCCTGGGTGGCCCCGCGCTGGTGGGGCAACTGAACCGCCGCCCCAGCCGGACCGGCGACACCATCGATTTCACCTACGCTCCGGGCTGGCTGGAAAGCGCTCCGCCCCACCGCAGGTTTCCGTTGGATCCACAGCTCCTCCTCGGCCCTGGCGCGAAGCGTGCCCGTGCCGGCGCCGCCAGCCTGACCGGCGCGTTCCTGGACTGCTCCCCCGACCGCTGGGGCAAGATCCTGATGGACCGCCGTGAAGTGATCGCCGCACGTGCGGAGGATCGGCGACCCCGCACCCTGCGCCACTGGGACTACCTCCTCGGTGTCAATGACGAGTCCAGGATGGGCGCACTGCGCCTGCGCACGCCGGACGGTCCATACCTGGACGACGACGTGCTGAGCGCTCCGCCCATGACCGAACTCCGACAACTGGAAGCGATTGCACGCCGCATGGAGCAGGGCGACACGGCCGCCGACGGGCAGGAAGCGGCATGGATCCGGCAACTGGTGGCGCCCGGCGCCTCGCTCGGCGGTGCGAGACCGAAGGCCGGGGCGCGCGACGCGGCCGGATCGCTGTGGATGGCGAAGTTTCCATCCGCGGACGATCGTCGTGACGTCGGCCTGTGGGAATACATCACCCATCGCCTGGCACTTCAGGCCGGCATCGTCATGTCGCAGGCCATGCCGATGCGGCTGTCCGGGCACGGCACGACCTATGCCGTCCAGCGCTTCGACCGGACACGGACAGGTCAGCGGCGCGCCTATGCCTCGGCCTTCACCCTGCTGGACGTGGACGACAGCGAAGGCAGCAGTTATCTGGACCTGGTGGAGACCATCGAGCATCAAAACGTGCCGGACGCGATCGAGGAAGACCTGCACGCACTGTTCCGCCGTGTCGCCTTCAACGTGCTGGTCGGCAACCGCGACGACCACCTGCGCAACCACGGTTTCCTCCGCGCGCCCGGTGGCTGGCGGCTCTCCCCGGCGTTCGACGTGAACCCCAACCCCGACAAGGACGTCCATGTGCTGGCCATCGGCGCCGACGACCCCACCCCGGACAGCCGCCTGCTGCTCGAGGTGCACGACTTCTACCGTCTTCAAGGAGCACGGGCCCGCGAGATCCTGGATGAGGTGCGCCACGCGGTCCGGCCCTGGCAGGAGGAGGCCAGACGCTGCGGTGCAAGGGCTGCTGAAGTCTCCGCAATGGTCGGCGTGATCGATCCGGAGCGCTGACGGTGAAGCGGATCGCCGCCCTCATCACCCTCGCCAACGTCCTCGGCTACCTCGCCCTGATGCAGGTCGACCCCCGCTACGGCCTGCTCCAGCCCCGCGGCGGCCTGCTCACCCTCGGCATCTCCTTCTCCATCGCCTGGGTCGGACTCCTCGCCGCCAGCCGCGAGGACCTGCCTCTCGACCGTCGCTTCCACCACGCCGCCGCCGCGTGGATCTGGTTGCTCGTGCAGAGCTTCGGCCTCGGCTACATCTACTGGAACGCGGTTGCCTCCTGAAGCGCCCGGCGGCCAGCCCAACCTTTCGCGTCACTTCGATCCCCTGAACTGACGCGTCGCGTCACCCCGCATCGCTCCAGCCACCCCGATCTGTGACCGCGCCCGGCAGAACCTGCCCGTCAGGGGATTCCCCACACGGTTGGCATGGCTGTTGCGTAGATACTGGAGCACGTGCGGAGGTCGCACGGCTGCCAACGGACCCGGCACCCGCCGCCCAACGGCACGTGAGTTCAAATCACTCCTAGGGGATACACCATGAAGAAGATGCAGAAGGGCTTCACCCTGATCGAACTGATGATCGTCGTCGCGATCATCGCCATCCTGGCCGCGATTGCGCTGCCAGCTTACCAGGATTATACCGCTCGCTCTCAGGTTGCCGCAGGTCTGTCCGAGATCACGCCTGCGAAAGTGAACATTGAGTCGAAGGTTGCTGAGGGAATTTCTGCCGCTATCACCACGCCTCAGGCGGTCGGTCTACAAGAATCCTCCGATCGCTGCACCTATACGGTCAGTGTGCAAACTAGTGGCCAGTCTGCTGTGACTTGCGCACTCAAGGGAAATGCACAAATCGCCGGGCAATCTGTTCGTTGGAGCCGTGCGGCAGATACCACGGGGGGTGTAGTCGGCGCTTGGACCTGCAGCACCAACGTCGCCGAAAAGTTGCGTCCTCAGACCTGCAAGACCACGCTGTCCAATTGATACTGGGCATCGTTGTCACTACTCAACATTGAGCAAGGAAAGCCCTGGCGAGAGTCGGGGCTTTTTTTTGACGACTACTTTCAGATCACAACGACCGGGACCTCCGCAATGGTCACCGCACGCCATATCAATAATGTCGGCCGACAAGTTCGTTCAAACTGGGTCCTGGTGGAATCGGCGTTTTGAGAGACCTTCCGGCGTAGCGCGCGCTGCCGGCGCCCCTTGAGTGCGTTAGATTCAGCGAACCAAATCAGGATACGAACGTGAGCGCAGTCGCAGCCCCGAACCTCGTCGGCATCACCGGCATCGCACGCCGCCTGGTCATGGACGGCGCGCTGGACGAGGTCGCAGCCCGCGACGCGCTGGACCGGGCCTCGGCCGAGCGCAAGAACGTCGCCACCTGGCTGCGCGAGCACCGCAGGATCACCGGTGCGCAGCTGGCGGCCGCCAACTCGATCGAGTTCGGCATGCCGTTGTTCGACCCGACGGTGATGGACCCGGGCCAGAGCGCGGTGAAGCTGGTCAAGGACGAGCTGCTGCGCAAGCACTGCGTGCTGCCGCTGTTCAAGCGCGGCGGCAAGCTGTTCGTGGCCACGGCCGAGCCCACCGACACCCGGGCGCTGGACGAGATCAAGTTCCACACCAACATGGTGGTGGAGCCGATCCTGGTCGACGAGGACTATTCGGCCAGCCGAACCGCCTTCCCGTAGGCCAACAGAGTCTCATCAAACGTCAGCAGGACCGCATGCTCCGTCTGCGCCTGCGCGACCAGCAGGCGATCAAACGGATCGCCATGCAGTGGACCCGGCGAGAACACGGCCGCTGCGTGTTCGCCCTGCACGGGCAACCAGTCGAAGCCTGCCACGACGACAGCGTCGAATACCTCGGCTGGATCGGCCTTCAGCTTCCCCAGCGCTGCCTTGATGCTGATTTCCCAGAGGGAGGCGGCACTCACCAACACCTCTGAACGTTCGATCAGGGTCACCGTTTTCCTGCCGAGACGCGTCGGGTCGCCAAGCGCCCACAGCAGGACGTGCGTATCGAGCAGTAGCTTCACGCTACGGGTCCCGGCCGGAGACCAGAAAATCCGCCGGCAACGGCGCGTCGAAATCCGCGGCGATCGCGATCCTGCCCTTAAGTAGTCCCAACTTCTTGGCTTTAGGCTCGGCGACCAGCGGAACCAGCCGCGCCATCGGCTTGCCTGCTTTGGCGATGATGGTCTCCTGGCCGGCCGCAGCTTGCTCCACCAACCGCGAAAGATGGGTCTTGGCTTCGTGGACATTGACCGTGGTGGCCATGAGAGGTGACCTGGTTGAACTGGACTAAGTCTGACAGCCGCCGATCCTGGGAACAAGCCGGCACATGGAACCCGTAGCGGCAGAGTTCAGGCCCGCAGGCGCGCCATCGGGGCATGCGCCACGGGGAGCAAAGCGCCCTGACCGCACTTCACGGGTGGGTTAAAGTCGCCCGGACCACGTCAGGAACCCGCACATGAGCGCAGTTGCAGCCCCGAACCTCGTCGGCATCACCGGCATTGCCCGCCGCCTGGTCATGGACGGCGCGCTGGACGAGGCTACCGCCCGCGACGCGCTGGATCGCGCCTCTGCCGAGCGCAAGAACGTCACCACCTGGCTGCGCGAGCACCGCAGGATCACAGGTGCCCAGCTGGCCGCCGCCAACTCGATCGAGTTCGGCATGCCGCTGTTCGACCCGACCGTGATGGACCCGGGCCAGAGTGCGATCAAGCTGGTCAAGGACGAATTGCTGCGCAAGCACTGCGTGCTGCCGCTGTTCAAGCGCGGCGGCAAGCTGTTCGTCGGCACTGCAGATCCGACGGATACCCGCGCGCTGGACGAGATCAAGTTCCACACCAACCTGGTGGTGGAACCGATCCTCGTGGACGAGGAGGTGCTGCGACGCACCCTGGATGTGTGGCTGGACGCCAACGACAGCTTTGGCGACGCCCTTGAGGGTGCCGAGGGTCTGGAGGGGCTCGATGTTGGCGGTGATGACGAGGGTCGTTCCGAGACCGTCGGCGAAGGCTCCGACGACACGCCGATCGTCAAGTTCGTCAACAAGGTGCTGGTGGACGCGATCCGCAAGGGTGCATCCGACATCCACTTCGAGCCCTACGAGGATGATTACCGGGTGCGACTGCGCATCGACGGCATCCTCAAGCAGGCCGCGAAGATGCCCGTCAAGCTCAACGGCCGGATTACCGCGCGCCTGAAGGTGATGGCGCAGCTGGACATCGCGGAGAAGCGCGTGCCGCAGGACGGGCGCATCAAGCTCAACCTGTCCAAGACCAAGCAGGTGGACTTCCGCGTCAGCACTTTGCCGACCCTGTTCGGCGAGAAGGTGGTGCTGCGTATCCTCGATGGCAGTGCGGCGAAGCTGGGCATCGAGAAGCTGGGCTACGAGCCCGACCAGCAGAAGCTGTTCATGGATGCGGTCCACAAGCCTTACGGCATGGTGCTGGTGACTGGCCCGACCGGCTCGGGCAAGACGGTGTCCCTGTATACCGCGCTCGGCATCCTCAACGACGAGCAGCGCAACATCTCGACCGTCGAGGACCCGGTGGAAATCCGCCTGCCCGGTGTGAACCAGGTGCAGCAGAACACCAAGCGCGGCATGACCTTTGCCGCGGCGCTGCGCTCGTTCCTGCGCCAGGACCCGGACATCATCATGGTCGGCGAAATCCGCGACCTGGAAACGGCGGAGATCGCAGTGAAGGCGGCGCAGACCGGCCATATGGTGCTGTCCACCCTGCACACGAACGACGCGCCGCAGACCATCGCGCGCCTGATGAACATGGGCATCGCGCCGTACAACATCACCTCTTCGGTGACGCTGGTGATCGCACAGCGCCTGGCGCGGCGGCTGTGCGAGAAGTGCAAGAAGCCGATCGACCTGCCCGAGAACGCGCTGCTGGCGGAGGGGTTCACAGCGGACGAGATCCATGCGGGCCTGAAGCTGTTCGACGCCGGCAGCTGCGACGATTGCACCAATGGCTACAAGGGCCGGACCGGCATCTACCAGGTGATGCCGATGAGCGAGCAGATCCAGGAGATCGTGCTGGCAGGCGGCAATGCGCTGGAGATTGCGGAGGCCTCGAAGAGGTCGGGGGTGCGGGATCTGCGGCAGTCGGCCCTGTTGAAGGTGAAGCAGGGGGTGACGAGCCTGGCGGAGATCAATCGGGTGACGAAGGATTGAGCCTGGAGCGCCCTCACCCGCCCCTTTGGGGCACCCTCTCCCGCCTGCGGGAGAGGGGAAAAAGCCGGTGGTGATGCAAAGGCTGCCGGGCGTCACAGTGGGAAATTCCGCACGGGGCCGCGACGCGCTACCATGCGGGCGTTACCCGGCCCGGGGAGGCCGGTCAAGGGGATAAGCCGATGTCCGTGACCCGATCCGCCGCCAAGTCCGCGGCCCGCAAGCCTGTGTCGCCCGGTCGCCAGGGCGTGACCCTGGAGACGTTCGTCTGGGAGGGCACCGACAAGCGCGGCAAGAAGATGAAGGGCGAGCAGTCGGCGAAGAACGCCAGCCTGCTGAAGGCCGAGCTGCGCCGGCAGGGCATCAGCCCCGGGGTTGTCAAGCCCAAGAAGAAGGCGCTGTTTGGCGGCGCTGGCAAGAAGATCACGCCCAAAGACATCGCGGTTTTCAGCCGCCAGATCGCCACGATGATCAAGTCCGGCGTGCCGATCGTGCAGGCGCTGGAAATCATCGGCAGCGGTCACAAGAACCCGAAGATGGCGGAGATGATCAACGCGATCCGCGTCGACATCGAGAACGGCACGGCGTTCGCCGAGGCACTGGGCAAGTATCCGGTGCAGTTCGACGAACTGACCCGCAACCTCGTGCGGGTGGGTGAATCCGCCGGTGTGCTGGAGACCGTGCTCGACAGCATCGCCACCTACAAGGAAAACATCGAGACGCTGAAGGGCAAGATCAAGAAGGCGCTGTTCTACCCGGCGACGGTCATTGCCGTGGCGATTATCGTCAGCGCCATCCTGCTGATCTTCGTGGTGCCGCAGTTCGAGTCGGTGTTCGAAGGCTTCGGTGCGGAACTGCCCGCCTTTACCCAGATGATCGTCGCCGCCAGCCGGTTCATGGTCGCGTACTGGTGGATGATTCTCGGCATTGCCGTCGGCGCTGCCGTTGCCTTCATCTTTGCTTACAAGCGATCACCTGCACTACAGCACACCATCGACCGCTGGATGCTGAAAATCCCCGTGATCGGCCAGATCCTGCACAACTCGGCGATCGCACGTTTCAGCCGCACGCTGGCGACAACCTTCAAGGCCGGCGTGCCGCTGGTGGAGGCGCTCGAATCGGTTGCCGGCGCCACCGGCAGTACGGTGTACGAGAAGGCTACCTGGCAAATCCGCGACGATGTCTCCGTCGGCTACCCGATGAACATGGCGATGAAGCAGGTCAACCTGTTCCCGCACATGGTGGTGCAGATGACCGCGATCGGCGAGGAAGCCGGTGCGCTCGACACCATGCTGTTCAAGGTGGCGGACTTCTACGAGGAAGAGGTCAACAACGCGGTGGATGCGCTGTCGAGCCTGATCGAGCCGATGATCATGATCTTCATCGGCGTGGTCGTCGGCGGCATGGTCATCGGCATGTACCTGCCGATCTTCAAGCTGGCGGCCGTGGTCTGATCCGCAGCCCTTAGCCCGCTCCTCTAGAATCCCGCGCATGGCATTTCTCGATCAGCACCCCGAACTGGGGTATCCGGCTGCGGCTGCGCTCGGGCTCATGCTCGGCAGCTTCCTCAATGTGGTGATCCTGCGGCTGCCGAAACGGCTGGAGTGGGAATGGAAGCGCGACGCGCGCGAGGTGCTGGAAGCACCGGAGATCTACGATCCGCCGCCGCCCGGCATCGTGGTGGAACGCTCGCACTGCCCGCACTGCGGCCACCAGCTGAGCTGGTACGAGAACATCCCGGTCTTCAGCTGGCTGGCGCTGCGCGGCAAGTGCCGCTCATGCAAGGCGCCGATCTCGATCCAGTACCCGCTGGTCGAGCTGCTGACGATGCTGCTGGTACTGGCCTGCGTGTGGAACTTCGGCTTCGGCTGGCAGGGCTTCGGCGCGATCGTGCTGACCTGCTTCCTCGTCGCGCTGTCGGGCATCGACCTGCGCACGCAGCTGCTACCGGACCAGTTGACGCTGCCGCTGATGTGGCTGGGCCTGATCGCCGCGGCCGACAACCTCTATATGCCGGCGAAGCCTGCGCTGCTGGGCGCAATCGCGGGCTATGTCAGCCTGTGGTCGGTGTGGTGGGTGTTCAAGCAGCTCACCGGCAAGGACGGCATGGGCCACGGCGACTTCAAGCTGCTGGCCGCGCTGGGTGCATGGTGCGGGCTGGTGGGGATCCTGCCGATCATTCTGGTGTCGGCGGTGACCGGCGCGATCATCGGTTCGATCTGGCTGGCCACGCAGGGGCGCGACCGGGCATCGCCGATTCCGTTCGGGCCCTATCTGGCGACCGCCGGGTGGATCGTCTTCATGTGGGGCGACCGGTTGATCGGGGCGTACATGAGCTGGGCGGGGCTGGGGGTCTAGGGCGTCTGCCCTCATCCGGCGCTTCGCGCCACCTTCTCCCGCACGCGGGAGAAGGGTTTCACCCGGCCAGCCCCGAAAACCGCAACATTCCGATCCCGCAGGCGCGATAAACGCCCCGAGCAACGTTACGCAGCTGCCTGCGGCGCTGTGCAGGCCGTCGGGTGCTCGGCGATCATCAGGGCGATGCGCAGCTGATAGGCGGCGCGTTCCGCCGGGGTGGTCGGCAGGCTCTGGATCAGCGAGAGCTCGCCGCGGAACCAGGTCCAGAAGTCCTCGTCGGCCGGGTAGCGCTCGCGCGCCCAGGGCAGGCGGCGCTGCAGGGAGCACAGGCGGGTCTCCAGTTCGTCGGACAGCGCGCCCGGGCGCCTGGGCGACGCCTCCGTCGACGTGGCGGGACCAGTGGACACCAGGTGTGCGTCAGCGCCGGATGCCATCGGCGCGGCAATATCGACAGATGCGTGCTCGACCATGATCCTTCCTCCTTGCGCGTCGGCCGAGCGTAGGCGGTTCCGCGTCATGGCGGCGGCAAGATCACGCAGGCGCCCCCGCCGCTGCCGCGCGCCATCGGGTGCGCGGCAACACCATCGGCGATCGGCGCGCCCGCGGGAGCCTCGCGCTTTCGCTCAAAGGCTGACGCGGACGTGGCCCACGCCTCGCCACGCGCTGGTCAGGGCAACGCGAATCCGCGCCGGCTTCACTCCTTGCCGATCACACCCGCCCTACGCTCGCCGTCCAGATCGGGGAGTCCTGTCATGAAGCCCACGCCGATCGGGGAATCGTCGTCACCGGCGCCAGCAGCGGCCTCCGACCGTGCGCCGTGCTTGTGGGAGCGACGCTGGCCCCGATCGATCCCGCCCGGAGATCGCCTGAACACGGATGATCGCGCCATGGTGCGGGCATGAGCCGCCGCACGCTCCGGCTGGCCACTTTCAACGTCAACGGCATCGGCACCCGGCTGCCGCATCTGCTCGCCTGGCTGGAACGCGAGCAGCCCGACATCGTCGCCCTGCAGGAACTGAAGGCGCTCGACCAGGCGTTCCCGGTGGATGCCCTGGACGCCGCCGGCTACGGCGCGATCTGGCAGGGCCAGCGCTCGTGGAACGGCGTGGCGCTGCTGGCCCGAGGCGCGGTGCCGGTGGAAAGCCGGCGCGGCCTGCCGGGCGACGCCAACGATACCCAGAGCCGCTATCTGGAGGCGGCGGTGCACGGCATCGTGGTCGCCTGCCTGTACCTGCCCAACGGCAATCCGCAGCCGGGGCCGAAGTTCGACTACAAGCTGGCGTGGATGGAGCGGCTGATCCGCCACGCGCGCACGCTGGTGGAGCTGCCGCACCCGGTGGCGATGATCGGCGACTTCAACGTCATCCCCACCGACGACGATGTCTACGACCCGAAGTCCTGGCGCAAGGATGCGCTGCTGCAGCCGGAGGTGCGCGAGGCGTTCGAACGGCTGCTGGCGCAGGGCTGGACGGATGCGCTGCGCACGCTGCACCCGGACGAAACCATCTACACGTTCTGGGACTACTTCCGCCAGCACTTCCAGCGCGACCGCGGCCTGCGCATCGACCACCTGCTGCTCAACCCGCCCCTGGCCAAACGCCTGAAGGCGGCAGGTGTCGATCGCTGGGTGCGCGCGCTGGAGAAGCCCAGCGACCACGCACCGACGTGGATCGAGGTCACCGCGCCCGCCGCACCACGCAAGCGCGCAACAACTGCGAAGACCGCGAAGACTGCGAAAAGCGTAAAGCGCGCAAAGAGCGCCTGACGCGCCTCGCACGCGCACGACGGTGCGCAGGCCCCACTGGAGTGCCTGACGCGCCGGTTCACGGCGGCACCACAAAGGCCATCGCACGGTGTGGCCACCCTCACCTGGAGACAGCCCATGGCCGACGACAAGACCCAGACCGGCAGCCCGGACCGCGACCGCATCAACATGAGCGAGGACTACGAAGTCCAGTACTGGACCAAGGCGCTGGGCGTCAGCCGTGATCGCCTGCAGGAGGCCGTGGACGCGGTCGGCCCCACCGCGGACGCGGTGCGTCGCCACCTCGGCCAGTAACGCCGCGGCGCCGGCATGAGCCTGGCCGACTACCGCCGCAAGCGGAGTTTCGATAAGACCCGTGAGCCGGAGCCCGGCAAGCCGGTGCCCAAGGGCAGGCGCGCGATCTTCGTGGTGCAGCTGCACCACGCCAGCCGTCGTCATTACGACTTCCGCCTGCAGGTCGGCGACGCCCTGAAGAGCTGGGCGGTGCCCAAGGGCCCGAGCTACGACCCCGACGTCAAGCGGATGGCGGTGGAGGTCGAAGACCACCCCGTCGACTACGCCGGCTTCGAGGGCGAGATTCCCAAGGGCCAGTACGGCGGCGGCCATGTCGCGCGCTTCGACCACGGGGTCTGGGCCACCCGCGGCGATCCCGAGGAGCAGCTGGCCAAGGGGCATCTGCGCTTCGAGCTGTTCGGCGACAAGCTCAAGGGCGGCTGGCACCTGGTGCGCTCCGGCAAGCCGGCGCGGCAGCCGCAGTGGCTGCTGTTCAAGGACAAGGATGCCTACGCCGGCACGCTGGAGGCCGACGACCTGCTGGCCGACGTCACCCCGCCACCGGCGGCGGACCTGAAACGCGCAGGCGCCGGCAAGGCGGTCAAGAAGAAGCTCGCCACCGCGCCCACCCCGACGCGCCGGCGCCGCAAGGACTGGGCGAAGAAGGCGCTGGCACTCGACGGTGCCAAGCGCGCCGACGCGCCCACCGGGCCGTTCCAGCCGCAGCTGGCCAAGCTCGGCGATGCCCCGCCCAGGGGCGAGCAGTGGCTGCACGAGCTCAAATGGGACGGCTACCGCATCCTCGCCACGATCGCCGACGGCGAGGTCCGCCTGTGGTCGCGCAATGCGCTGGAATGGACCGACAGGATCCCCGAGATCCGCGACGCCATCACCGCGCTCGGCCTGAAGTCCGGTGCGCTCGATGGCGAGCTCATCGCCGGCAAGGGCACCAGGGAAGACTTCAACCTGCTGCAGTCCACGCTTTCGGGCGAACGCCAGGGGGCGCTGGCGTTCGCGCTGTTCGATCTGCTGCACCTCGATGGCGTGGACGTCACCGCCGCACCGCTGCGCGAACGCAAGGCCCTGCTGCAGGAGCTGCTGGATGGTGCCCCGCCGCACCTCGCCTACAGCTCGCATATCGAAGGCGATGGCGACGCCGCGTTCAAGCTGGCGGGCGACACCCACTTCGAGGGCATCATCTCCAAGCGCATCGACCGCCCCTACCACGGCGGCCGCAGCGACGACTGGCGCAAGACCAAGCTGCTGGCCAGCGATGAGTTCGCGGTGGTCGGCTACACCGCGCCGAAGGGCAGCCGCACCGGCTTCGGCTCGCTGCTGCTGGCGAAACCGGATGCGGAGCATGGCTGGCTGTATGCCGGACGCGTGGGCAGCGGCTTCAACGACACGCTGATGCGCGAGGTCACCGCGAAACTCGGCAAGGGCGGCGCGCGCAAGCCCACCGTGCATGTGGGCACCACCGACACCGACCTGCGCACCGCCACCTGGTTCGAGCCGTGCTTCGTGGTGGAGGTGTTCTACCGCGGCATCGGGCGGCAGGAGCTGCTGCGGCAGCCGTCGCTGAAGGCGGTGCGCTGGGACAAGTCGGTGGACGACCTCGCCGATTCCGATCGCGGGCCGGGGGCTGGCAAGCCGGCGAAGAAGGCGGTGAAAACCGCGCGCAGGGCCGCGACGAAGGCGGCTGCCACGAAAGCGTCTGCAGGGAAGGCTACGAAGGCCGCCCCGACCAGGGTTGCGGCAGGAAAGTCGGCTGCGAAAAAGTCGACGAAGCGCGCGGCGGCCGCGAAGTCCAGCGCGGCGGCGGCCCCCTCGCCCGCCGCCGCACGCACGCCGCCGCGGCTGTCGAGCCCGACCAAGGTGCTGTTTCCCGACATCGGCGCAACCAAGAAGGACGTGTGGGACTACTACGCCGCGGTGGCCGACCACCTGCTGCCGGAGATCGCCGGGCGGCCGCTGTCGATCATCCGCTGCCCCAGTGGCGTCGAGCGCCCCTGCTTCTTCCAGAAGCACCACACCGCCGGGCTGGAGCTGGTCTCGTCGGTGCGGCTGAAGGAGGACAGCGGCGTCAACGCCTACTACCTGGTGGTGGAGGACGAGGCCGCACTGATGGAGCTGGTGCAGTTCAACGCGATCGAGTTCCATCCCTGGGGCTCGCACGCGGCCGAACCCGACATCGCCGATCGCGTGGTGTTCGACCTCGACCCCGGGCCCGACGTGCCCTTCGCCGAGGTCAGGAAGGCCGCGGTCGACATCCGCAAGCTGCTGGCGCAACTCGAACTCGAATCCTTCCTGCGGGTGTCCGGCGGCAAGGGCCTGCATGTGGTGGTGCCGCTCAACCCGGGCTGCCACTGGGACCTCACCAAGCGCTTCGCACATGGCTTCGCCGATGCGCTGGCGCGTGCGCTGCCGGACCGCTTCCTGGCCACCGCCACCAGGAGCCTGCGCAACAAGCGCATCTTCGTCGACTACCTGCGCAATGGCCGCGGCGCGACGGCGGTGGCCTCGTACTCGCTGCGCGGCCGGCCGGGCGCACCGGTGGCGCTGCCGCTGGCATGGAGCGAGCTGTCGAAGCTCAAGCGCGCCGATGCCTTCACCATCCACGAGGTTCCGGCGCTGCTGCGTCGTCGCCGCAAGCACCCGTGGGCCGATATCGACCGCATCACCCAGGACCTGTCACGCTGGTCCGACGCGGAGTAGCGCCGTCGGCCACGATTGGACATGTCGGCGAACAGCGCGGATGAGGGCGCCTGCACCTGACACGTGGACATCACGCCTGCGGCGGCGACAATGGCGGCCGACTCCTGTCCGAACGGTCCGCATGACGCCAGCGCCCAGGTTCCGCTGCAGTTCTGCCCGCTCCACGCAACGCGGGGCGTTGTCGCATCCGCTGGCCGCGCGTATCGCCATGGTGCTGCTCTGGCTGCTGCTGATGGCGCCGGCCTTCGCACAGCCGGTGGCGGAACCCACGGCCCCCGTCCCGGCCGCGGAGGCGGCGACCGCCACGCTCGACACGGCCGACGACGAACTCCTGGCCCTGCGCGAGCGGCTGGGCGAAACCACCGACACCGCCGGCTTCGTGCAGCTGCGCGATGCCGCGGTGGCACTCGACGTGCGCGTGCAGGATGCGGTACGCACGCTGGAAGCCGAACTCGCCCGCGTGCAGGGCCGCCTCGACGAACTGGGGCCGATTCCGGAGGACGCCGCCGGCGAGGATGCCGGGATCCGCGAACGCCGTGCCGAGCTTGCGGCGCGCGTTTCGGTGCTCGATGGCGCGGTCAAGCGCGGGCGGCTCCTCGGCATCGACATCCGCGACGTGCGCGAGGAGATCACCGCCACCCAGGGCCGCCAGCTCGGCGAGCAGCTGTCGCAGCGCTACGGTTCGCCGCTGACGCCGCGGCTGTGGCATGCGGTCGCGGAGGACTTCCCCAGCGACCGCCAGCGCGTGCTGGCGTTCCTGGGCCTGCTGGAGCGCAGCGTGCGCGATGGCATCGCCCGCTTCGGGCTGCCGGTGGCGGTCGGCGTCCTGGCGCTGGCCATCGTGCTGGCGTGGCCGCTGCGCCGCGTGCTGCGCCGCGCGGGTCGCCGCTTCGCATTGCGCCACACCCCCGGCGACAGCCGCCTGCGCCGCACCGCGCTGGCGGCCTGGCTGGTGCTGTCGAGCATGCTGTGCATCGGCCTGGCGGCGTGGCTGGCGTCGCACCTGCTGCGCTGGGGTGACCCGCCGGTGGCGGTGATGGAGCAGCTCGCCAACGCCATCGTGGCCGCCGCGGTGTACGGCGCGCTGGTGGCGAGCCTGGGCAACAGCCTGCTGATGCGCGCCAGCCCCGAGTGGCGCCTGCCACCCTTGTCGGAAGACATGGTGGGCAGCCTGCGGCCGTATCCGTGGCTGGCCGGCGGGCTGGTGTTCGTCGACCGGGTGGTCGAAGGGGTGATGGTCGCGATCAATGCGCACGCCGCGCTCGCCGCCACCGTCACCGGCGCGGTGGCGCTGAGCTATGCGCTGCTCGCGATCAGCGTGCGGCGCCGGCGCCTGCCACTGGGGCCCGGCGGCACCGATACCGTGGCGGTCGCCGCCTGGGTGCGGGCGCTGCTGGGGGCCATCCGGCTGGCGGTACTGGCGTTGCTGGTGGCGCTGGTGCTGGGCTATTTCCAGTTCGCGCTGCTGATCGGCCGCGAGGTGGTGTGGGTGGGCGTGGTGGCGATGGGCCTGTACCTGGCGTGGATCGGCATCGACGACCTGTGCGGCGTGCTGTTTGGCGACGGCAGCCGGCTGGGCACCGCCACCGCGCGCGCCACCGGCATCCGCCCGCACCGGCTGCGCCAGGCCGGGCTGATCGTCTCCGCCGTGACCCGCGCCCTGCTGGTGCTGGTCGCGATCGCGCTGGTGCTGGCACCGCTGGGCACCAGTTTCTCCGGCTGGCGCGAGCTGGTGGCGGCCGCGCGTGCGGGCCTGCGCATCGGCGAAGTGGTGATCTCGCCCGGCGGCGTGCTCAGGGCGGTGCTGATCTTCGGCGGTGGCTGGATGGCCGTGCAGGCCCTGCACGGCTGGCTGGTGGAGCGCTTCCTGCCCGCCACCGACCTCGACGCCGCCTCGCGCAACTCGGTGGCGACCGTCGCGCGGTACTTCGGCATCACCGTGGTGCTGGCGCTGGGGCTGGCCGCGCTGGGCATCGGCATCCAGCAGATCGGCCTGGTGGTCGGTGCGCTGTCGGTGGGCATCGGCTTCGGCCTGCAGGCGATCACCCAGAACTTCATCTCCGGGCTGATCCTGCTGGCCGAGCGACCGGTCAAGATCGGCGACTGGGTGCGGGTGGGTGATTTCGAGGGCGACGTGCAGCGCATCAGCGTGCGCGCCACCGAGATCCGCGTGGCCGACCGCTCCACGGTGATCGTGCCCAACTCCGAACTGATCACCAAACCGCTGCGCAACATGACCCTGGCCAACCCGCTGGGCCGGGTGCTGCTGCAGTTCCCGGTGCCGCTGGATACCGACGTCGACCGCCTGCGCGTGATCCTGCTGGAGACGTTTGCCGCGCATCCGGCGGTGCTCGAAGACCCCGCGCCGTCGCAGACCCTCGACGGCATCGCCGCAACCGGCATCAGCGTGACCGCGGTGGGGTTCACCGACTCTCCGCGCACGGCCGGCGGCGTTCGCAGCGAACTGCTGTTCACCCTGCTGCGCCGGCTGCGCGAGGAAGGCATCCGGCTGGCACCGATGGCGCAGAGCATCCGCGTGCTGCGCGACGACGCCGGCCTGTTCGTGCAGGACGATGCATCGCCAACCGGGGACGAGGCATGAGCACCTATGTGGTCGGGCTGACCGGCGGCGTGGCCTCCGGCAAGAGCGAGGTGGAACGCCGTTTCGCGGCGCACGGGATGACGGTGGCGGACGCCGACATCGCCGCCCGCGACGCCGTCGCGCCGGGGAGCGAAGGCCTGGCCGCGGTCGTGGATGCCTTCGGCAGCCGGGTGCTGCAGGCCGACGGCAGCCTCGACCGTGCGCGGATGCGGCGGATCGTGTTCGCCGATGACGACGCGCGCCGGCGCCTGGAGGCCATCGTGCATCCGCAGGTGCGCCTGCGCCTGCGTCGCGCCTGCGAAGCCGCGCCCGGCCCCTACGCGATCGCGGCGATTCCGCTGCTGGCCGAAGGCGGGCGTGGGCATTACCCGTGGATCGACCGGGTGCTGGTGGTGGACGTGCCGCGCGAGGTGCAGCTGGCACGCCTGCAGCAGCGCGACGGCATCGATGCGGCGCTTGCCGGCCGCATGCTGGCGGCACAGGTGGACCGCGCGACGCGGCTGGAGCTGGCCGACGACGTGGTCTACAACGACGGCCCGCTGGACGCGCTCGACGGCCATGTCGCGGCGCTGGATACGCGTTACCGGCGCCTGGCCGCAGGCCATCGTTGAGCCCGCGCAGGGGGCCCGGGGCCCACGTCCGTGCACGCCGGGGTGCTTGCGCAGCACCCGGTTTCCCTATGCGCCACGCTCACGGGGCGCTGTCTACGGTCTGGCATCCACGCTGAGCGGCGGCCACCGCGGCGTCGCGGAGACGGCACATCCGCCGCCACCGCGCCTGCCACCGGACGCGACGAGCGTCCACCCCGCCCGCCCGTGGACCGGTTCCGGCCCCCTCACTCCAGGAGTCACACGATGGCGATCAAGACGATTGAAGACCTCTTCATCCACGAACTGTCCGATACCTACAGCGCCGAGAAGCAGATGACCAAGTCGCTGCCGCGGCTGGCCAAGGCCGCCACCGACGAAGGCCTCGTGGCCGCGTTCGAGGCGCACCTGACCGAGACCGAAGCACAGGTCGAACGCCTGGAGCAGGTGGCCGAAGTGCTGGGCGTCAAGCTCAAGCGCATCAAGTGCGAGGCGATGGAAGGCCTGGTCGACGAGGCCAAGGAGATCATCGACTCCATCGACGCCGGCCCGCTGCGCGACGCCGCGCTGATCGGCGGCGCGCAGAAGGCCGAGCACTACGAGATCGCCGCCTACGGCACGCTGTGCGCGATGGCCAAGAGCCTCGGCTACAAGGACGCCCTGCCGCTGCTGCTGGAAACGCTCGAGGAAGAAAAGGCGACCGACGAGAAGCTCACCATCCTCGCCGAGCAGGGTGGCAACCAGCGCGCCGCCGAACAGGCCGCCTGATCGAAGCAGGTGGATGATCGCCGCCGACGGCTGTCGCGGCGCTCTGGTGGTCCGGAGGCGCCGTCACAGGGTCTCCGGGCCACGTTGGCCAGATCGTAGGCCTGCGGACGCTGGCTGCAAGGTGGTTCTGGGCCGTCAACCGCACACCCCTTCTCGCGCCCGGCGCGCCAGTCCCCGGGCGTTCCTGGTCAGGGTGCGCAACCGCTACACACTGCCGTGCCCCGCACCCATGCCCAGCAGGCGGCGTGCCTGGCCGCGCACCCGCCGCCGTGGCGGGCTGGGCTCGTGCGCAGCCCACAGCGCCCGGATCGCGGCGATGCCCTGCGCGCCATGCGTGCGTGCGATCCCGATGTCTCCGGGGCCCAGGCCACCGATCGCGTAGATCGGCAGCGACACCTCCTCGCGCATCGCCGCAAAGGCCTCCCAGCCGATCCCGGTGGCCTCCGGGTGGCTCGCCGTCGCCGCGACCGGGCCGAGCACGACGAAATCACAACCCACCTGTTGCGCGTGGCGCAGTTGGGCGATGTCGTGGCAGGAAGCACCGAACGGAATCTCCTCGGCCACCGGGCGTGTTTCGCAGGCCATCAGCTGGGCCGCAGGCAGGTGCAGCCCGCAGCCGTGCTCGGCCGCCAGCACGGCATCGCCATTGACCAGCACCTCGGCGTCGACCGCGCGTGCCAGCAGTGCCGCCGCGGCCACCAGCCGCTCGCGTCGCTCGGGCGCGACGCCGGGCAGGCGCAGCTGCAGCCGGCGGACGCCATCGGCAAGCAGCCGCTCGACGCCGGCCAGCCAGTCCTCGTCGCGTTCGTCTTCCGCAGGCGGCGGCGTGACGGCGTAACGGTCCGGCTGGCGTAACGCCGCCACGACCGGGCGATCGGCCGGCGGCATCATGTAGCGTTCGAGCTTGTCCTGCGGCACCCAGGCCATCGCCTGGCCTTCGTGTCCCTTCGGCGTGCCGCGCCAGCCATCGATCATCCGCACGTCCAGGCGCAGGCGCTTGTGCGGGTAGCGCTGCGGCACGCTGATCAGCGGTGCGCCGACGTCGACGCGGATGCCCAGCTCTTCGTCGAGCTCGCGCACCAGCGCCTGCTCCGGCGTCTCGCCGGGCTCGCGCTTGCCGCCCGGGAATTCCCACAGGCCGGCCAGGTCACGCCCCTCGGTGCGGCGGGTCAGCAGCACCCGCCCGCGCGGGTCGGTGATCACACCCGCCATCACTTCGACGACGGGGGCGTTGTCTTCGTCACTCATGGCGACATCATCGGGAACTGCGGTTCTGCCGGTGGTGAATGTTGGCGAGGGTTCCGGTGCTGGATCCGGCGCGGGATGTGCATCGGGGCGCCACCTTCTCCCGCGGGCGGGAGAAGCGTTCAGACAGCTGCGTCCTGACGGGCCAGTCTTGGCCTTCCCGTACACGCTGGGGAACCAGCTGATGAGCTGCCCCACTAGTGGCGGGGAGCGAGCCGGTGCGCTGCTCCTACTGGTGGAGAGCCCCCTTGGTAAGGGGGCGCGCCGAAGGCGCGGGGATCGGAAGCAACGTCGTGGCACCCCATGGTCAGCAACGCGGACCTGGGGGTTGCCGCCCGCTCCGCGGACGGCACCACGGGCAGCTCAGCTCAGCTGAGCTGCCCGTGGCAATGCTTGTACTTCTTGCCGCTGCCGCAGGGGCAGGGATCGTTGCGGCCCACCTTGGGCGCGTCGCGGGTCACCTGCGCCACGCCGCCACCCTGCGCTGCAAGCCCACGCTGCACGGCCTCGGCTTCCTCGTCGGCGCCGTAGCCGCCGGCATCGGCATGCTGGAACTGCGCCTGGTTGAGCTTGGCCTCGACCTGGCGACGCTCCTCGGCCTCCATCGCCGCGATCTCCTCCTCGCTGCGCACGCGCACGCGCGCCAGCATGGCGATGACCTCGCGCTTGACCTTGTCGAGCATTTCCGAGAACAGCAGGAACGCCTCGCGCTTGTACTCCTGCTTCGGCTGCTTCTGCGCGTAGCCGCGCAGGTAGATGCCCTGGCGCAGGTAGTCCATGCGCGCGAGGTGCTCCTTCCAGCTCTGGTCGACCACGTTGAGCATCAGGTGCTTCTCGAGCATGCGCATGGTCTCGCTGCCGATCTGCTGCTCCTTGGCCGCGAACAGCGCGTCCACCGCTTCCTGCACGTGCGCGGTGATGCCCTCGGCGTCGATCTCCTCCTCGACCAGCCTGCGCAGGTCCAGGCGCAGGCCGAAGTCGGCTTCCAGCGCCGCTTCCAGGCCCGGCAGGTCCCACTGCGCGTCGATCGATTCCGGCGGCACGAAGCGCCCCACGATTTCCGCCACCACGTCGGCGCGGATGCCGTCGACGGTTTCCTTGACGCTGTCGGCGTCGAGCAGTTCGTCGCGCTGGCCGTAGATCACCTTGCGCTGGTCGTTGTTGACGTCGTCGAAGTCGAGCAGGTTCTTGCGGATGTCGAAGTTGTGCGCTTCCACCTTGCGCTGTGCGTTGGCGATCTGCTTGGTGACCAGCGGCGACTCGATGATGTCGTCCTCCTGCAGGCCCATGCGCGCCATCACCTTCTGCACCCAGTCGGCGGCGAAGATGCGCATCAGGTTGTCTTCCAGCGACAGGTAGAAGCGGCTGGAACCCGGATCGCCCTGGCGCCCGGCGCGGCCACGCAGCTGGTTGTCGATACGACGCGACTCGTGCCGCTCGGTGCCGATGATGTGCAGGCCACCCGCCGCCACCACCTGGTCATGGCGCTGCTGCCACGCCGCGCGTACCGCCGCCTTCTGCTCGTCGCCGGCTTCCTCGCCGAGCTCGTGCAGCTCCGCTTCCAGCGAACCGCCGAGCACGATGTCGGTACCGCGGCCGGCCATGTTGGTGGCGATGGTCACCGCCTTCGGGCGGCCGGCGTGGGCGATGATCTGCGCCTCGCGCTCGTGCTGCTTGGCGTTGAGCACCTCGTGCGGGATGTTGTCCTTGCGCAGTTCGGCCGACAGCAGTTCGGAGACCTCGATCGAGGTGGTGCCGACGAGCACCGGCTGGCCGCGCTCGTAGGCATCCTTGATCTCGCGGGCAACGGCGCGGTACTTGCCGGCGCGGTTGAGGAACACCGCGTCGGGGTGGTCCTTGCGCACCATCGGCCGGTGGGTGGGGATGACCACCACTTCCAGCCCGTAGATCGACTGGAACTCGTAGGCTTCCGTATCGGCGGTACCGGTCATGCCCGAGAGCTTGCCGTACATGCGGAACAGGTTCTGGAAGGTGATCGAGGCCAGCGTCTGGTTCTCGCGCTGCACCGGCACGCCTTCCTTCGCCTCGACCGCCTGGTGCAGGCCATCCGACCAGCGCCGACCCGGCAGCGTACGGCCGGTGAACTCGTCGACGATCACCACCTCGCCGTCGCGCACGATGTAGTCGACGTCGCGCTGGTAGATCGCGTGTGCGCGCATCGCGGCGTTGAGGTGATGCACGACGTGGATGTTGTGCGGGTCGTACAGGCCCTCGTCCTCGCCGATGATGCCGGCCTTGCGCAGCAGTTCCTCGGCGTGCTCCTGGCCCGCCTCGGACATGTGCACCTGCTTCTGCTTCTCGTCGACCCAGAAGTCGCCCTCGCCATCCTCGGCGGTCTGCCGCACCAGCGACGGCACGATGCGGTTGACCTTGATGTAGAGCTCGGGGGTCTCGTCGGCCGGGCCGGAGATGATCAGCGGCGTGCGCGCCTCGTCGATGAGGATCGAGTCCACCTCGTCGACGATCGCGTAGTTCAGCCCGCGCTGGTAGCGGTCGGCCTTCGACAGCGCCATGTTGTCGCGCAGGTAGTCGAAGCCGAATTCGTTGTTGGTGCCGTAGGTGATGTCGGCGCCGTAGGCGGCGTGCTTGTCGCCGTGCGGCATGCCCGGGTAGACCACGCCCACCGTCAGGCCCAGCCAGTTGTAGAGCTTGCCCATCTGCGCGGCGTCGCGGCGCGCCAGATAGTCGTTGACCGTCACCACGTGCACGCCCTTGCCTTCCAGCGCGTTGAGGTAGACCGGCAGCGTGGCCACCAGGGTCTTGCCCTCGCCGGTGCGCATCTCGGCGATCTTGCCCATGTGCAGCACCATGCCGCCGATCAGCTGCACGTCGTAGTGGCGCATGCCCAGCACCCGGCGGCTGGCCTCGCGGCAGACCGCGAACACTTCCGGCAGCAGCTTGTCGAGCGACTCGCCATCGGCGACGCGCTGCTTGAAGTGCGGGGTCCTGGCCTGCAACTCGGCGTCGGTGAGCTTCTGCATCTCCGGCTCGAGTGCATTGACCTTCTGGGCGACCTTGTCGAGCTGTTTGACGAGACGTTCGTTGCGGCTGCCGAAGACGCTGGTGAGCAGGCGGTTGAGCATGGGTGTACCGGTTCGGGGTTCGGGGCACGGGCCGGTCGTGCCGGCCCGCAACGAAAAAAGGGCGCGGGGCGCCCTTTCTCATGGCAACGCGGATTGTAGCGTGGGGACGCGCGCGGCGGCTTTCAAGGAAAACCGAGTCACCGGCCCGACTGGCGAGGGCACCTTGGGACGAGCGCGGCGAGCTCCGCCCTCACCCCATCCTCTCTCGCGTAAACAGGAGAGGGGCGATGGTGCCGGGCGGGAGATACCTCGAACGTGGCGGGTCGCAACCGGACGATCTTCCGCACGGTTCGCCTGGGGTCCTACTGGCGCGAGACACCCATGTCGGCGAGGAACTGCCGCGGGTTGAGCACGCGGCCACCTTCCCACACTTCGAAGTGCACGTGCACGCCGGTCGAGCGCCCGGTCGAGCCGGCCTTCGCCAGTTCGGTGCCGGCGCGCACCAGGTCGCCGACCCGCGCGGTGTTGCGCGAGTTGTGCGCGTAGCGGGTGACGTAACCATTGCCATGGTCGACCTCGACCACGTTGCCGTAGCCGGAGCGCTGGCCGGAGTAGCTGACCACGCCATCGGCCACCGCCATCACCGGATCGCCGAGGCGGGCGCTGAAGTCGATGCCGCGGTGGAAGGCGCGGCCGCCGCTGAAGGGGTCGGCGCGGTAGCCGTAGCTGGAGGTGACATAGCTGCTGCCCACCGGCGAGCGCGAGGGCAGCGCGGCACGCTCCATCTCCTCGCCGAGCAGCAGCGCCTCGAGCACCGAGAGCTGGTCGCCCGAGGTGCGGAACTGGGTGTCCACCTGCTCCATGCCCTCGTGCAGCGCACGGGCCGGCATGTCCTGGACGGGACCCGGACCACCGACGGCGACCGCGGTGGTGAAGTCGAACTCGCCCTCGCCGAGCTTGCCGATGCGGGTCAGGCGCTCGCCCAGCGCATTGAGGCGGTTGGCCTGGGCCTGGAGTTCGCCGAGACGCGCGGCGAGCGCGTTGACCTCGCGCTGGGCCTCCTGGCGGGTGTTGTCGATCAGCGCCTGCTGGCGGGTGTTTTCCGCCTTCAGGCGGGAGATCTCGCCGGCAGCGGCGCCGGCACCGAGGACCAGGCCCGAGCAGGCCAGCACGGCGGCGGCGGTCATCGGGCGGCGGGCGATCCGGGCACGCGTGCACCGCAACCAGTGCATCATGCGGGCTCGCGCCTGCCGGGTATAAGAGTTCAAGGTCATTGCTTCACATGTCCGGAGTTCGTTCAAAGCCACCAAGAACCGGTCCGCAAACCCCACAGCCGGCGCTCGATACGCTGCTGGGCGGTGCGGCCGGTGATCCGTTGCGTCGGGCACTGTGGCTCGACGACCTGGACCGGCGACTGCGTCCCCTGCTTCCCCCGGCGCTGGCCGCGCATGCGCGGCTGGGCAACGTCGACGGTGGCAGGCTCGTACTGCTGGTGGAAGCTGCGGTCTGGCATGCCCGTGCAAGGCTGGCCGGTCCACAGATCCTGGAAGCCGCCCGCTCCCTCGGGCTGGATGTCACGGTGCTGGTGGTGCGTACCACCAGCCGACCCGCCTCGCCGCCTCCCCCGGCCAGGCCCAGGTCACGTCCTCTTTCGCCACACGCCGAACAGGCCCTGCGCGAGGCGGTCACGCTCCTGTCGACCAACGACACCGACGATCGAAGCGGGTCCTGACACCCGCCGCGGCTTCACGCGGCCTGCACGGCGGGGACGGGGCATCCTATCGGCCATACCCGCGCGAAGGGTTAACGACTCGGTAAGTAAGCGTAAATTTCCGTTAACTTTTCGTTATGAGTTCACTCGGAACTCACGTTGGTGAGCCCCCGCGACGCACCTTGCCAGCGGTCAGAACCTCGTGCCGGGCACGCGTCGCATTGGAAAGTCCAATGAAGTGACCTGCGCGGGTCGCGCTGGCGTTGCGATTGCGTCGCCGATCCCCCGGATGCGACCGCACCGCGCTGCGATCCAGTGGCCATGCGCAACCCGACATCGGTACATGCAGGGCGTCCCGGCATCCGCCCGGATGCAGGGCGTCCAGCGCGTGCGATCGGCGCCCGACGCGCGTCCTCGCGTCGGGGCGTCGCGTCCGGACCGGTTCGTGGGTTTGCCGCGTAGGGTCGATGCGACGCCGCGCGGGCACGTGCTCAGGCGGCGACGGGAACGCCGTAGGACACCGGGGCCTCGGCCTGCGCGTCGAAGCTCACCTCTTCCCAGGCCGATGGCTCGGCCAGCAGCGCACGCACCAGCTTGTTGTTGAGCGCATGGCCGGACTTGAAGCCCTCGAAGGCACCGAGGATCGGGTGGCCGGCGAGATAGAGATCGCCGACGGCGTCGAGGATCTTGTGGCGCACGAACTCGTTGGCGTAACGCAGGCCGTCGTCGTTGAGCACGCGGAACTCGTCGAGGACGATGGCGTTGTCCATCGAGCCGCCCAGGCCGAGGTTTCGCTCGCGCATGAACTCGAGGTCGCGCATGAAGCCGAAGGTGCGCGCGCGGCTCACTTCGCGGATGTAGTTCCCGGTCGAGAACTCCACCACGGCGCGTGACTGGGTGGCGGGGATCGCCGGATGGTCGAACTCGATGGTGAAGTCGAGCCGGAAGCCGTCATACGGCTTGAAGCGCGCGATCTTGTCGCCGTCGCGCACCTCGATGTCGCGCTTGATGCGGATGAAGCGCTTGGGGGCATCCTGCAGCACGATCCCGGCCGACTGCAGCAGGAACACGAACGGACCGGACGAGCCGTCCATGATCGGCACTTCCGCCGCCGACAGCTCGACGAAGATGTTGTCCACGCCCAGCCCGGCCAGCGCCGACATCAGGTGCTCGACCGTCATCACCTTGCCCGCACCACGGGTCAGCCCGGTGCAGAGCATGGTCTCGGTGACGAGTTCGCCGTTGGCGGGAATTTCCACCACCGGATCGAGGTCGACGCGGCGGAACACGATGCCGGTATCGACAGGCGCCGGACGCAGCGTCAGGAAGACCTTCTCGCCACTGTGCAGGCCTACGCCGGTGGCGCGGATGGTGTTCTTGAGGGTGCGTTGCTTGGGCATCAGGGGTCTGCCAGGAGCGCGGGAACCCGGTGGGCCAACGCGGAACGCGCGAAGGTTAGCACGCGCCCCGCTTAACCTGAACGGAAGCGACGGGGCCCGGGAGGCCTCGCGTAAAACGCCACCGGGCCGGCGCAGGCCCGGTGACAAAGGACACGTCAGTACCACTGCGGCCCGGGACGGACGGCCCGGACCGCTGCAACGGAGACGACCGTCAGTCAGCCTGGCGGCGCAGGGTGAGCCCACCCGCCTGCGAGGCATTGCCTCGCGGGTGGGCGAACGCCCGGCCATGGACGGCCGGGCCGGGGGCTCTGATCCCGGGCCGCCTCGCCATGGATGGCATCAGTCGGCCTGACGACGCAGGAACGCAGGAATATCCAGGTAGCTGCTGTCGTTGCCGAAATCGGCGACGGCGGGCTTCGCGGTGTCCTCGGTGGCCACGCTGCGGCCACGCAGGGCCGAGGCGATGCTCGGCGCCTGGCCGGCAACGGCGTCCTCGATGACCATGCCGGTGGTGCCGTCGCGCTTGGCCTGGGTGTGGATCAGCTGCACCTGCGGGCGACGCGCCGGCTCGGCGTTGTAGTCGCTGCCGCGCACGCTGCTGCGGGTGGCCGCGCGGTTGAGGCCGGTGGCGACCACGGTCACGCGCACTTCGTCCTGCATGTCCGGGTCGAGCACGGTGCCGATGACCACGGTGGCGTCCTCGGAGGCGAAGTTCTCCACCGTGCGGCCGACCTCGTCGAACTCCGACATGGTGAAGTCCGGGCCGGCGGTGATGTTGACCAGGATGCCGTTGGCACCGGCGAGGTTGACGTCGTCGAGCAGCGGGTTCTGGATCGCCGCCTCGGCCGCGGCCTGCGCACGGTCGTCGCCGCGGGCGTGGCCGGTGCCCATCATCGCCAGGCCCATCTCGGACATGACGGTGCGCACGTCGGCGAAGTCGACGTTGATCAGGCCCGGGCGCACGATCAGGTCGGCGATGCCCTGCACCGCGCCCAGCAGCACGTCGTTGGCGGCACGGAAGGCCTGGATCATGGTGGCGTTGCGGCCGAGCACGGTGATCAGCTTCTCGTTGGGAATGGTGATCAGCGAATCGACGTGCTGCGACAGGTCCTCGATGCCCTTGAGCGCCACCTGCATGCGGCGGCGGCCCTCGAACGGGAACGGCTTGGTGACCACGGCGACGGTGAGGATGCCCATCTCCTTCGCCAGCTGCGCAACCACGGGCGCCGCACCGGTGCCGGTGCCACCGCCCATGCCGGCGGTGATGAACACCATGTCCGCGCCCTGCAGCGCGTCCATGATGATCTCGCGGTCTTCCAGCGCGGCCTGGCGGCCGACCTCCGGGTTCGCGCCCGCACCGAGGCCCTTGGTGACATTGCCACCGAGCTGCAGCTGCAGCTTCGCGCCGCAGTTCTTGATCGCCTGCGAGTCGGTGTTGGCGGTGATGAACTCCACCCCGTCCACGCTGCTGCTGACCATGTGGGCCACGGCGTTGCCACCGCCACCGCCCACGCCAATGACCTTGATGACGGCATTGGGTGCCATCTTCTCTACCAGTTCGAAATGCGCCATGTCCGTTGTCCTCGCAAGTGTGTGTGTTGCTTATCGATATGTTGTTGAAACGCCCTGCTCCGCCCTGCTTCCCTCCGTCCGTCCCGCGCGTGGCGGGCCGGCTCAGAATTCGCCCCGGTACCACTCCTTCAATTTCTTGAAGAAGCTGCCTGCGCGCCCGGTCGGGATCACCGGGCGGCGGGGATGTTCGATCTGGCTGCCCATCAGCAGCAGGCCCACGCCGGTGGCGTGCACCGGGTTGCCGACCACTTCGCCCAGCCCGGTCACGTGCTGCGGAATGCCCACGCGCACCGGCATCTGCAGCATTTCCTCGGCGAGTTCGACCACGCCTTCCATCTTCGCGGCGCCGCCGGTCAGCACCATGCCGGCGCGCACGTGCTGCTCGAAGCCCGAGCGGCGCAGTTCGGCCTGCACCATCTCGAAGATCTCCTCGTAGCGTGCCTGCACCGCCTGCGCCAGCGACTGCCGCGGCAGACGCCGCGGCGGGCGGTCGCCCACGCTCGGCACCTGGATCGATTCCTCGCTGGTGGCCAGCTGCGCCAGCGCGCAGGCGTAGCGCACCTTGATCTGCTCGGCTTCCGGCGTGGGCGTGCGCAGCATGTGCGCGATGTCCTCGGTGACCTTGTCGCCGGCGATCGGCAGCGACGAGGTGTGCGAGATCGCGCCCTGCACGAACACCGCCAGATCGGTGGTGCCGGCGCCGATGTCGACCAGCACCACGCCCAGCTCGCGCTCGTCGGCGGTGAGCACGGCGGTGCTGGATGCCAGCGACGACAGCACCAGGTCGTCGATCTGCAGGCCGCAGCGCTGCACGCACTTGGAGATGTTGGCGGCGGCCGACTGCGCGCACACCACCAGGTGCGCGTGCACCTCCAGGCGCACGCCGGTCATGCCGACGGGATTGCGGATGCCTTCCTGCGAGTCGTCGAGCACGTACTCGCGGGGAATCGCGTGCAGGATCTTCTGGTCGGCCGGGATCGCCACCGCCTTGGCGGCGTCGAGCACGCGGTCGAGATCGGCCCAGGTCACCTCGCCGTCGCGGATCGGCACGATGCCCGGCGAGTTCTTGCACTGCACGTGGTTACCGGAGATCGAGGCATACACCGAGCGGATCTCGCAGCCGGCCATCAGCTCGGCTTCCTCGATCGCGCGCTGGATCGACTGCACGGTGGATTCGATGTCGACCACCACGCCGCGCTTGAGCCCGCGCGATTCATGGCTGCCGATGCCGATCACCTCGATCGGGTTGCCGGGGGAGTACTCGCCCACCAGCGCCACCACCTTGGAGGTGCCGATGTCGAGGCCGACGATCAGGGCCTTGTCGCCTTTGCGGTTCATGCGGTGCTGCCGGAAATGAAGGGGGGAAACAGTGCGCGCGGGGCGCCGGAGGTCAGGGCACGGACGATCGCGTCGAGCGGCTGCGCTGCACGCATTCGCGCGGCTGCGAGCGGACGGCCATCCACCGCCACGGTGGCGGTGTCCGTGCCATCGGCCGGGGCGGCTTCGCCCCAGGTCAGTGCAAAGCCATTCGTGTAGCGCAGGTCCGCCCGCTGCAGGCGCTCGGCGCGCTCGTGCAGCAGCCGCGGCAACAGGCGGGCGAAGCGTTCGATGCGCGGGCGCGCCTGCTGCCCACCGATGACCACGTCGGTGCCGCTGGCCAGGCGCATCGACCAGCTGCCACGCGAATCCACCGCCACGCGCTCGACGTCGTCGCCGACCGCGGTGAACAGCGCGCGCGACTCGTTGTAGAGCGCGACCACGTCCGGCACGCGTGCCTCCGGGCCGTCGAACCACGGCAGGCCATCTGGCGGCGTGGTGCCCGCGGCCGGGAACAGCCGACCCTGCTCGGACAGCAGGCGGTCGTCGCCCCAGCGCGCGAACGGACGGTGTTCGCTGACGCGCACTTCCAGCACGTCCGGCCAGCGCTTGCGCACTTCCGCCTGTTCCACCCACGGCAGCGTCGATACGGCGGCCTGGGCGGCAGCGAGGTCGACGGCGAAGAACCCGCGCTGTGCATGCGGCAACACCGCCTCGCGCAGCGCCGCGTCCTCGACCCAGGCGAGGTCGCCGATCACCCGCAGCGTGCGCAGCGGCCAGCGCTCGGCGCCGATCCAGCCCTGCACCACCGCCACCACCGGCAGTGCCACCAGTGCCAGCGCCAGTGCCCAGGCGAGGATGCGCAGCATCGCGTTCACAGGGTCTGCTCCAGCACGCGCCAGCACAGTTCCTCGAACCCGATGCCGATCCGGCCGGCGGCCTTGGGCACCAGCGAGTGGCTGGTCATCCCCGGCGCGGTGTTGACCTCGAGCAGCTGGAAGTTGCCGCTGTCGCGGTCGCGCATGATGTCGACGCGGCCCCAGCCACCGCAGCCGGCGGCGACGAAGGCCGCCAGCGCGAGTTCGCCGATGCGACGCTCGTCGTCGCCCTCGAGGCCCGGGCACAGGTACTGCGTGGCGTCGGACACGTACTTGGCTTCGTAGTCGTACCACGCCCCCTTTGGCACGATGCGGATCGACGGCAACGCGCGCAGGCCGTCGCCGGTGTCGAGGATGCCGACGGTGAGCTCGTCGCCGACCACCATGCGCTCCACCAGCAGCTCGCCCGAGTAGCGCGCGGCCAGCTGCACCGCCTCCTCGAGGCCGGCATCGTCGAACACGCGGCTGACGCCGACGCTGGAGCCTTCCTGCGACGGTTTGACGATCACCGGCAGGCCCAGCGTGCGCGCGGCGGCATGCACGTCGTCGCCACGCGCCAGGCGCGCATAGGCCGGGGTCGGCAGACCGAGGCTCAACCACACCTGCTTGGTGCGGATCTTGTCCATGCTCAGCGCCGAGCCGAGCACGCCGGAGCCGGTGTACGGCACCCCGAGCGCATCCATCAGCCCCTGCACCACGCCGTCCTCGCCACCGCCGTGCTGGCCGTGCAGCACGTTGAACACGCGGTCGTAGCGGCGTGCCACCAGTGCCTGCGCCAGCGCGGCGATGCCGTCGACCGGCTGTGCATCGACGCCACGCGCGCGCAGTGCTTCGAGCACGTTGCGACCGGATTCCAGCGACACCTCGCGCTCGGACCCGGTGCCGCCGAGCAGCACGGCGACGCGGCCGAAGCCGGCGGGATCGACGAGGCGCGGGGCGGGCAGCGGACGTGCACTCATCGCGCCGCCTCCGGGAAACCTTCCAGTGCCAGCTGCTGTGCGGCATGGCCGATGTCGCCCGCGCCCATCACCAGCAGCAGGTCGCCATCGGCAAGCACGTCGGGCAGCACCGCACGCAGTTCATCGGTGCCGTCGACGACCACCGGATCGAGACGCCCGCGCGCACGGATTGCACGTGCCAGCGCCCGCGAATCGGCATTCGCCAGCGGCGCCTCGCCGGCGGCATAGACCTCGGTCAGCACCAGCACGTCGACATCCGACAGCACCGCGGCGAAATCGTCGAGGAGGTCGCGGGTGCGGCTGTAGCGATGCGGCTGGAAGGCAACGACCAGCCGCTTGTCCGGCCAGCCGCCGCGCGCGGCCTCGAACACCGCCTTGAGTTCCTTCGGGTGGTGGCCGTAGTCGTCGACCAGCTGCACCGTCGCGCCCTGCGCGGTGGTCAGTTCGGCCAGCAGGTTGAAGCGGCGGCCGATGCCCTGGAACTTCTCCAGCGCCTGCACGATGCGCGCCGGGTCCACACCGACCTGCCAGCCCACCGACGCCGCCGCCAGCGCGTTCTGCACGTTGTGGCGGCCGGGCAGTGCCAGCGTCGCCGGCATGCGGCTGCCATCGGGCAGGCACAGCGTGAAGCACATGCGCGCACCATGCTGCACCACGTCCTCGGCGCGCACGTCGGCATCCACGCTGAAGCCGTAGGTGGTCACGTGGCGCGGAGTCTCCTCGGCCAGCCGCGCGACTTCGGGATCGTCGATGCACAGCACCGCCAGCCCGTAGAACGGCAGCCGGTGCAGGAATTCGGAGAACGCCGCCTGCACGCGCGCGAAATCGCCACCGTAGTTCTCGAGGTGGTCGGCATCGATATTGGTGACCACCGCCACCAGCGGGTTCAGCCGCAGGAAGCTGCCGTCGCTCTCGTCGGCCTCGGCCACCAGCCAGTCACCGCCGCCCAGACGCGCATTGGCGCCGGCGGCCAGCAGCTGCCCGCCGATGACGAAGGTCGGGTCCATGCCGCCCTCGGCCAGCACGCTGGCCGTCAACGAGGTGGTGGTGGTCTTGCCGTGGGTGCCGGCGACCGCGATGCCGCGCTTGAGGCGCATCAGTTCGGCCAGCATCTCCGCACGCGGCACCACCGGGATGCGGCGCGCACGCGCTTCCACCAGTTCCGGGTTGTCGGCCCGGATCGCGCTGGAGATCACCACGCAGTCGGTGCCCTGCACGTTGTTGGCGGCATGCCCGCGATGCACGCGGATGCCGAGCGCCTGCAGGCGACGCGTCACCGCGTTGTCGGCGAGGTCGGAACCCGACACGTTGTAGCCCAGCGTGTCGAGCACCTCGGCGATGCCGCTCATGCCGGCGCCGCCGATGCCGACGAAATGCACCCGCCCGTAGGCACGCGCGAGTTCGGCGCCGGACAGCAGGCGGGCGTCGAGCAGGCGACGGATCATGCAGAGGTTCTCCCGAAGGTGGGTTCAACGCGCTGGCGCAGGCGGCTGGTGCCGTAGGTGGGCAGCGGCGCGGCCTCGGCGGCCGGCGCGTGCGTGGCAGGCGTGGCGCGTGCGGGCGCAGGGTCGTGCGCGGTCGGTGCCGGAGCAGGTGCATCGCCCCGCAGGCGCGCGACCTGGCGCTGCGCGCGGTCGAGTTCGAACGACACCCGCAGCAGCAGGCCGACCGCGACGCAGGTCATCATCACGCTGGAGCCGCCCGACGAGATCAGCGGCAGCGTCAGGCCCTTGGTTGGCAGCAGGCCGAGGTTGACGCCGATCGACACCAGGCTCTGCAGCGCGATCGCCAGTGCCACGCCGAAGGCGCAGTAGCCGGCGAAGTGGCGGCGCATCTCCACGCACTTCAGGCCGATCCACAGCGCGCGCCCGACCAGCAGCGCGTACAGGCCGATCACCAGGCACACGCCGAGGAAGCCGAGTTCCTCCGCGATCACCGCCAGGATGAAGTCGGTATGCGCCTCGGGCAGGTAGTTGAGCTTCTGGATCGACGCGCCCAGGCCGACGCCGGTGAGTTCGCCGCGGCCCACCGCCATCAGCGCGTTGGCGAGCTGGTAGCCGGAATTGAACGGATCCGCGAACGGGTCCATGAACGAGGTGAGGCGGCGCATGCGGTACGGCTCGGCGATCGCCACGATCGCCAGCAGTGGCAGGCCGATGACCACCGGCGCCGCCATCCGCGGCAGGTGCACGCCGCCCAGCACCAGCATCCCGGCGGTGATCGCCAGCATCAGCGCCAGCGAGCCGAAGTCGGGCTGGAACACCAGCAGCACCATGAGCCCGCAGGCCACGAAGATCGGCTTGAGCATCGCGCCCCAGGTCGCGTTGACCTCGTCGCGGAAGCGCACCAGGTAGCTGGCCAGCCACACGATGTACATCAGCTTCACCGCTTCCACGACCTGGAAGTTGGAGACGCCCAGGTTGATCCAGCGCTGCGCACCATTGACGCTGTGGCCAAGGCCCGGGATGAACACCAGCAGCAGCAGGCCGAAGCAGCCCAGCAGCAGCAGGCGGTCGTACTTCTCGATGCTCTTGAGCTCGGTGCGCATCACCAGCGCGCACAGCACCGCGCCCATGCCCAGGAACATCAGGTGGCGCACCAGGAAGTAGAACGGGCCGACCTCCAGCTCCTCGGCCACCGCGATCGAGCTGGAACCGACCATCACCACGCCCAGCACCGCGAGCGCGATGGCGGCGCCACACAGCCACGGGTCGAAGCGCCCCTGGATGGCATCCAGGCGGGTGGCCTGGCGGCTGGCGGTGGTGTCGGCAACGGCCATCAGCGCACCTTCAACGTCGCGAGGCCGACCAGCACCAGGATCACCGAGATGATCCAGAAGCGCACGATGACGCGCGGCTCCGGCCAGCCCTTGAGCTCGAAGTGGTGGTGGATGGGCGCCATCCGGAACACGCGCTTGCCGGTGAGCTTGAACGACGCCACCTGGATCATCACCGAGAGCGTCTCGATGACGAAGATGCCGCCCATGATCACCAGCACCAGTTCCTGGCGAACGATCACCGCGATGGTGCCCAGCACCGCACCGAGCGCCAGCGCGCCGATATCACCCATGAACACCATCGCCGGATAGGTGTTGAACCACAGGAAGCCGAGCCCTGCGCCGGCGATCGCCGCGCAGATGATCACCAGTTCGCCGGCACCCGGAATCTGCGGGATCTGCAGGTAGTTGGAGAACACCGCGTTGCCCGAGGCATAGGCGAACACGCCCAGCGCGCAGGCCACCAGCACCGTCGGCATGATCGCCAGGCCATCGAGGCCGTCGGTGAGGTTGACCGCGTTGGAGAAGCCGACGATCCAGAAATAGGCGATGGCGACGAAGGTGATCGACACCAGCGGCAACGCCACCGCCTTGAACAGCGGGATATAGAACGTGGTGGCCGCCGGTACGTCCGCGGTCTGGTACAGGTAGATGCCGGCCGCCAGGCCAAACACCGACTGCAGCAGGTACTTCCAGCGCGACTTCAGCCCGTTCGGGTCGCGTTTGACGATCTTGATCCAGTCGTCGTACCAGCCGATGGCACCGAAGGCGAGCATCACCAGCAGCACCACCCACACGTACTTGTTGCGCAGGTCGCCCCACAGCAGCACCGAGGCGAGCACGGTCAACAGGATCAGCGCACCGCCCATGGTCGGGGTGCCGGCCTTGGAGAAGTGGGTCTGCGGGCCGTCACTGCGGATCGGCTGGCCACCCTTGTACTGGGCCAGCCTGCGGATCACCGCCGGGCCCCACCACAGCGACAGCAGCAGCGCGGTCAGCGCGGCGAGGATGCCGCGGAAGGTCAGGTACGCGAACAGGCCGAAGAAATCCTCGAGCCCCTGCAGCCAGCGCGCCAGCTCAAGCAGCATCGGTGGTGTCCTCCGTCAGGTCCAGCAATGCGGACACGACCCGCTCCATCGCGCTCGAGCGCGATCCCTTGACCAGCACGCGCAGCGACGCGCCCTCGCCTGCCGCAGCCCGCGCCTGCACCTCGCGTCGCAACGCGTTGATCAGTGCGGGCTGGTCGTCGTGGTGGTGGGCGTCGGCGCCGAATGCCTGCGCCGCGGCGGCGCTCAGCCGGCCCACCGTGTACAGCCGTTCGATGCCCGCCTGGTGTGCGCGGCGGCCGATCTCGGCATGCAGCGCGGCGGCATCCGTGCCCAGCTCGCCCATGTCGCCCAGCACCAGCCAGCGCTGGCCCGCAGCGGCCGCCAGGGTGTCGATCGCGGCGTCCATCGAACCGGGGTTGGCGTTGTAGCTGTCGTCGATGAGCAGGCCGCCGCCGCCCATGCGATGGCGCACCAGGCGGCCAGCCACCGGCTGCGCGGTGGACAGCGCGTTGGCGATGACGCCCGCGCTGGCGCCAAGCGCCCACGCGATGGATGCCGCCGCCAGCGCATTGCGGATGCTGTGACGGCCGGCCAGCGGCAGTTCCACCGCGGCCTCGGCATCGGGCAGCACCAGCACGAAGTTACTGCCGGCGTCGCTGGCGCGGATCGCGGTGGCGGCGATGTCGGCACCGTTGTCGATGCCGAAGCGCAGCAGGCGGCGGCCATGCGCGCGTTCGGCGAAGTACGGCGCGAAGGCATCGTCGGCATTGATGATGGCGGTGCCGTCGGCGGGCAGCGCCTCGTAGATCGCGGCCTTGGTCTCGGCGATGCCGAACAGGCTGCCCATGCGCTCGAGATGCGCCGGCGCCACGTTGTTGACCAGCGCCACCTGCGGCCGCGCGACCGCCGTCAGCCAGGCGATGTCGCCGGGCTTGCCGGCGCCCATCTCGTAGATCGCGTAGCGGCTGTCTTCCGGCGCCGACAGCACCGACAGCGGCAGCCCGATTTCGTTGTTGCGGTTGCCGGGGTTGGCGTAGGTCGGCCCCAGCCGCGACAGGATCGTGCGCGTGAGTTCCTTGACCCCCGTCTTCCCGTTGCTGCCGGTGATGCCGACCACGGCGCCGCTGCGCGCACGCTGCACGGCGCCCGCCCACATTGCCAGCGCGGTCTGGGTGTCGTCGACCACGATCTGTGCGATGCCGGCATCGGACGGCCGCGACACCAGCGCGGCGCGCGCGCCACAGTCCGCAGCGGCGGCGACATGGTCGTTGCCGTCGAAGCGTTCGCCGCGCAGGGCGACGAACAGGGTGCTGGCGCCGGCACCGAACGCACGGGTATCGGTTTCGACCGCATCGATCAGCGGGTCGCTGTCGGGCGCGGCATCGAGCCGGCCCTGCGCCCAACGGGCAATCTGCGACAGCGGCATCGGGGTGATCGCCAGGCTCATGCGCACTGCTCCAGCACAGCGCGCGCGACCTGCGCGTCGTCGAAGGGATGGCGCACGCCGCTGATCTCCTGGTAGGGCTCGTGCCCCTTGCCGGCGACCAGCACGATGTCGCCCGGGCCGGACTGGCCGACCGCCTGCGCGATCGCGGCAGCGCGGTCGCGCTGCACGGTCACCGCGCTGCGCTCGGCAAAGCCGTCGAGGATCTCCGCGACGATGGCATCGCCGTCCTCGCCGCGCGGGTTGTCGTCGGTGACCACCACCGCTTCGGCCAGGCGTTCGGCGATCGCCGCCATCTGCGCGCGCTTGCCACGGTCGCGCTCGCCACCGCAGCCGAACACGCAGACCAGCCGACCGCGCACGTGGTCGCGCAGGCTGGCGAGCGCCTGCTCCAGTGCGTCGGGGGTATGCGCGTAATCGACCACCACGGTCGGTCGGCCGGCGCCGCCGAGCCGGGTCATGCGCCCGGGCACCGGCTGCAGCTGCGACAGGGTGTCGGCGATGGTCGCGGCGTCCTCGCCGAGTGCATGCAACACGCCGGCCACCGCCAGCAGGTTGTCGACATTGAAGCGCCCCAGCAGCGGTGAACGCACCGGATGCTCCGCACCACCGGTACACAGCCGGAAGCCGATGCCGGCACCGTCCAGCACCACCGACTCCGCGCGCAGCAGCGCCGCAGGATGGCCGCGGGCGCTGATGCCGATCGTGCGCCCGGCATGGCCGGACTCGAACAGCTGCAGGCCGTAAGGATCGTCGAGGTTGACCACCGCCGCTTCCAGCCCCGGCCAGCGCAGCAGGCGCGCCTTGGCGGCACCGTAGCTGGCCATGTCGCCGTGGTAGTCGAGGTGGTCGCGGGTGAGGTTGGTGAACACGCCGACGCGAAAATGCACGCCGTCCACGCGCCCCTGGTCGAGCGCGTGCGAACTGACCTCCATCGCCACCGCCTGCGCGCCGTCGTCGCGCAGCCGCGCGAGCAGCACATGCAGCTGCGAGACCTGCGGCGTGGTGAAACCGGTCGGTTCCACCGCGCCATGCAGGCCGGCGCCGAGGGTGCCGATGCTGCCCGCCCGCAGGCCGCGCAGCGTCCACGCCTGTGCCAGCAGTTGCACCGTGGAGGTCTTGCCGTTGGTACCGGTGACGCCGACGGTGACCATCGCTTTCGAGGGCGAACCATGGAAGCGGTCGGCCATTGCACCCAGGCGGCCGCGCAGCCCGGGCACCGCGATCGCGTCGGCCGGCACCTCGAGGTCTTCCGGCGCCGGGGTCTCGTAGACGATCGCCGCGGCACCGGCATCCAGCGCGCGCGACGAGAAGCGCAGGCCGTGGGTGCCGAAGCCCGGGATGGCGATGAATACATCGCCCGGGCCGACCTCGCGGCTGTCCTGCACCAGCCCGGAGACGACCAGCCCGGCCGGCACGCCGGCGACGTCGGGCAGCAGTTCGCGCAGCGCGACCCGGCTCATCGCGCGGCTCCCGCATTGGCCACCGCGGCGGCCACCGCCGGTGCGACCGGGCGCGCCGGTGCCTGGCGCGCGGCGGTGGCGCGGCGCTTGCGCTCGGCATCGGCCTGCGCCGCAAGCCAGGTGTCGATGTCGTCGGGCGGCACGTCCATCAGCCGCAACGTGCCTTCCATGGTCGCCTTGAACACCGGTGCGGAGATGTAGCCGCCGCCATAGGTGGAACCCCCGCGCGAGGTGTCGGGGTCGTCGATCACGATCACCATCGAGAAACGCGGGTTGTCGACCGGCACCAGGCCGGCGAAGAACGCGACGTAGCGGCGCGCATAGCCGCCGCCGCTGGCCTTGCGCGCGGTGCCGGTCTTGCCGGCCACGTGGTAGCCCAGGATCGCCGCGCGCGTGGCGGTGCCACCCGGCTCGGTCACGGTCTGCATCATCCGCATCACTTCGGCGGCGATGCCCGGATCGAGCACCTGGGTCGGCTCGTTGTGCTGGCCCTTGACGAAGGTCGGCGCGATCAGCCTGCCGCCGTTGCCCAGCGCCGCGTAGGCGACCGCCAGCTGCAGCGGCGTCACCGACATGCTGTAGCCGTAGGACATCGTCTGCTTCATGGTGCCGTCCCAGCTCGCCGGCTCGCGCAGGAAGCCCGCCGCCTCGCCGGGAAAGCCGCTGCCGGTGCTGCGGCCGTAACCGAAGCGGCGCAGGAACTGGTAGAAGCGCTCGTCAGGCAGCGTGTGCACGATCTTGGCCACGCCGACGTTGGAACTCTTGGTCAGCACGCCGGTGACGTCGAGCACGCCGTAGTTGCGGAAGTCGCTGGTGCGGTAGCGCCCGTTCGGGATCCAGCCCGGGTTGGTGTCGATGCGGGTGTCGGGGCGGATGGTGCCGGCCTCGAGCCCCGCGGCCACGGTCAGCGGCTTGATCGTCGAGCCCGGCTCGATGAGGTCGGTCACCGCGCGGTTGCGGCGCGCCTCGCGGTCGGTGCTGCCGAGCACATGCGGGTTGTAGGCCGGCAGGTTGGCCATCGCCAGCACTTCGCCGGTGGCGACGTCGAGGATCACCGAGGAACCGGCGCTGGCGCCGGAGCTGACGATCGCGTTGCGCAGTTCGCGGTGGGCGAGGTACTGGATGCGCCGGTCGATCGACAGCGTCAGGTCCTTGCCCGGCTGCGCGGGGCGCACCAGGTCGACGTTCTCGACGATGCGGCCGCGGCGGTCGCGGATGACCTTCTGCGCACCCGGATGCCCGCGCAGCCATTCGTCGAACGCCAGCTCGATGCCTTCCTGGCCACGGTCGTCGATATTGGTGAAGCCGAGCACATGCGCCAGCGCCTCGCCCTGCGGGTAGAAGCGGCGGAACTCGCGCTGGCTGAACACGCCGGGGATATTGAGCGCGACGATCTTCTGCGCGCTGGCCGGGTGGATGCGGCGCTGCCCCGGCAGGTACATGAACTCCTTGTCGGCGCGCTGTGCGACCGCGCGCGCAAGCTGGTCCGGGTCCTGGCCGATCGCTTCGGCCAGCTCGGTGATGCGCTCGGGGTGCTTCACCAGTTCCTGCGGGTTCGCCCACAGCGACGCCACCGGCGTGGAGATCGCCAGCGGCTCGCCGTTGCGGTCGGTGATCATGCCGCGCGAGGTGGCGATCGGCAGTTCGCGCAGGAAACGCGAGTCCGCCTTCTGCTGGTAGAAGGCGTTGTCGATGAGCTGCAGGTCGATGGCACGGCCGATCAGCACCAGCGCCACCACCCCGAGTCCGCCGCCCACCAGCAGAAGCCGCGCGCGCAGGTCGAACTGCGCACGCGTGCGCGGGCGCTTGGCATGGCCGCCGGGGATGCGTCCGAACCTCATGGGCGGATCACCACGATGTCGGCGGTTTCCGGGAACTTCATCCCCAGCCGCTCGCGCGCCACCTGGTCGATGCGGGTGCTCTCCGCCCAGGTCGCCTGCTCGAGTTGCAGCCGGCCGAATTCGATGTTGAGTTCGTCGCGGGCGTTCTCCAGCCGCGTGAGCTGGCTGAAGAGCTGCCGGTGCTGGTGGCGCGCATGCACCACGCCGATCGCGGTGATGACGATGGCGACCAGCACGATGGCGACCAGGAAGCGGGTGATCATGGCGCCACCCCGTCAAGTTTCCCGGCCACCCGCAGCACCGCGCTGCGCGCGCGCGGGTTGGCCGCCACTTCGTCGGCATCGGCATGGATGGCACCGCCGAGGTCGCGCAGGCGCGGCACGAACGACGCGATCTCCGGCAGCCGGCGGTTGCTCGGCGGCGGCTTGGCGTGGCGTGCGATGAACTGCTTGACGATGCGGTCTTCCAGCGAATGGAAGCTGATCACCGCCAGCCGCCCGCCCGGTCGCAGCACCTCGAGGGCGGCATCGAGCCCGGCCTCGAGATCGGCCAGTTCCCGGTTGATGTGGATGCGGATGGCCTGGAAGCTGCGCGTGGCCGGGTGGATGCGGTTGCGCTCGCTGCCCGGCTTGCCGCGCGGCATCGCCGCGGCCACCAGTTCGGCCAGCTGCGCAGTGCGCACGATCGGCTCCTGCGCGCGCCGGGCGACGATCGCGCGGGCGATGCGGCGGCTGTGGCGTTCCTCGCCATAGGTCCACAGCACGTCGGCGATCGCGCGCTCGTCGGCGTGCGCCAGCCACTCGGCCGCGCTCTCGCCGGAGCCCGGGTCCATGCGCATGTCGAGCGGGCCGTCCTTGCCGAACGAGAATCCGCGCTCGGCAACGTCGAGCTGCGGCGAGGACACGCCGAGGTCGAACAGGATGCCGTCGACGCCGGCACGCGCGAGGTCCCAGCCGCCGAGCGAGGCGAAGCTGGCCTGGCGCACGTGCACGCGTGCGTCGGCGCCGAACTCGCGTCCGGCCACGGCGATCGCTTCGGGATCCTTGTCCATCAAGAGCAGCCGGCCCTGTGCGCCCAGACGTTCCAGTACGCGTCGCGCATGGCCGCCACGCCCGAACGTGCCGTCCAGATACACGCCGTCCTCCACCACCCGCAGGCCGTCGATGACCTGCGCGACCATGACTGGAAGGTGGCCGGACGGGGTGTCCGTGCCACCGCCGTTCATAGCTTCAACTCGAGCAGTTGCCCGCTGAGATCCTCGTCGGTGATCACCTGGCGGATCTGCGCGTGGTGCGCCTGCTCGCTCCAGAGTTCGAACTTGTCGCCCATGCCCAGCAGCACGGCCTTCTTCTCGATGCCGACCGCGGCGCGGTGGCTGGACGGCACGCTGATGCGGGCGTTGCCGTCGAGTTCCACATGCGCCGCCGAACCGACCAGGCAGCGCTGCATGCGCCGGTGCGCCGACAGGGAGCCGGGCAGCTGGTTGACCGCGTCGCGCACCCGCTCCCACTCCGCTTCCGGGTACAGGAACAGGCAGCCGGACTCGAACGGGTTGTAGGTCAGGACCAGGCGACCGGCGCACACGCGCGCGACAATGTCCCGATAGGCGGTGGGAATCGCCAGTCGGCCCTTGTCGTCAATGGTGATGGCGGTCTCGCCCTGGAACACTTGGTCTCGGCCCGGATGCCCGTCTGCGGCGGGCTTCAGATTCCGCGGAAAACCACAAAAACCCCGGCTTCCCCACGTGGCGCCACCTTAGGGTCGGGTCAGGGGGTTGTCAACAATGCGTTTGTCAAATTTTCGCTAGTCCGGTCAATGACTTGCGAAGAAGTTCACATACTTGTTCAAGCTTTATCCACAAGCGACTGTTTCGTCTCAGAATTTGAGATTGATCACCAAATTCAGGGTGGTCGAGGGCGCGTGAAAGGCGCGCGTCACAGCGGTGCGCAAGGCGCGCGGCGCTCCCGCTTTTGCGCAGGCACAGCCCGGGTCGAAGCATCGGCGGGGCTGGTGGGCACGGGCGGCGCACCACGCGGCAGTGGCGCGGGACGGGTCGAGATGGCCCCCCGCCCATCAGCGAAGCGTAGCTGCGACATCGGCGCCCGCCGGGCGCCACCGGGGTCTTCGGCGCCGCCCGCGGGGCCGACGTGCGGCCGGGGCAGCGCTCAGTCGAGGGAAAACTGCAGGGTGCGGGTGCTGGTATGCACGCGACCGGTGGCTTCGAAGCGCCAGCGTTCAGCAGCGGTGAGCGCGGCGCGGTCGAACACGCCCTGGGGATCCGATGCGGTGACCCGGGGGTCCCGCACCCGGCCTTCCGGGTCGATCGTGAACGCGATCTGCACCCGACCTTCCAGGCGGCGGTTCAACGCAATCATCGGATAACGCGGCGTGGCGTCTTCCAACAGCGCCGGTGTCGGCGAGGGCGGCGCGGGCGAGGGACCGCCTCGCGCCGCCACGCCGGTGCCAGCCTCCGCAGCGACGGGGACGGCCATCGGAGGCGCCGGAGCCGGCGATGCCACCGCGGCAGCACGTCCGGGAGGGGCCGCGGTGGCGGTCTCCACGGGCGCGGTCGCGACCGGGGCCTCGCGTGCGGCGACTCCCACCGCCGCTGCCCCGGCCACGGCGGTGGAAGCCGTTTCGGCACCGGCATCGTCAGGCGCCCGAACGGCAGGCCGGGGTGGCGCGGCCGCGAGCGTCGCCAGGCCTGCGGCGAGCCTGGGCAGGGACGGGGCCGCTGGGTCGATGCGCTCCAGCAGCGCCGTCAGTCGTTTTGCCTCACCGGCATCGCCGCGGGCAAGCGCCTGCTCGGCGGCGATCATCACGTACGGCTGCAGCGCGACGAGCGCTTCGCGCGCCGCGGTGTCGTCCGGTGCCTGCCGCTGCACCTCAAGGAAATGCTCGGCGGCGTTGTCTCCCGCCGGGGCATGCAGCCGCCGCGCCTCAAGGGCCGCGTGCGCGCGCCGCCGCAGCCCTTGGACATCGCCGTGGGCGTCGATGCCGCCGTCCGTGACCGGTGCCGTGGTGGACGCGGCCGGCTCCGGCCCGCGTCCACACCCTGCCGACAGGCAGGCGAGCGCCAGCAGCAATACGGCACCAGAAGCGTAGCGGTGAGCCATCGTGTACCCGTCCCCCTGTCTGCGGGACGGCGATCTTGCGCAGTGCGGATGACGCCGCGACGACAGAGCGAAGGCGGTACGGGCGGCTTGGCCGCCACCACGCTTCCCCAGGCACGGAGCGGGATGCCGACACTGCGGACCACGCGTGCCGTGGTCGGGGACTTCGAGTTGAGAGGTGGCGGAGCCGGCCTGTAAGCCGGGTTCTGTCGTGGACAGTCATTCCTCTAGGCGCATCGTCACCGATACGCTCAAGCAACCTACCCGGACCCGACGCGGGCCGCGCCATGAGGTCCCTATTTGGTCTTGCTCCCGGTGGGGTTTGCCGTGCCGGTCTGTTGCCAGACTCGCGGTGCGCTCTTACCGCACCATTTCACCCTTGCCTGATCCCTGCCACCCCTTTGCCGTCTCCAGAAAACACTTGGCCGGCTTCGCCGGCAGCGCGCTGGAGATGTCCACCCGTTCGATCGGGTGGCGGCAAAGGGGTGACAGGGCCATCGGCGGTATCTTTCTGTTGCACTTTCCGTCGGCTCGCGCCGCCCAGGCGTTACCTGGCACCGTGCCCTGTGGAGCCCGGACTTTCCTCGGCATCGCAAGCGATGACGCGACTGTCCGGCCGACTCCGCCGGCGCGGATTGTCTCACGCGCCAGCGTCGTCTGCCGCCACCGGGGCAGGAACAGAGGGTCGATCGGTCCGGTCACTGCGCCCGCATGTCGGCCGCACCAGCGGCCGGGCCAGACGCAACGGGCGATCCATCGCCATTCCTGTCACCGGTGCTACGGGTGCTGGTGCGGGTTTTCGTTGCCGCCGCCATACAGCGCCTTGCGCGGCGCGCCGGTGATCTCCGCGGCCAGCCGCGCCGCCGAAGAAGGCGGCAGGTGCGCCGAGAGCAGCATGTAGACACGCCGGCCTTCGGCCAGCTGGGCATCGGCATCTTCGCCGGCACCCTGCACGACCACGACGAACTCGCCTTTCCGCTGGTTCGGATCGGCGTCGACCTGCGCCTGCAGGTCGGCGAGGCTGCCGTCGAGCACGGTCTCGAACAGCTTGGTCAGCTCGCGGGCGAGCGCCGCGGGGCGGTCGTCGCCGAATGCGCCGCGCATGTCGCCCAGGGTCTCGGCGATACGGTGCGAGGATTCGTAGAACACCAGTGTGCGCGGCTCGCCGGCCAGCCGCGCCAGCGCCTCGCGTCGCGCTGCCGCCTTCGCCGGCAGGAAGCCCTCGAAAGTGAAGCGGTCGCTGGGCAGGCCGGCGACGCTGAGCGCCGCGACCACCGCGCTCGGCCCCGGAACCGGGCTGACGCGCACACCCGCCGCGCGGGCAGCGCGCACCAGGCGGAAGCCGGGGTCGCTGACCAGCGGCGTGCCGGCATCGCTGACCAGCGCCAGCGATTCGCCAGCGACGAGCCTCGCGACCACCCGCCCGGCCAATGCATCCTCGTTGTGCTCGTGCAACGCCAGCGCCGGCGTATCGATGCCGAAATGCGCCAGCAGCGCGCGCGTGTGGCGGGTGTCCTCGGCACAGATCGCATCGACGTCGCGCAACACCTGCTGCGCGCGCGGCGAAAGATCGGCGAGGTTGCCGATCGGGGTGGCGACGACGTGCAGCACGCCGCGGGCATCGGGGGAAGCGGCCAATCGTGTCTCCACACTCGGGGTCGGTAGAATCCTAGCCGTTTCTCCCTTCCGGACCGGTTTCCATGCGCAACCAGGCAAGTCGCCTTTCCCGCACGCTCCTGCTGACGGCCGCACTGCTGCTGGCCGGCTGCGCATCGGTGACGTTCGCGCCGACGGCGCCACCGCCAGTCCCGACCGATCCGAACCTGGTCGCCGCGAATGAACTGGCGCAGCGCTACCCCACCCTACGCGGGCCGGAACGCGCGCAGGCCGCGCAGGCGATCGAGCAGCTGCTGTCCACGGTGCCCGACCAGGCACTGACGGATTTCGCCGCCGGCCTGCCGGAGGGCGATCCCATGTATGCGCACGCCGGCCGCGTGCTGCAGGCGCGCGGGCTGCCGCTGCCGCGCCCCTACGACCTGGCCGCGCTGTGGGCGGTGCACGCAGGCAACCGGCCGCCGGCCGACCACGACGGCTATCGCCCGCCGATGCGGCTGGGCGTGCTGCTGCCGCTGTCGGGCAACCTCGCCACCGCGGCCGCGCCGGTGCGCGACGGGCTGCTGGCCGGGTATTACGGCGAGCGTCGCAACCGCCCGGAACTGGTGTTCTACGACACCGCCGGCGGTGCCGGTGCGGCCTACGAGCGTGCGGTAACCGAAGGTGCCGACTACGTGCTCGGCCCGCTCGGCCAGGACGAGGTCGCCGCCCTGCTCGCCCGCCCCGATCGCCTGCAGGTGCCGGTGCTCGCGCTCAACCGCGCCGGCGAAGGCGCCCCGGCCGGCTCCTTCAGCTTTGCGCTGGCACCCGAGGACGACGGCACCGCGGCCGCCGACTACCTGCTTGCGCGCAACGTGCGCCAGGTGCTGGTGCTCAACGGCGGTGACGGCACTGCGCGCCGCAGCGTCGATGCTTTCCGCAAGCGTCTGGAAGCCGGTGGCGGCGCGGTCAGCGACATGCTGGTGGTCACCGGCGAAACCCCGGCCGACATGACCGAGGCGATGCGCACCGCGATGCTGAAGGACAACGGCGCACAGGCGGTGTTCCTGGCCCTGCGCGTGGCGCAGGCGCGCGCGATCGCCCCGCAGCTGGTGGCGGCCGGGTTCGCCACGCGCCCGCGCATCGGCACCTCGCAGCTGTATTCGAGCGGACGCTCCGAACAGGACTCCGTGCTCGACGGCATCGTGTTCCCGACCGAGCGCTGGGCAGCGGCCGGCGTGGCCGGCCTGCCGATGGCCTCGACGGTGGCATCGTCGCTGCCGACCGCGCGTGGCCCAGCCGCGCGGCTGTTTGCGTTCGGTTACGACGCCTGGCTGCTGACCGCTTTCATGGAGCGCCTGGTCACCGGCGACGAGGCGGAGCTGCGCGGCGCGACCGGGCTGCTGCGCATCGACGGTGAAGGCAATATCGTGCGCGCGCCGTCGTGGGCCACCTTTACCGGCGGCCACGTGGTGCCGGTCGCCGACCGCTGATCCACTGACCGCGCGCAGGATGCGCGCCACCGGAGGCAGGATGCCCAACCCGATCGACAGGCGCGCGGCGACCGCGAAACGACGCCGCGGCGACGCCGTCGAGCAGCTCGCCCGCGACCTGCTGCACGCGCACGGCCTGCGGGATGTCGCCCGCAACGCCGGTTACCGCGTCGGCGAGCTCGACCTGGTGATGCGCGACGGCACCACGCTGGTGTTCGTCGAGGTGCGCTACCGCCGCAATGCGGGTTATGGCGGCGGCGCGGAATCGATCGATGCGCGCAAGCGCCTGCGACTGGTACGCGCCGCGCAGGTGTTCCTGTCGCGCCACCCGCGCTGGATGGCGGCCCCCTGTCGTTTCGACGTCGTCGAGGCCAGCGGCGAGCCGCCGCGGCTGCAGTGGATCCGCGACGCGTTCCGCGCCGACGACTGACGCCCAGGCCCGCTCCGCGTGAGGCCTGCCCGCGCCAGCGACGCGGTTACCATCGGATGCTCACGCTGCGGGGGACGCGTCGCTGGACACATCCGATCCATCCACCACCCGGGTGCCGGTGCAGGCCGGCCTGCTGCGCGCGGTCGGGCGCTGGCAGATCGTCGGCCTGTCGATCAACGACGTCGTCGGCAGTGGCATCTATCTGCTGCCGGCCATCGCGTTCGGCCTGCTCGGGCCCTTCAGCGTGTGGGCGGTGCTGCTGGCCGGGCTGACCGTCGCGCTGCTGGTGCTGTGCTACGCCAAGGCGGCGAGCTACTTCGAACAGCCTGGAGGCAGCTATCTCTATGCCCGCGAGGCGTTCGGGCCGTTCGTGGGCTTCCAGGTCGGCTGGACGATCTGGCTGACCCGCATCAGCGTTGCCGCGTCGCTGTCGAATGGCCTGGCCGATGCGGTCGCGCGGTTCTGGCCTGCGGCGGGCGATGGCAGCGGTCGCGTGGCGGTGATCGGCGGATCCCTGCTGCTGCTGACAGCGATCAACATCGCCGGTGTGCGCTGGGCGGCGCGCGCGGCGATGGTGCTGGTGGTGGGCAAACTGCTGCCGCTGCTGCTGTTCGTGTTCATCGGCCTGTTCCATGTCGACTGGGGCCTGGCCGCGGGTGGGCCGCCGACGTCACTGTCCGGCGACGGTGCGGCCGAAGCCGCGCTGCTCCTCCTGTTCGCGTACGCCGGCTTCGAGAACCTGCCCGCCGCCGCCGGCGAGTACCGCAACCCGCAACGCAACGTGCCGTTCGCGCTGGTGACGATGATCGCGCTGGTGACGCTGCTGTATGCCGCGGTGCAGCTGGTGGCGCAGGGCACGCTGCCGGGCATCGCCGCGTCGACCACGCCGCTGGCGGATGCCGCGGCCGTGTTCGGCGGCGAGGGACTGGCCCTGCTGCTTACTATCGGCGCGGCGCTGTCGATCCTCGGCACCAACAACAACACCATGCTGCTCGGCCCGCGCTTCCTGCATGCGCTGGCCGCGGACGGCTACGGCCCGGCGGCGCTGTCGCGCGTACACCCGCGGTTCCGCACGCCGATGGCCGCGATCGTGGTGCAGTGCGTGCTCGCGCTGGCACTGGCGCTGTCGGGTTCGTTCGTGCAGCTGGCACTGCTGTCGATGGTCACGCGGTTGCTGGCCTACATCTCCACCGCCGCCAGCGTGCTGGTGCTGCGGCGCCGGCATGGCGATCCTCCCGGCACGCTGCGCCTGCCCGGCGGCGCGCTGATCCCGGTGGCGGCACTGCTGCTGGGCATCACCCTGCTGCTGGGCGCCAGCACCACCAACCTGCTGGCAGTGGGCGTGGCGATCCTCGTCGGCAGCGTCATCTACCGGTTTCCGCGCAAGGCGTAGACGCGGCGGATGCGTCTGGAATGCCCAGGCAACGCATTGACGCGGATTCGGTGTGCAGCCTGCGCGCCGTACATGGCGTCTTCGCGAGGCCAGTGCCCTGGGACAACCCGCGCCACGCAAGTCACCAGGCTGTGCTCGCGGACCCTGAGCCGGGTCTCCGGGCAATGGATGTCCGGGTAGCCCGCCACGGCCACAGGGGGATGCCCAGCCGGATATCTCCGCGTCCTGCTACCACATCCGGCCGCCGGCCATCCATGGCCGGCTCTGGACATCCCCCTGCGTCCGCGGCGGGCACCGACCGGTCGTCGCATCGGCGCGAAAGATCCAAATCAAAAGCAGGAACGAGCGCGTCGTCGTTGCAGACGATTGCAGCGGGACCGCTCCTGCTTCCTGCTCTTCGTGCCGAAGCCCGCGATTGCCTGAGCCCGTCGCGTGCGCCGGGGGGTGTGCTCCCAGCCGGCCATGGATGGCCGGCGGCCGGCCGTGGTAGCTGGACGCGGACTCCGGCCGGGGGAGCACCCCCCCCCCCGGGGGGCGCGCCGGGCGGCGCGCGGCACAACGAAGCGACACAGGGCCGCACGAACACTCCCGATCTGCTTCAGTGCCGCATCTCTGGACGAGCCCGACGAAACGCCGGAACGATACTCTGCGCAGTCCTGCGAATTGGCCCACCGATGGGCCCCCGGCCGACGAGTTATCCATGAGCGTTCGGACGGCCCGGGTGCGAGCACCCTCCGCGCCATCAGGAACGGAGTCCGCCGGAGTCCGCCAGGCGGTTCGTCCTAGACTGCAATGCCAGCAGCACCGAGGACCACCGTGGACTTCGCCACCCGGATCGACGCCCTCACCCACGATCAGCTGCGCGCGGCTGGCGGACTCAAGTGGAACGCGTTCCCCGACTGCATCGGTGCGTTCGTTGCCGAGATGGATTTCGGGATCGCGCCAGCGATCGCCGATGCCCTGCACGCCGCGATCGCGGATGGCCGCACCGGCTACCTGTCGACCCCGCTGACCAACGCGCTCGCCGAAGCCTGTGCCGGGTGGCACGCGAGCGCCTATGGCTGGAACGTCGAGCCCGCACGCATCCACCCGCTGCCCGACGTGCTGACCGGGCTGGAGCTGGCGCTGCGGCATCTGTTGCCGCCGGGTGCGCCGGTGGTGCTGCCGACGCCCAGCTACATGCCGTTCCTGCCGCTGCTGCATTTGCTCGGGCACCCGGTGATCGAAGTGCCGATGCTGGATGTCGACGGCCACTGGCGCTTCGACGAGGACGCCCTGGATGCGGCCTTCGCGCATGGGGCGAAGCTGCTGCTGCTGTGCAACCCGCACAACCCGATCGGCCGCGTGTACACGCGCGAGGAACTCGCGCGGCTGTCCGCCATCGTTGCCCGCCACGATGCACGCGTGTTCAGCGACGAGATCCACGCGCCGCTGGTGTTCGCACCGCACCGGCATCTGCCCTACGCCGCAGTGAACGCCGACGCTGCGGCGCAGGCGATCACCGCCACGTCCGCCTCCAAGGGCTGGAACCTGCCCGGCCTGAAGTGCGCGCAGCTGATCCTGACCAACGACGACGACCAGCGGCGCTGGCGTGCGATGGAGCCGCTGGCCGGACATGCCACCGCCACCCTAGGCGTCATCGGCAATACCGTCGCCTACCGCGAGGCTGGCGACTGGCTGGCGGAAGTGCTCGCCTACCTCGCCGGCAATCGCGCACTGCTGATGCAGCGCGTGCGCGATGAGATGCCCGGCATCGGTTGTCGCAAACCCGAAGGCACCTATCTGGCATGGCTGGACTGCCGCACGCTGGGCCCGGGGCCGCATGCGCCGCGGTTCCGGGCGGCCGGCGTGGCGCTCACCGACGGAGCGGACTGCGGCCGCGGCGGCGAGGGGTTCGTGCGGATCAACTTCGCGATGCCGCGACCGTTGCTGGAGGAAGCGCTGACACGGATGGCAGGCGCGGTCGGCAGGACCTGAGCGCATATCCGGGCCGGCCGTGGACGGCGGTCCGGTGCGCTGCCGAGGCACGGCCGGCTTCGAGTTCCCACCGCACTGGCTTGCTGGCGACGCGCGGCATCAGGTCGCCGACGCCACGCGCGAGCATGCCGCTACCCCATGAAATGCTCGTAGCCTGCGCGCGTGCCGGTCCACGGGGTGCCGTCCGCGGTCCGGCATTGCAGGCCGCCGTCGGCACGCATCCGGCCGATCGGGGTTACCGTGATCCCGGCGCCTTCCGCCGCCGCGCGCACGGCGTCATGCAGTGCGGGCGGTGCGGTGAAGCAGAGTTCGTAATCATCGCCGCCACCGGCCTGCAGGCTGCGACGCAGCGCCGCGTCGGCGCAGGCCGCATGCAACGCGGGCGATGCCGGCAGCGCGTCGACATCGACTTCCGCGCCGATGCGGCTGGCGGTGAGCACATGACCGAGGTCCGCCAACAGGCCGTCGGAGACATCGATCGCCGACGTCGCCAGCCCCGCCAGCGCGAGCCCGAGCGCGACGCGTGGCGATGGCCGGTCCAGCCGCGCGCGCAACGCCGCCGGCACCGTCTCGCCGCGCGACCAGCCGCGCAGGGCCGCCGCCGCGTCACCGAGCGTGCCGCTCACCCAGAGCTCGTCGCCTGCGCGTGCGCCATCGCGCCGCAGCGCATGCCCGGGCGCGACATGGCCGATCGCGGTCACGCACAGCGACAGCGGCCCGCGGGTGGTATCGCCACCCACCAGCGCGACCCCGTGCAGCGCCGCCAGTTCCAGCAGACCACCCAGCAGGGCGTCGGCACGCGCGCGGTCGGCGTCGGGCAGCGAGAGCGAAAGCGTGCACCAGGACGGCACCGCGCCCATCGCCGCGAGGTCGGACAGGTTCACCGCCAGCGCCTTCCAGCCGATATCGGCTGGAGCGGTGTCGTCTGGGAAATGCACGCCCGCATTGAGCGTGTCGGTGCACACCACCAGCTGGCGGCCGGGTGGCGGCTGCAGCACCGCGGCATCGTCACCGATGCCGAGCACCACGTCGTCGCGGCTGCCGGCACGTGCGCGGATGCGCGCGATGAGGTCGAACTCGCCGCTCATGCCGGCGCGATCGCCGTGGGAATGACGCGGAGGCGGGCGCTCATCGCATGGCCGGGCACGTCAGCCGCGCGGGGCCTGCACCTCGGTCGCGCGCCATGTGGCGGCGGCGCGGTCGAGCACGCCGTTGACGTAGATATGGCCGTGTTCGGAGCCGAAGCGCTTGACGGTCTTCAGCGCCTCGTCGATGACCACCCGGTAGGGCACGTCGATGCGGTGCTGCAACTCGTAGCCGGCAATGCGCAGCATCGCGCGCTCGATCTGGTCGACCTCCTCGATGCGGCGGTCGAGGAACGGCTGCAGGGCTTCGTCGAGCGCGCGGCGGTGGGTGATCACGCCGCGCACCAGGTCCTCGAAATACTCGAGGTCGGCCACTTCATTGGCCTGTTCGTGGGCGAACTGCGCGATCACCGCGGTCGCCTCGCCACCGCTCACCTGCCAGGCGTACACCGCCTGCAATGCACGCCGGCGCGCGCGCGTGCGCAGCACCGGGTCGATACCGGAACGCTGGGGGCGGGTCATGGCAGCTTCTCCATCAGGTCACTCATCTCGATCGCCACCAGCGCGCACTCCTCGCCCTTGTTGCCATGGCTGCCACCGGCGCGGCGCTCGGCATCGTCGGCATCGTCGACCGCCAGCACGCCATTGGTCACCGGCACGCCGAACTCCAGCTGCAGCTGCATCAGGGCTTCCGCGCAGTAGTCGGCGACATGCTCGAAGTGGCGGGTATCGCCGCGGATCACGCAGCCCAGCGCCAGCAGCGCGACGTGGCTGCGCATCGAGGCCACGCGCGCGGCGGCCACGGGAATCTCCCAGGCGCCGGGCACGCGGACCACGTCGATAGCGTCGTCGGGCACGCCGTTGTCGGCGAAGACCTTGCGCGCGCCGGCCACCAGCGCGTCGGTGATGCGCGGGTTCCAGCGGCTGGCGATGATGGCGAAACGCGCGCCCTGCGGCGGTTGCAGGTCGCCTTCGTAATGACTCATGCGGGGGACTCCGGGGAAGGCGGCAGTTTAACCCGCGAGGGTCGCGGGACCGGTGGCGAGCATGGCCGGCTCGATGGTGTCCACCACCTCCAGGCCGAAGCCGGACAGCCCGACCTGCCGCCGCGGCGTGCCCAGCACGCGCAGGCGGCGCAGGCCGAGGTCGGCGAGGATCTGTGCACCGGCACCGTTGCGACGCCACTGGCCGACATCCTTGCCCTTGCCCGCCGTCGTGGACTCCGGCTGCGAGCGCACGCGCGACAGCAGTGCATCGGAATCGCGTGGCGACGACAGCACCACCAGCACGCCCTCACCGGCGTCGGCGATCGCACGCAGCGCATCGGTGGTGGACACGCCGAAGTCCTCGCGGCGCCAGCGCAGCAGGTCCGACAGCGGATTCTCCACGTGCACGCGCACCAGCGCCGGCCGCTCCGCCGAGGGCGTGCCGCGCACCAGCGCGAAATGCAGCTCGTGGGCGATGCGGTCGCGGTAGGTCACCAGCCGGAACGGACCGGCATCGGTCTCGACGTCGCGCTCGTCGACGCGCTCAACGGTGTGCTCGGTGGCCAGCCGGTAGGCGATGAGGTCGGCGATCGAGCCGATCTTGAGGCCGTGCTCGCGTGCGAACACTTCCAGCTCGGGGCGCCGGGCCATGGTGCCGTCGGCATTGAGGATCTCCACCAGCACGCCGGCGGGCTCCAGCCCGGCGAGTTCGGCGAGATCGGCGGTGGCCTCGGTATGGCCGGCGCGGGTCAGCACGCCGCCGGGCTGCGCGATCAGCGGGAAGATGTGGCCCGGGCGGCTGAGGTCGGTCGGCTTGGCATCCGGGCGCACCGCGGTGCGGATGGTGTGCGCACGATCCGCCGCCGAGATGCCGGTGGTCACGCCCTCGGCCGCCTCGATGCTCACCGTGAAGTTGGTGGCGAACTGCGCGGTGTTGGACTGGACCATCGGCTCCAGGCCCAGCTGGCGGCTGCGCGGCTGCGAGATCGACAGGCACACCAGGCCACGGCCGTGGGTGACCATGAAATTGATGTCGGTGGCCCTGACCAGTTCCGCGGCCATCACGAGGTCGCCCTCGTTCTCGCGGTCCTCGTCGTCGACGATGACGACCATGCGGCCAGCGCGGATTTCTTCGATCAGTTCGGGAATGGGGGCGAATGACATGGCGGTCCGTCAGGAAGCGGAAGGAAGCGCGGTGGGGCCGCGGTCGGCCAGCAGCCGCTCGACATAGCGCGCGACGAGATCGACCTCGAGGTTCACCGCATCGCCCACGCCGATGGCGGCGAACGCGGTATTGGCCACGGTGTGCGGCACCAGCGCCACCTCGAAGCCTTGTGCATCCACCGCATTGACGGTGAGGCTGACGCCGTCGACACAGATCGAACCCTTCTTCGCGATATAGCGCAGCAGCGCCGGCGGCGCCTCGAAGCGCCAGCGCTGCGCGCGCGCATCGTCGGTGATCGACGCCACCCGCCCGAGCCCGTCGACATGGCCGCTGACCAGGTGCCCGCCGAGACGGTCGCTGACGCGCAGCGCGCGTTCGAGGTTGACCGGGGCCTCGTCGGCCAGGCGGCCGAGCGTGGTCAGCGCCAGGGTCTCGGTGGAGACGTCGGCCTGGAAGCTCGCCGCGTCGAAAGCCACCACGGTCAGGCACACGCCGTTGACGGCGATGCTTTCCCCCAGCTGCGGGGTCTCGAACGGCAGGTTGCCGGTGGCGACGGTCAGGCGCAGGTCGCCGCCACGCGGCTCGCGTGCGGCAATCCGGCCGACCCCGGTGATGATTCCAGTGAACATGCTGCTGTCTTCCGCTGGGCGAAAGACGTCTGCGGACACGACGGACGCGCGGCTGCGCGCCGCGGAAACCCGTCTTCTTCCATCCGGACTGTAACCGTCGGCTCCGGCATTGGACCGGATCTGCTGACCTCCCGCGGCTGACGCCGAAGGAGCGCTCGCGGGCTCGTGCCATTGCTGGCACCTACCGCCGGTGGGGAGTTGCACCCCGCCCTGAAGACGCCTGGTGGTGGGAATGCCGGCTGGCCGGCAGCCCGGGATTCTAGCACCGGGCCCCGGCGCGCCCCCGGGGCGGCGGCAGACGCACCGTCCCGCCGGCGGCGCCGTTCAGGCCGTGGCGGACACGCGTGGCCGCAGGATCAGCCGCAGGTCGGCGCCGACCTGGCGGGTCTCCAGCGTTTCCAGCCCGATGCGCTGCGCCATGGTGCGCAGGTCGAGCCCGTCGAACAGCGGGCGCGCATCCTCGCCCAGCAGCAGCGGCGCGACGTACAGCACGATCTCGTCCACCAGCCCGGCCCTGAGCAGGCCGCCGGACAGCGAGGCGCCGGCCTCGACGTGGACCTCGTTGATCTGCAGGTCCGCGAGTGTTGCCATCACCGCAAGCAGGTCGAGGCGACCATCGCGGGTGGGCACGGCGGCGCGGGCGATGTCGAGATCGCGCGGCGGCCGCGCGTCCGGTGCATGCAGGTAGAGCGTGGGCGCATCGCCCTCGCGGATGCGGCCGCGGTGGGTGGTGGCGAGCCCGGCATCGAGCACCACCCGCAGCGGTGGCACGAATGGCGTGTCGTCATCGAAGCGCACGGTCAGCGCCGGGTCGTCGGCAAGCACGGTGCCGCTGGCGGTCAGGATCGCCCCGGCGCGGGCACGCCACTGGTGCACGTCGCGGCGCGACGCCTCGCCGCTGATCCATTTCGAATCGCCGTCGGCGGCGGCGGTGCGGCCGTCCAGGCTCATCGCGAGCTTCACCCGCACCCACGGGCGGCCGCGCTCCACCCGCGACAGGAAGCCGCGGTTGAGCTGGCGCGCCTGCGCCTCCATCAGCCCGGACGCGACGTCCACGCCGGCTGCGCGCAGGCGCTCGAAGCCGCGGCCGTCGACCTGCGGAAACGGATCGCGCATCGCGGCGATGACCTTCGACACCCCGGCGGCCAGCAACGCGTCCACGCATGGCGGGGTGCTGCCGGTGTGCGCGCAGGGTTCGAGCGTGACGTAGGCGGTGGCGCCGCGGGCGCGGCCACCGGCCGCGGCCAGTGCGACCACCTCGGCATGCGGCCCGCCGCGGCGGGCATGGAAGCCTTCGCCGACGACCTGGTCGGCGTGCGCGACCACGCAGCCGACCATCGGGTTGGGCTTCGTGGTGTACGCACCGCGTTCGGCCAGGCGCAGCGCGTGCGCCATCATCGCGTGGTCGATTGCTGTGAACGTGTTCGCGGTCATCGTCGCTCCGGGAAAAGGATGGGCGGCGAAACGCGCCGCGGACGCCTCAGGCGATCGAGGCCGGCAGCGCCAGCACCAGCAGGAACACCGCGACGATGCTCACCGCATCGATCAGCAGCGAGCCGCCCCAGGCGATGCCCACGGCCAGGCGGTCGCGCAGCGGATGCCGGCGCAGCAGCCACCAGATCCCGGCCACCAGCAGCGGCCATGCGAAGGCCAGCGGATACAGCCGTGCCCACGCCGCGGACAGTGCCGGCACGCCGGCATCGGCCTGCATGAACACCGGCACCAGCGTGCGATCCAGCAACCAGGGCAGCAACGCGCCGGGCAGTGACGCGACCAGCGCCTTCACCAGTCCCGCCACCGCGCCATCCGTGACCGCCGCGCCACGCCTCACCGCTTGCGGCCCTTGCCCTTGCCGCCCTTGTCGAAGGCGACCACGTCGCCGGCCAGCAGCGGCAGCTGCGCCTCGGCCGGCTGTTCGCGCTCGAGACGGTCGAGTTCCTCGCGGAAATCGGCGACATCCTGGAACGAGCGGTACACCGACGCGAAACGCACATAGCCCACATGGTCGAGCTTGCGCAGCTCGTCCATCACGAAGCCGCCGACCTGGATCGACGGCAACTCGCGCTCGCCGCTCATGCGCACCGCGTGCACCACCGCGCGCACCGCGGCCTCGATGCGTTCCTCCGACACCGGCCGCTTCTGCAGTGCCCGGTCGAAGCCGATGCGCAGTTTCCTGGCGTCGAACTGCTCGCGCCGGCCATCGGACTTGATGATCGCCGGCAGCTTGAGCTCGATCGTCTCCAGCGTGGAGCAGCGCTGGCCGCAGGCCTCGCACTCGCGACGGCGGCGGATCGTCGCGCCGTCCTCCGACACCCGCGAATCGATCACGCGGGTGTCGGTGTGCTGGCAGAACGGGCAATGCATCAGGCGGCCGCGCGCAGGGGCACGGCGTCGGTCAGCACATCGGCTCCGTGCTCAGCCATAGACCGGGTACTTCCGGCACTGCTCCGTCACCAGCGCGCGCACGCGCTCGATCACCGCCTCGTCTTCCGGGGCGTCGAGCACGTCGCACAGCCAGCCGGCCAGTTCCGCGCAATCGGCCTCGGTGTAGCCGCGGGTGGTGACCGCCGGCGTGCCGATGCGCAGCCCCGAGGTCACGAACGGCTTCTGCGGGTCGTTGGGCACCGCGTTCTTGTTGACGGTGATGTGGGCGCGGCCGAGTGCTTCCTCGGCGGCCTTGCCGGTCACGCCCTTGCCGATCATGTCGACCAGCATCAGGTGGTTCTCGGTGCCGCCGGACACGATGCGGTAGCCACGCTCGATGATCACCTTCGCCATCGCCTGCGCGTTCTTCACCACCTGCTGCTGGTAGGCCTTGAACTCCGGCTCCAGCGCTTCCTTGAACGCGACGGCCTTGGCGGCGATCACGTGCATCAGCGGGCCGCCCTGGATGCCCGGGAACACGATCGACTGCAGCTTCTTGACGATCTCGTCGGCGCGCTCGCCCATCGCGTCACGGCTGGCGACGATGATGCCGCCGCGCGGCCCGCGCAGCGTCTTGTGCGTGGTGGACGTGCAGACGTGCGCGTGCGGCACCGGATTCGGATACACGCCGGCCGCCACCAGCCCGGCGACGTGGGCCATGTCGACGAAGAAATACGCACCGACCCTGTCGGCGATCGCGCGGAAACGCGCCCAGTCGATGACCTGCGAATACGCCGAGAAACCGGCGATCACCATCTTCGGCTGGTGCTCGACCGCGAGCCGCTCGACCTCGTCGTAGTCGATCAGGCCCTGTTCGTCGACGCCGTACTGCACGGCGTTGAACAGCTTGCCCGACACGTTGACCCTGGCGCCGTGGGTGAGATGGCCCCCGTGGGCAAGGCTCATGCCGAGGATGGTGTCACCCGGTTGCAGCAGCGCCAGGTAGACGGCCTGGTTGGCCTGCGAGCCGGAATGCGGCTGCACGTTCGCATAGTCCGCGCCGAACAGTTCCCTGGCGCGGTCGATCGCCAGCTGTTCGGCGACGTCGACGTATTCGCAGCCGCCGTAGTAGCGCTTGCCCGGGTAGCCCTCGGCGTACTTGTTGGTGAGCTGGCTGCCCTGGGCCTCCATCACCCGCGGGCTTGCGTAGTTCTCGCTTGCGATCAGCTCGACGTGGTCTTCCTGGCGGCGCGCCTCGTCGGCAATCGCCCGGGCCAGCTCGGGATCGTAGGTTTCGATACGTGCATCGCGGGGGAACATCGTGACTCCACAGGCAGCGGGGGCGTGCCGTCGATTGTAGCCCCGCGCGCCGGTATCGGCCCCCGCGACCAGGGTCGGCCATGTGCCCCGGAAACCCGCCGGGCGCGCCGCTCCAGCTGAACCGGCGACCCCGCCACCGGGAGCCGGCCCGCGGGCGGACGCTATAATGCCCCGTTCCCGAATTCCCTTCGCGGCGCAGCCCCCGGCTCGCGTCGCCGTCCGCGTACGGAGCCTGCATGTCCTCGCAATACATCTACACCATGAACCGCGTGTCCAAGGTGGTTCCGCCCAAGCGGCAGATCATCAAGGACATCTCGCTGTCGTTCTTCCCGGGCGCCAAGATCGGCCTGCTCGGCCTCAACGGTTCCGGCAAGTCCACGGTGCTGCGGATCATGGCCGGCGTCGACCAGGACTTCGAGGGCGAGGCACGCCCGCAGCCCGGCACCAAGGTCGGCTACCTCGCGCAGGAACCGGAATTGAACCCCGAGCACACCGTGCGCCAGGCGGTCGAGGAAGGCGTGGGTGAAGTGCTGCAGGCGCAGGCGCGCCTGGAAGAGGTGTATGCCGCCTACGCCGAGGAAGGCGCGGATTTCGACGCGCTGGCCAAGGAGCAGGAGCGCCTCGAGGCGATCCTCGCCGCCGGTGACGCGCATACGCTGGAGAACCAGCTGGAAGTCGCCGCCGACGCGCTGCGCCTGCCGCCGTGGGATGCGGTGATCGGCAAGCTGTCGGGTGGCGAGAAGCGCCGTGTGGCGCTGTGCCGCCTGCTGCTGCAGAAGCCCGACATGCTGCTGCTCGACGAGCCCACCAACCATCTCGACGCCGAATCGGTGGAGTGGCTGGAACAGTTCCTCGCCCGCTACACCGGCACCGTGGTCGCCGTCACCCATGACCGCTACTTCCTCGACAACGCCGCCGAGTGGATCCTCGAACTCGACCGCGGCCGCGGGATTCCGTGGAAGGGCAACTACACCGAATGGCTGACGCAGAAGGAAGACCGCCTCAAGCAGGAAGACAACCAGGAAAAGGCGCGCCAGAAGGCGATCCAGAAGGAGCTCGAGTGGGCGCGGCAGAACGCCAAGGGCGGCCGCTCCAAGGGCAAGGCGCGTCTCGCCCGCATCGAGGAACTGCAGTCGGTCGATTACCAGAAGCGCAACGAGACCAACGAGATCTTCATCCCGCCGGGCGAGCGCCTGGGCAACAAGGTGATCGAGTTCAGGAACGTCTCGAAGAAGTTCGGCGACCGCCTGCTGATCGACGATCTGAGCTTCATGGTGCCGCCGGGTGCGATCGTCGGCATCATCGGGCCGAACGGCGCCGGCAAGTCGACGCTGTTCAAGATGATCACCGGGCAGGAACAGCCGGATTCGGGCTCGATCGACATCGGCCCGACCGTGAAGCTGGCCTACGTCGACCAGAGCCGCGATGCGCTGACGGGCAACCACAACGTGTTCCAGGAAGTCTCCGGCGGCCTCGACATCCTCAACATCAACGGTATCGAGATCCAGTCGCGCGCCTATATCGGGCGCTTCAACTTCAAGGGCCAGGACCAGCAGAAGCTGGTGGGCACGCTGTCGGGTGGTGAGCGCGGCCGCCTGCACATGGCCAAGACCCTGCTGCAGGGCGGCAACGTGCTGCTGCTCGACGAACCGTCCAACGACCTCGACATCGAGACCCTGCGTGCGCTCGAGGACGCGCTGCTGGAGTTCCCGGGCAACACCTTCGTGATCTCCCATGACCGCTGGTTCCTGGACCGCATCGCCACCCACATCCTCGCGTTCGAAGGCAACAGCCACGTGGAGTTCTTCCAGGGCAACTACCGCGAGTACGAGGAAGACAAGAAGCGCCGCATGGGCGACGACGCCGGCCCCAAGCGCCTGCGGTTCAAGGCCCTGAAGTGACGGCCTGACGCGCCCGCGTTCGCGCGGGCGCGTTGGCCAGGCCTTCAGCCCGACTGCTTCTGTCGGAGCGCTCGACGGCCGCGTGGCGGCCATCCCGGGCCACTGCGGTTGCGGTTGCGGTTGCGTGCGTAAGTCGGAGTTGCGCTGGAGGTCCGCGGATTGCGGATTACGATGATCCGGTGTCTTCCGGCGACCACCCACGGACGACACTGGACTCCCGCCTTCGCGGGAGTGACGGCAACCGTGCATGTCCGGCCCGGCCCGCTGTCCGCATGAATCCGCGGCATAAACATCGTTTGCGAGAGGAGGCATCCAATGGGTTTCATGCAGCAGCTCCGGCAACGCTGGGTCACGTCGGGTTCGCTGGTCTGTGTGGGGCTGGATCCCGAGCCCGCCAAGTTCCCCGCGAAGTTCAGCGGCGATCCCGATGCGGTGTTCGCGTTCTGCCGTGATATCGCCGATGCCACCGCGGAATTCGCCTGCGCGTTCAAGCCGCAGATCGCGCATTTCGCCGCGCTCGGCGCCGAGGACGCGCTGGAACGGCTGATCGCCCATCTGCATGCCGCGCACCCCGGGGTGCCGGTGATCCTCGATGCCAAGCGCGGCGATATCGGCAGCACCGCGCAGCGCTACGCGGTCGAAGCGTTCCAGCGCTACGACGCCGATGCGGTGACCGTGAACCCGTACCTCGGCCGCGACTCGGTGCAGCCGTTCCTGGACCACGCCGAGCGTGGCGTGGTGATCCTGTGCCGCACCTCCAACCCCGGTGCCGGCGACCTGCAGGATCTCGACGTGGGTGGCCGCCCGCTGTACCAGCACGTGGCCGGAACCATCGCCCGTGACTGGAACGCGCACGGCAACTGCGCGCTGGTGGTGGGTGCCACCTGGCCTGCCCAGCTGGCCGAGGTGCGCGCGATCGTCGGCGACATGCCCCTGCTGGTGCCGGGTGTCGGCGCCCAGGGCGGCGATGCCGAAGCGGTGGTGCGCAATGCGAAAAGCGCCGACGGCACCGGCCTGCTGGTGAGTTCGTCGCGCGCGATCCTGTACGCGTCGTCCGGCGACGATTACGCGGACGCCGCGGCCGACGCCGCACGCACGCTGCGCGACACCCTCGACGCCGCACGCTGAGGATCAGTCCCGGGCGGCGCCCGCGCTCCGGACGCCGGCGATGAACGCCCGCACGGCAGCGATGGCCTGTGGATGCATCGGGCCGCACCCGGACGTGACGTCGATGGGCACGACATCCGCCTCGTCCATGGGGCGTTCCAGCGCCTCCAGCTGGCTGTGCAGCAGGCCGGGTGGCGCGAAGTGACCGCGGCGGGCCTGCAGGCGGGCGCGGATGACGCCGGGGTCGCCGACCAGGTGCAGGAACAGCGTCGGGTAGCCCAGCTCGCGGAAACGCTGACGATGGGCGCGGCGCAGGCCGGAAAAGGCCAGTACGCAGCTCTCATCGCGCTGCCGGTGCCCGCGCAGGGTCGCGCACAGCGCGGCGATCCACGGCTCGCGCATGGCATCGCTCAACGGTGCGCCGGCGCGCATGTGTGCCACGTTCGTGGGCGGGTGGAAGTCATCGGCCTCGAGCAGCTGCAACCCGAATTCCGCGGCGAGCCCTGCTGACAGCGTCGACTTGCCGCAACCGCTCACGCCCATCGTGATGACGAGCACCGGCGTCGGGTCGGATGCGGCGGCCGCGTTCACGGGGCGGGCACGTCGAACACCTGCCGCAGATAGGCCAGGTAGGCGGGGTCGTCGCACATGGTCTTGCCCGGCGAATCGCTGAGCTTGGCCACCGGCTGGCCGTTGCAGCGGACCATCTTGATCACGATCGACAGCGGCGTCGGGCCGAGGTCGTTGGTGAGGTTGGTGCCGACCCCGAACGACATCCGGCAGCGGCCATGGAAATGCGCGTACAGCTGCATCACGCGTTCAATGTCGAGGCCATCGCTGAACACCAGCGTGCGGGTGCGCGGGTCGATGCGATGCGCTTCCAGATGCGCGATCAGGCGCTCGCCCCAGTCCACCGGATCGCCGGAGTCGTGGCGCATGCCGTCGAACAGCTTGCAGAAGTACAGGTCGAAATCGCGCAGGAAGGCATCCAGGCCGATGACGTCGGTCAGCGCGATGCCGAGGTCGCCACGGTATTCCTGCGCCCAGGCATCGAACGCCGCGGCCTGCGAATCGCGCAGCCGCGGCCCGAGTGCCTGGAAGGCCTGCAGCCATTCGTGCGCCATCGTGCCCTGCGCCACCAGCCCGTGGCGACGGGCAAGGTCGACATTGCTGGTGCCGGCGAACTTCGCGCCAAGGCCATCCACCAGGTGCGGGACCAGCGCCTCGTGCCAGGCACGCGAATACCGACGGCGGGTGCCGAAATCGGTGATGCGGCAGTCCTCGTAGCCGACCGCGTCGTTGATGCGTCCGATCTTGGCCTGCAGCCGGCGCATGCCCTCGGCCACGTCCGGTGCACCGTGGCTGTCGCGGAAATACACCTCGTTGATGATCGCCAGCAGCGGCACCTCGAACAGGATGGTGTGCAGCCACGGCCCGCTGATCGTCAGTTCGATCTCGCCCGGCACGGTGGCCGAGGCCCCCAGGTCGACGTACTTGCGGTCGAAGCGGAACAGGGCGAGGAAGTCGACGAAGTCCGGCTTGATGAAGCGCAGGCCGCGCAGGTAGTCGAGCTCGTCGGGCTGCAGGCGCAGCGCGCACAACGCATCGATCCCGGCCGAGATCGCATCGAGGTGGCGGGCGAGGTCCACGCCGGGGGTCCGGCAGCGGAAGCGGTACTCGGCCTGCGCGGCCGGGTACTGGTGCAGCACCGCCTGCATCATCGTGAACTTGTAGAGATCGGTGTCGAGCAGCGACTGGATGACGGGCATGTGCGGCCCCCGTGTGCGGGCTGACAGGCTAGGACATTTCCCGCGAACGGACGGCGACGCCTACCGGCGCAGCTGCCGCAGCACCGCCAGCGGGAAGCGCAGCCAGATCGCCGCCCACACCGCGCCGCGCTCCGGCAGGCTGCGTCGTGGCGCCTCGAAACGCCGGAAATAGCGCCACAGGCCGCGGTGCTTGTGCCATTCCACGAACACCGGCCGCGAGCGGCTGGACACCCCGCGCACATGCACGACCCGCACGTCATTGGCGACCCGCACCGCGGCCCCCGCCATGCGCGCGCGCCGGCACAGGTCGAGATCCTCGGCATGCAGGCGATAGCCGCTGTCGAAGCCGTCGATACGGCGGAACAGCGCGCGCGGCATCAGCATCAGCGCACCGGAGATCGCATCGACGTCCTGCAACGCGGTGCCATCGTCGACCGGCACGTCCAGCTGTCGTGCCGCCGCCGAGCGCAGCATCGCGCCGAAGTCGGGATCGCGCCTGCGCGCGGCGCCATCGCGCACGCCGGCCTCGTCGACCAGGTCGCCGCCCAGCAGCACCGGGCCGTCGTGCGCGGCGGCATGCGCGCGCAGCCGCGCCAGTGCATCGGCATCGGGCAGGCAGTCCGGATTGACGAAGGCCAGCCACGGCGCGGTGCTGGCCGCGGCGCCCTGGTTGCAGGCCACCGAGAACCCCGGGTTGTCCGGGTTGGCGATGAAACGCACGCGCGCATCGGCGCTGGCATGGCGCTGCACGAGGGCGACGGTCGCATCCTGCGAGTTGTTGTCGACGATGCGGATCTCGGTGACGCCATCGGCCGCGCGCAGGCGCGTCAGGCAGTCATCGATGGTCGAGGCGCTGTTGTAGCTGACCACCACCGCGGCGATGCCGTCGGTGGTGGTGGCACTGGCGTGCGTCATGCGGAATGGGTCCGTGGAGCGGAAGGCGGCGGCGTGGCAGGGGGGAGGGACGGTGGCGGGCCGCCGGGGGCGGCCGCTTCCTGCTGGAACAGTTCGCGCTGGGTCGGCGGGCCTTCCAGCGCGGCATACGCGGCCTGCAGCGCCTGCCGGCAGCCTGCCAGCGGGTCGCGCATCAGGAACGCCGCCAGGCGCGCATGCCAGTCGGGCCAGCGCGCGGCGAGCGCCGGCATGTCGCCATCCGCGGCACCGCCCTCGCCGCCGCGCGCGACGAATGCCGTCTCGCACAGCACATTGCGCCAGCCGAGCCCGGCGAGGCGCAGCGACAGGTCGATCAGCGCCGCATACCAGGAGGCGTAGCTCGACGCATCGAGACCACCGGCCCGGCGCCGTGCACTGCCGCGCAGCAGCACCGCGTGGCCGACCGCCGCGGGCAGTTCCGGATGCAGCGGCGGCAGCGTGAGACAGGCGTCACCCAGGCGCACGAGGTCGCGCGGCACCGCGCAGATCTCGCCGATCCGCGGCCAGGCCACGGTTTCGCCGGCGTTGCACCAGGGCGTGGCGGTGGCGATGGCGGCGTCGCGGGCGAAGCAGGCCACCAGCTGCGTCAGCCAGCCGGCTGCGGGAATGGCATCGGGCGCGAGCACGACGATGTCGGCATCGCCGCAGGCGGCCAGCACCTCGTCGAGGTGCGCGACCTCGCCGATGCTGCGCTGGCGGCGGCTGTAGTCGGCCTGCAGACGGGTGCCGGCCAGCCAGCGCTCGACGATCGCCAGCCCGCGCGGGCCGGCGCAGGCGTCGTCGGCCAGCCACACGCGCGTACCCGCCGGCGTGCCGGCATCGAGCGCGGCCAGGCAGGCGTCGAGCGCGTCGTCGTCGCTGCCCAGCGGCAGCACGATGATCGGTAAGGTGCTCATCGGCGGGCCCCGTCCCGCGACATGCTCACTCGACCCGGTCGGCGGCCCGGCCGGCCTCGTCCGCCTGCTGCTGGCGCATCGGATCGAGCGCGCGGAAGCGGCGGCCGTACTCGTCGGTGAGGCGGCGCGCTTCGTTGGGATCGCGCACGATGGTCGGCGTCAGCAGGATGATCACCTCGCTGCGCTCGCTGGCGATGCGCTGCTGGCCGAACAGCCCGCCCACCACCGGGATCCGGCTCAGCCCCGGGAAGCCGGTGGAGCCGCGGGTGTTCTGGTCGCTGATGAGGCCGGCCAGCATCACCGTGTCGCCGGCCTGCACCGCCGCTTCGGTCTTCATGCGCCGGGTGTTGATGCGCACGTTCCCGTACTGGTCGGGCTCGTCGCCGGGGGTGCTCACTTCCTGCACGATGTCGAGGAACACCGTGCCGTCGCGGGTCACCCGCGGGCGCACGGTGAGGATGATGCCGGTATCGATGTACTGCACCTGGCTGATCGCGTTGTCGCCGCCGCCGAACACCGGGTTGACGCTGACCGAGGCCACCGGGATGCGGCTGCCGACATTGAGCGTGGCCTCTGCGTTGTTGCGCACGAACACCGACGGCGTCTGCAGCAGGCGCACGTCGGTGACCTGGTCGAGCGCCGACAGCACCGCCGCCGCATTGCGGCCGAGGAAGGTCCAGCCCAGCCCCGGGGCGACTCCGCCTCGTTCGGTGCCACTGACATTGCCGGCCAGGCCACTCCAGGTCGTGCGCCCCACCGCGCTGGGCAGGCCCGCATCGGTCACCGCGCGCTCGAAGAACCAGTTCACGCCGTAGCGCAGGTCGCCGGTGAGCAGCACCTCGGCCACCTGCGCCTCGATATGCACCTGCATCGGCATCACGTCGAGCCGCTCCACCACTTCGCGGATCGACTTCCACGCCGAGGCCGTCGCACGTACCAGCAGGGTGTTGGTCTCGTCCACCGCGGACACACCGACCCGCGACCCCTCGACCTCCAGCATCACGCTGGTATTGCCCTGGCTGGCCGGGTTGAGCGACATCTCGCCCTGGAAGCCTCCGCCGGTGCCGGCACCACCGCCGAAACGGTCGTTGCCGCCGCTCATCGACGTGTCGTCGCGGCGGCTGTCGTCCTGGCTGCCGATGCGCGTCTGCGTGGTGCCCGGCATCAGCGACGCGCTACCCCCGGTATCGCCGGAACCACCCGACGATGCCCCGAACACCTGCGCCAGCCGCTCGGCCAGCTCCGCCGCCTTGATGTACTTGAGTTCGTAGGAGAACAGCCGCGATTCGCCGCCGGCGGTGTCGATGCGCTCCAGCCAGCGCTGGATCTCGTCGAGGTAGGCCGGCTGCGAGGTGATCACCATCACCGCGTTGGCCCCGTCCAGCGGCAGGAAGCGGAACATGCCGGCCACCGGCGAGCCGCTGTCCTCGCCGAACACCTTCTCGAGGTCACCGACCACCTGGGTGGCGCGACCGGACTCCAGCGGGAACACGCCCACCGACATCCCGGCCAGCCAGTCGACATCGAAGATCTCGATCGTGCGCAGGTAGTTCTCGAGTTCGGCGCGGGTACCGGCCACGGTGATCACGTTGCGGCCGTTGTCGACGTTGACGATCGAATTCGGCCGTGCGTACGGCTCGAGGATCTTCTCCATCTCGGTCGCGGAGATGTACTGCAGCTGCACCGTGCGCGCCTCGAAGCCGCGCGCGCCCGCCGCGCTGCCGGTGCGCGGGGCGACCGCGCCGGTGGCCATCGCGGTATCCGCCGGCACGATGTTGTAGCGGCCGTCGCTGTAGATCATCCGCGCGTTGTTCCAGCCCAGCACCATCTCCAGCAGGCTCAGCGCCTGCGAGGCGCCGACCGGACGCGGCGTGGCCAGGGTCACCGTGCCCTGCACTTCCGGGGCGATCACGTAGTTCTGGCCCAGCATGTCGCCGAGCACCGCCTTGACCACGGCGTGCACGGATTCGCCCTCGAAGTTGAAGGTGGCCTCGCCGCTGGTGGCGCCGAGGTTGGGCAGCGGCTGCGCGGCGGCGGCGCGGTTGATGGTCTGCTGGGTGCCGCGGCGCACCTGCGCGCGCGGGCCGGCTTCCGCCTCGTCGAGTGCTTCGCGCTCGACCTCGCCCGGCGCCACCATCGGCTGGGCATCGCGGCGGATCTCCGGCACCGCGATCGAGGCGCAGCCGGCGAGCAGGCCCACCAGCAGTGCGAGCGCGAAGGGGCGGAGACGGAACATGCCGTGATGGAGCAGGCGGTAATGGAGCAGGCCGTAACTGAGCAGGGCGGATCGGGATCGCGTCATTGCGGGGACTCTACGGGTTCTGCGGGCTGGGTGGCCCGTTCGGCCTGCAGGCGCGCGCGGCGCGCCTCGATGCGGCGGCGGATGGCTTCGGCCTGGCTGGCAGGCGTGGGGTCGGCGTCGCGCGGCGGGCTGTCGCCGGCCTCCACCGCGCCCGCCTGCGTAGGTTGCGCGGCCTGCGCGGGCTGTGCCGCGTCCCGGGCCTGCTGCGCCTGCTGTCGGGCCTGTGCGCGGGTGCGCACAGGCGGCGGTACAGGCTGCACCGGCATCGCGGCCGCGCCCGGTGGCGTGACGGCAGTCGAAGGCGTCGGCGGCTGCCCGCCCTGGCCGTCGTAGACGCGCAGTTCCAGCACGCGCTCGCCATCCGGACCGGCGAACACCGCCGCACGCGGCGACACCGAGCGCAGCGCCCAGTTGCCGAACCCGCGCGGGGCATCGCCCACGCGCACGCGCAACGCATCACCGCCCTCGCGTGGCTGCACGATCGCCATCTGCAGCGATGGGGTGATCAGCACGCTGGTCAGCACGACATCGAAATCCGGGGCGCCGGTCTCCCCGGTACCGCCATCCAGCACGAACGGGCGATGGCGACGGTCATCGGCGAACAGCGGCCGCTCGCCGATGGCCGCGTACTGCGGCAGCGGGCCGAGGCGCTCGGCCGCGGGCTCGCCGGCCTGCGGCAACGGCTGCAGCAGCGCCGCGTCATCGGCCAGTGCGCCGACGCGGCTACCGAGGCCGCCGAGCGCCAGCAGCCACAGCAGCAGCGCCCAAAGCGCAAGCGCCGCGAGCACGCCGGTCGAGGTGCCCACCTGCTCAAGGCGCATCGGGGGCCTCCGCCGGCTGCAGGAAGCCGTACAGGTCGAAACTCACGTCGAGGCCGACGCCCTGGCCGGGCGCTTCCGCCGCAAGGAAATGCCGCTGCGACAGCACGTTGAGGTTGTCCACGAACAGCCGCGGCGCACCGCTTTCGAGCGCGTGCAGCAGCGCGGCGAGCTCCGGTGCGCCACAGCGGATCCGTACCTGCACCACCACCCGCGGGAAGCGGGCGTCGTGCCCCGGCAGCTGCATCGGCGAGCGGTTGACGATCGCGCAGCTGCGGTTGCCCGGGCTGGCCTCGGCCACCGCCGATTCCAGCCGCTGCACCAGGAACGCGGTGGCCAGTTCCGGGCTGCGCTCGGGCAGGAACCCGGGCGTGCGCGCGTAGCGTTCGGCGAGCTCGATCGCGCGCGCCTCGACCTGCGGCGCCTGCTGCAGCACCGTGCGTGCGCGCAGCTCGCGCTGCTGCAGCGATTCGATCCGCGCCCCGGCCTCGCGCATCGGCCGCGTCCACCACGGATGCACCAGCACCAGGTAGGCGACCGCCAGCACCGCCACCAGCAGGCCCAGCGCCAGCCAGCGATCCCGCGGCCGCACCTCAGCCGCCTGCATCGGGAGCTCCGCGTGCCGGCGGCGCGGCGGTCGTCGCCACGTCACTGACTGCCAGCGAGGCAGTCAGCGTGAAGCGGTCGCGGCGACTGCGCGGATCGGGTTGCAGCGCACCGGTCAGCGCCGGCGACCGCCACAGCGGCGAGCCTTCCAGCTGGCCGACCAGCGCGGAGGCCTCGCTGCTCAGGCCGATCAGCAGCAGGCGGTCGTTCTCGACCGCGAGCTTCTCCAGATAGGTGCTGTCGGGCAGCCGTTGGCTGAGCTCGTCGAGGATCTCGACCATCGTCGGGCGCGCCGCGCGTTGCGTCTCCAGGTACTGCATGCCTTCGATCAGCCCGGTCAGGCGCTGGCGCTGCGCCGAGGCCGCACGCGCCTGCGCGATCACCGGGCGCGACGCATCCTCGAATGCATCGGCCGCGGCGCGGCGGTTGTCCAGCACCTGCCACATCCCGGCCATCAGCGCGCACAGCGCGATCGCCGCCAGCAGCAGGTTCCAGCGCCGCCGCGGATCCACGCGGTGCAGCCTGCGCCCGGCTGGCAGCAGGTCGATGCCCAGCGCCTGGCCGCTGCCGTCATCGAGATCGACGCCCGCGAGGGTGTCGGCAACCGGACCCAGCGCCGCGAGCGCGTCGTCGAGCGTGCGCCGCGGCACCACCACCAGTTCGGCATCGAGCTGGCCGTCGTCGCGCAGCGCGACCACGCGGGCATCGAACACCGCGGTCTGCGCTGAGAACGGCGTCTGGCGATCGATCTCGAACGAGACCACGTCGCGCAGCCGCTCCGCCGCAGCCGCCGGCAGGCGCAGCGTGCGCCGCAGGCCGCTGCCGGCCGGCAGCACCAGCCAGCGCGGCATGTCCGCAAGCTGCGGTGCGAGCACGCGTGCCAGCACCGCGGCGGCATTGCTGTCGTCCTGCCAGGGCAGCACGGCCAGCGCGCGCGCCTCACCGGCACGTTCCAGCGCGATCGCGAGATCGGCACCCTGCGGGTGCAGCAGCAGGCGCTGCGGCAACAGGCCGAGCCGCTCGCGCAGGCGCAATGGCAGCCACGCCAGCAGTGCCGCGGTCCACCACCGCCACGCCGCAAGCAGGCGGGGGCCGATCCTTCCAGCGAACGCCGCGCGCGAGGTCGCGGGCGCGGGCGACATCACGCCCGCCATCGGCTGGCACTCCGGTCATGGCCGACCGCAGCGTCGGCACGCACCGGCAACGGCGTGTCCCCGTGCACGGCCACGCCGGCACCGGCACCGGCGACGGGGCGCATCAGGGACTGGACTGCGGCTCGGATATGGACACTCCTTCGTTCCAGAACAGTGGCGTATAGGCGGTGCCCGGCGCCCCCCCGCCGACCCGCACCACCGCCCGCAGCACCGCCTCGCGACCATCGGCGAGGCGGGCATGGCTGTCGATACTATACGTGCCGGTTCCGGCGCCCAGCAGGTCCGGCGGCGGGGTGATTCCAGACAGTTGCGTGCGTTGCTCCAGCACCGGCTGCGGGTCGAGACCCATGGCCTGCAGCACCAGCGCGCCGGCGAACCGCGGGTCCGGCGATGGCAGCCCGCTATGGACCGTGACGTGCGGCGCGACCGCGGCGTACAGCGCGGGGGTCATGCCCAGCACCTGCTGCAGTTCGCCGACGTCCTCGAACGGTGCGTCCTTGGCACCGTAGGGCAGGCCGGCCGCGGCGTACTGCGGATCCTCCGCGGCGCCGGAGGGCTGGCCGAGGTCATCGGTGTCGCGCCAGTCGGCGATGGCGCCCGCCAACCGCGCCGCCATGTCCGCCTCGGCACCGGCCGCCTGCAGCAGCGCGGCAAGCAACGGTGGCTGGGCGACATTGAGGTCGACCTTGCCGGTCTCGTCGACGATGCGCAGGGTCAGCGCGGCATCGTGGAAACGCCATGCGTAGTCGCGCCCGTCGGGCAGCCAGCGCCCTTCCGGCCTAGTGTCGATGACCCGCGCAACGGCGTACTCCAGGCCGGCACGCGCCGCTTCGCTGGCCACCACGCCGCGGTGGAGCACGCGGCCCTGCAGATGTTCGGTGCGCGCGGTCAGCGCGAATGCCCCGATCAGTGCGGCCAGCAGCGCGATCAGCCACAGCACCAGCAGCAGCGCCGCGCCACGTGCATGTCGACCCGCGGGTACTAGCGTCACGGCACCAGGCCCGCGGGATCCTGCATGCGGCCACTGCCCTGTGGCAGCGCCACCAGCAGCGTCGGCCACGTTGCGCCGTTCCTGCCGGTGATCTCCACCCGCACCTGCAGCGGCAGCTCGTCGGCACCGCCCCAGCGCTCCAGCCACGCGGTCGGTTCGCCGTTGGCATCCAGGCCGCGATAGGCGAAGCGCACCGCCTCCAGTCCGTCCGCCAGTGGCTCCGGCGCGCGTGCGGGACGTTCCTCGAAGGTGCTGCCGCCGACCACGCTGGCGAACGAGACCACCAGGCGCAGCCCGTCGCGGCTGCGTTCGACACCGACATCGTGCAGGGCCGGCCCGCCGCGTCCGAGGTAGTCCGGAAGCTGCGAGACGAACCGCATGCGGTCGGCCTCGCCGACGAAGCGCAGCGGCGCGCCGGTCTGTTCGTCCTGGCCGAACGCCATCGGCAACGCCGCGGTCAGGCGTCCGCGCAGGAAGGTGCTGACCGCACGCATGCGCTCGCTGTCGCGCGCCAGCGTCTCGCCGCGTTCGACGGTGGCGGTGGCCGCGCGCAACGTGGCAAACCCCAGCGCGAGCCCGGCCGCCAGCAGCACGGTGGCCAGCAGGATCTCGATCAGGGTGAAGCCCCGCTGAGCAGATATGGAAGCAACCGGCCTGCAGAAGCCGTCGGCACGGCTTGCGCACGGTGAACCACTGCGACAAAGCCCTTGCCGCTGGAACTGGAACGACGCACCGGGCCGGTGGAAGCCGTCGCCACGGCCGCGCAAGGACGGAGATGAAACCCCGGTGCTGTCGGGGCCGTCGCCACGGCCTGCGCAAGGCAGGTCACCGCGTGAGCGTGCCTGCCGCCTGGACCGGCACGACCCACCCGTTCCATTGAAGCCATCGCCACCGCCTGCACGACCCGGACCGCGGTACCGGGGCGGCCTCATGGCAGCGGCCCGGCAATGGCATCGGCCTGCACCAGCCGCAACGAATGCAGCTGCAGGCGTTCGCGCGGGCCACCCTCGCCCCACAGCACGGTGAGCTGCAGCGACAGCAGGTGCGGCGCAAAGGGATCGACCACGGCCGGCGGTGGCAGGCTTGGTTCCACCCATGGCGAGACCTCGAGCGACCAGCGGTAACGCCCATCGTCGAACACGCCGTCACGACGACCGGCCTCGAGCACCGTACCGACGCCGACATCGGCCAGCAGCGATTGCGCATGCAACGCCGCACGACCCGCATCGGCCGACCAGCGCACCTGCCGCGTACCGCCCGACAGCGTGCCGAGCAGCAGGGTCAGCGCCAGTGCCAGCACCGCGAACGCGACCAGCACCTCGAGCAGGGTGTAGCCGCGCATGTGCCGGGCCGGACCACGGTGGTGCCGGCAACCGGCAGGCGCGGAGGTCCCGCGATGCGCGGCCGTCATGGCGTCACCCCACCGCGGTGCACGCGCACCTCGCCGGTCAGCCAGGCCACGTCGACATGCCAGCGCGCGTTGCCGGTCACCAGCGCGACGCGGCCACCGGTGGACGCACCGTCGGCGAAGAACACGATCGCGCCTTCGCCCTCGCGCGGCTGTACTTCGCGTGCGCCGGTGAACTCCACCGTGAGCTGCTCCGGCAAGCGGCCATGGCGATCGCCGGCGGCACGCCAGGTACGCTCCTGCGGCACCACCACGAATCGCTGCGGCTGGCCGGTGGCGATCGCCAGTGCACGGGTGTGGCGCAGGTTGCCGGCGACCTCGTTGACCGCCGAGCGCAGCCGCAGGCGTTCGAAGCCGTTGCCGAACACGCCGACCGCCAGCACACCGGTGGCGGCGATCAACGCCACCACCACCAGCACCTCGATCAGCGAAAACCCGCGCGAACGCGACGGCCACGCCCGGTGCGCCGCCGCCATGGGATCACTCGCTGCGGATGTCGGCGTTGACGCTGTCGCCGCCCGGGCTGCGGTCGGCACCGTAGCTCACAATCTCGAACGGCCTGCCTTCGCCGGGCACGCGGAACTCGAACGGCGTGCCCCAGGGGTCGTTGAGTTCGGACGCGCGTGCGTACGGACCAAGCCAGCCGCCGGCGTCGCCGGGCTGGGTGACCAGGTCGCCGAGTGCATTCGGCAGGCGGCCGGTATCCATGCGGTAGCTGTCGACCTTTTCCACCAGCGTCTGCACCTGCGCGCGCGCAAGGTTGACCCGCGCACGGTCGCCGCCGCCGAGGATGCGGGTGGCGGCGAACGCCACGATGCCGCCGATCAGCACCACCACCAGGATGATCTCGATCAGGCTGAAACCGTGCTGCGCGGACATCGAAGCGCCCGGCCTGCCGAAGCCGTCGCGGCGCTGGGACTGGAGTGAAAGTCTGATGCTGCCGGAGCCGTCGCCACGGCCGCGCAGGGACTGGAATGAAACGTTGGCGCTGTTGAAGCCGTCGCCACGGCCTGCGCAAGGCGAACCCCCACGCACACCCACCCGCGAAACTCCATTTGTTCCGGCAGGACCCACGCGCCCCGCCCTTCTGCAATAACGATATGAATTCATGCCATCAGCCCATGACGTTGGTGAGATCGTAGATCGGGACCAGCACGGCGAGGATGACGACCATCACGATGAGCGCCAGTGCCATGGTGATCACCGGCACCAGCGCGGCCAGCATCCGGTCCAGCGCCTGCGCGGTTTCCTGTTCGAAGGTGTCGGCGGTCTTGAGCAGCATGGTATCCAGCGCGCCGGATTCCTCGCCGACCTGGATCATCTGCACCGCCAGTCGCGGGAAGCGCTTGCCGCGTGCGAGCGCGGTGGCAAGTCCCGTCCCGCCCTTCACCTCTTCCGCGGCTGCCGCGACGTCGGCGGCGAGTGCGCGATTGCCCAGCACGTTGCGGCCGATGCCCAGCGCGCCCATCAACGGCACTCCGTTGCGCAACAGCGTGCCCAGCGTGCGCGTCAGCCGTGCGGTTTCCAGCCGCGCCACCAGCGGCCCGGCAACGCGCACGCCCAGCAGGCGCTCATCGAAACGCAGGCGGAATGCCGGATCGCGCAGGCGCCGGTCCAGCCACCCCAGCGCCAGCGATGGCAGCACCAGCAGCACGATCCACCAGTCGCGCACCGCCTCGCCGATGCCGAGCACGATGCGGGTGAAGAACGGCAGCGTGGCATCGAGGCTTTCGTACATCGCCGCGAACTGCGGCACCACGTAGCCGAGCAGGAACAGCAGCGAGCCGCCGACCATCACCAGCAGGATCGCCGGATAGATCAACGCGTTCACCACCCGTCCGCGCAACGCGCGGCTGCGTTCCAGATAGTCGGCCAGGCGCTGCAGCGTTTCGTGCAGGCTGCCACCGGCCTCGCCGGCGCGGATCATGTTCACGTACAGCCGCGAGAACGTGCCGTGCTGGCGCTCGAGCGCGGTCGACAGCGGGCTGCCACCGCGCACCGCATCACGCACGTCGACCAGCGTGCGCCGCGCCGCGGCATCCTCCGGCAGGTCGAGCAGGATGGTCAGCGCGCGATCGAGCGGCTGCCCGGCCGCAAGCAATGTCGCCAGCTGCTGGGTGAACTGCACCAGCCGCTGGCCTCCGAAAGGCTTCGGTTTGAACAATGTCTTCCACGCACCGTCGCCACCGCCTTCGCTGGCCGGCCGCGCCTCGACCGGAAGATGCCCCTGCTCCTGCAGGCGCAGCGCGACCTCCTGCTCGCTGGCGGCCTCCATCTGGCCGTCGAGCAGTTCCCCGCGCGCGTTGAGTGCCTTGTAGCGGTAGAGGGTCATTTGATCCGGCTAAGACTCTTGCCTGTCATCCCTGTGGTCCTGTCCTTGCTCGTCGTTCCCGTGCCCAGGCCCTTGCCCGTCATTCCCGCGAAGGCGGGAATCCAGCGTCTTCGGCACGGTATCCGAGATTGTCGGCCACAAGTCATTCCAGTACGGGTTCTGCGTTTCGATCAGGCGAACCTTCCAGTCCCTGTTCCACTTCTTCAGTTGCTTCTCGCGCCGGATCGCGGCTTCCATAGTCTCCGCGACGTCGTACCAGAGCAATCGCGTGACGTCGTACTTGCGGGTGAATCCATCCACAACGTGCTCGCGGTGCTGCCAGATCCGCGCAACCAGGTCGCGGGTCACGCCGATGTACAGCGTGCCATTGCGGCCACTACCCAGGATGTAGACCGCCGGAAGTCTGTCCATGACCGTTGTCCGCGAAGAGAAAGACACTGGATCCCCGCCTTCGCGGGGATGACGGCAACAGCGGGATCGCTTCATGGACGCTCCACTGCCACGGCAGCATCCATGCGTCCCCGTCACGCATCCTCGGTCACGCGCAGCACTTCCTCGATCGTCGTCTCGCCGGCCAGCGCCTTGAGGATGCCGTCCTCGTACATCGTGCGCATGCCCGATTCGCGGGCAAGCTGTTCGAGTTCGCCCATGCCGGCGTGACGCATCACCGCGCGGCGGAGTTCGTCGTTCATCACCAGGAACTCGACGATGGTGGTCCGGCCGAGGTAGCCGGTCGGCGCGATCGCCGAGGCGCGCGGACGGTACAGGCGGATCGTGCCTTCAGGCTGGAAGCGGCGCAGGTCGAACTTCCCGATCTCCTCCAGGCTCGCCGGGTAGCTCTCGGCATGCGTCGGCTCCAGCCGCCGCACCAGCCGCTGGGCGAGGATGCCGTTGACGGTCGAGGTCAGCAGGTAGTCCTCCACACCCATGTCGAGCAGGCGGGTGATCCCGCCGGCGGCGTTGTTGGTGTGCAGCGTGCTCAGGACCAGATGCCCGGTCAGTGCCGACTGGATCGCGATGCGCGCGGTCTCCAGATCGCGCATCTCGCCGATCATGATGATGTCCGGATCCTGGCGCACGATCGAACGCAGCGCATTGGCGAAGTCGAGGCCGATGGCCGGTTTCGCCTGGATCTGGTTGATGCCCTCGATCTGGTATTCGACCGGGTCCTCGACGGTGATGATCTTGACGTCGGCGGTGTTGAGTTTCGACAGCGCGGTGTACAGCGTGGTGGTCTTGCCCGAGCCGGTCGGGCCGGTGACCAGCAGGATGCCGTGCGGCTGCTCGAGCACCTGCTGGAACTGCGGCAGGAACTCGTCGGTGAAGCCGAGCCGGTGGAAGTCCAGCACCACGGTCTCGCGGTCGAGCAGGCGCATCACCACGCTCTCGCCGTGCGCGGTGGGCACGGTCGACACGCGCAGGTCGAGTTCCTTGCCCTGCACGCGCAGCATGATGCGGCCGTCCTGCGGCAGCCGGCGCTCGGCGATGTTGAGACGCGCCATGATCTTGATGCGGCTGATCACCGCGGCGGTCAGGTTGACCGGTGGACTCTCGCCGTCGATCAGCACGCCGTCGACGCGGTAGCGGACTTTCAGCCGGCTCTCGAACGGTTCGATGTGGATGTCGGAGGCACGCAGTTCGACGGCGCGCTGGATCACCAGGTTCACCAGCCGGATCACCGGCGCGCCGGACGCGAGGTCGCGCAGGTGCTCGACGTCGTCGACATCGGCACCGCCGTCGCCATCGGCGGATTCGACGATCGTGCCCATCGCGCTGCGCCCCTGCCCGTGCCAGCGCTCGACGAGGTCGGCGATTTCCGAACGCAGGCCGACCACCGGCGCCAGCGCGCTGCCGGTGGCCAGCGCCACCGCCTGGCGTGCGTAGTCGTCCCAGGGGTCGGCCATCAGCAGTTCGAGGCGGCCGTCGCGCTCGCCGAGCGGACAGAGATGGAATTCCTTGAGGAAGCGCGGCGCCAGCGGCTGGCTGCCTTCCAGCGGCTCGGGCGGGGTATCCGGCAGTTCGCGTGCGGCAAGCAGCGGCAGTTCGAGCACCTCGGCGCAGGTCTCGGCATGGTCGCGCTCGGAGACCAGCCCGAGCCTTCCGAGCAGGCCCAGCAGGCTGCCACCGGATTCGTCATGCACGCGGCGCGCGCGGGCGAGGTCCGCTTCCTTGAGGCGACCGCGTGCGACCAGTGCGGCCACGATGCGGCCCTCGTTGTCGGGCGCGGCCGCCGCCCCGCCCGTGTCCATGGATACCGCGTTCACCAGATCGCCGTCCCGTGCTGCAACCCGCCGGACTTTAGCAGGCCCGTCGCGCGCCACGCGGCGCCCCCACGACCTTTCCGGAGGGGACTTCTGCCGTGCGATATCCTTCACCGCATGCCTGATTCCGCCCCGGAACGCCCACGCGCGGCGGCTCCCGCCCCGGATCCGCGCCCGCTGGCGCCGGAACCACCACTGCCGAGCGACTGCTGCGAAAGCGGCTGCAGCGTCTGCGTGTACGACAGCTACGCCGAGGAGCTGGACGACTACCGGCGGCGGCTGGCGGCCTGGAGACAGCGCAACCCCGACGCCACAGACTGAGGATGCATCGCCCCCCCCTACGGCCGGGGGCCGGGGGGGCCGGGCGCATACGCGGGAGATGCCGCGCTGGCCTGGTTCAGGGCATCGGCCGGCTGCCGATCCACCGCTGCGCGACAACGGGATGTTCCCGCCGATGGTCTAGCATGCGCGCTTTCCCCGCACCGCGAGGCCGCCATGCGCACTCCCGCCTATGCCGCGCCGTCAGCCGACGAGCCGCTGGCCCCGTTCACCGTCGAGCGCCGCGAACCGCGCGCGCACGAGGTCCTGATCGACATCCTCTACTGCGGTGTCTGCCATTCCGACATCCACCAGGTCCGCGACGAATGGGGTGGATCGATCTTCCCGATGGTGCCGGGCCACGAGATCGTCGGCCGCGTCAGCCGTGCCGGCGAAGGCGCGACGAAGTTCGCGGTCGGTGACCTGGTGGGCGTCGGCTGTTTCGTCGATTCCTGCCGCAACTGCGAGCCCTGCCGTGCCGGCGAGGAGCAGTACTGCCGCGAAGGCATGACCGGCACCTACAACAGCCGGGAACGCGGCAGCGGCGAGCCGACCTACGGCGGCTATTCGACCCGCATCGTGGTCGACGAGAACTACGTCGTGCGCATCCCCGATGGCATCGCGCCCGAGCGTGCCGCGCCACTGCTGTGCGCCGGCATCACCACCTATTCGCCGCTGCGCCACTTCGGCGTCAAGGCCGGCGACGAGGTCGCCGTGGTCGGTCTGGGCGGGCTCGGCCATATGGCGGTCAAGCTGGCCCGGGCGATGGGGGCGCGGGTGACCGTGCTCAGCACCTCGGAATCCAAGCGCCAGGACGCGATGGCCCTGGGCGCCACCGGCTTCCTGTCCACGCGCGAGCGCAGCATGTTCCGCGAGCACGCCGGCACCTTCGACTTCATCATCGACACGGTCTCGGCGCAGCACGACTACAACGCCTACCTCAACCTGCTGAGGATCGACGGCACCATGGTGCTGCTGGGCATCCCCGACCCGACACCGTTGAGCGCATTCCCGCTGGTCTCCGGGCGCCGGCGCCTGGCCGGCTCGATGATCGGCGGCATCCGCGAGACCCAGGAAATGCTCGACTTCTGTGCCGAGCACGGCGTGGCCGCGGACGTGGAGATGATCGACATCGCCGACATCAACACCGCCTACGAGCGCATGCTCAAGGGCGACGTGCGCTACCGCTTCGTGATCGATACGGCGTCGCTCGCCGACGCCTGAGCCCGCACCTGGCCAGGGGCGTTCAGGCGCCCTGGGCCTTGCCGTTCTGCAGGGCGCGCTCGATGTCCTCCAGCGGCACGTTGGTGAGGTTCTTGCCGATCTCGGCCAGCATCCGCGCGGTGGTTTCCTTGTGCAGCAGCGGGCGCATCTGTCCCAGCGTCTGCGGATCCGCCATCAGCACCAGGTGGTCATACCTGTGCTTGAGCGCGCCGGCATTGAGGTTCTGCGCCAGCTGCTTGGCGAAGGTGGCCTCGTCGATCGCCTCGCCGCTGGATTCGGTGGGCATGCTGCCCGCCGGGCCGTCGTCGTTCATGTTCATCAGCTCGAGCAGTTCCTCCTGCTTGAGCATCAGGTACTGCTCGTCGCCGACGTTGCGGAACACACGCGCGCCGCCGCCATCTGCAACCACCACCAGGGTACGGGCCGGAATCTTCATGGAGCCTCCTGTGTCTCGGGATGTTGGCGTCCACTCTAGGAAGCCTGCCGTGACGGACGCGGCGAGACGCCCGCCTCAGGCCTCGCCGGGTGCCGGGGCACCGGCGGCCAGCGCCTGTTCCACTTCGCCACGTTCCTGCGGCCGCACCACGCGTGCCACTTCCTCGCCATCGCGCAGCACCACCAGCGTCGGCCACAGCTTGACCCGGTAGCTGCGCCCCAGCGGGCGGCCGCGCCCGTCCTCGATGCGGACATGGCGGATCGCGCCATTGCAGGCACGGACGGCCGCGTCGACCAGCGGCATGGCCATCTGGCAGTGGCCGCACCAGCCGGTGCCGAAATCCAGCACGGTCACCCCTGCAAGTGCATCGGCATCGGCGCGGGTGAGGGTTTCCGGCAGATAGTCATGGGTCATGGCAACGCTCCTGGAGAACCGGGCTGCAGCCTGACCGACAGGACGTGCGCGCGCCGTGGTCGGGTGGCCGACCGGCGGTCTCCAGATGTCAATGCGGCGGCCGCTACAGCATTGGGTTGCCTCTCAGTCCATCTGGCCGAGAATGTGCCCACTGTCGCAGTCAGGCGGCAGCCACTGTCGCTCCGGCGACGTGTTCGATGGTTGACCGAGAAGTCCGCATGTCCCAGCTCTCCTCCGCCGACCCGGAATCCGCGCAACTCGCCGTCGACGCGGCGCTTGCCCGGCTCGAGGCCGAGATGCAGGACCTGCAGCATCGCCACCGCGACCTGTTCGCCTATGCCAACGCCTGGGCGGAGCGCCATGACGCGGTGCTGGCGATGACGCCGGCGCACCTGCGTGCCGACGTGGAAGCCCGCCTGCGCCGCATCGGCGTGCGTTGGGGGCTGGTGGACGGCGTACGTACCACCACCCAGTTCCCGGCGCTGAAGCTGCCGCGCTGAGGGCTCAGGGGCGCTCGACGCCCAGCAACTCGACATCGAACACGAGCGACGCGCCCGGCGGGATCGCCCGGCCGGCACCGCGCTGGCCATAGCCGAGTCCGGCCGGAATGCGCAGTTCGCGCTGGCCCCCCACCCGCATCCCGGCCACGCCCTCGTCCCAGCCGCGGATCACCTGGCCGGCGCCGAGGGTGAATTCGAAGGGTTCGCCGCGCTCGCGCGAACTGTCGAAGGCCGCGCCGCGGCGGTCGACGGCATTCTCGTCGTACAGCCAGCCGCTGTAGTGCACGGTCACCGTGTCGCCGGCACGTGCGGTCTCGCCGTCGCCGGGGCGCAGGTCGATGCGTTCAAGGCTCGCCACGTCGCCACCGGTGTAGGGCGGCGGACCGCCGCAGGCGGCCAGCACGGCCAGGCAGCCGGCGACGAGCGCGGCGCGGAACGGGAAGACGGTCATGACGGGCTCCGGATGCGGCGCCAGAGCATGCCATGCCAGCAGTCATTCGCCCCCGAGCGCGCTGCCGGCGGCGTGCGCGCAGGCCCACGCCCACTGGAAGTTGTAGCCGCCCAGCCAGCCGGTGACATCGAGCACCTCGCCGATGAAGTACAGCCCGGGCACGCGGCGCGATTCGAACGTGGCCGACGACACCTCGCGGGTATCCACGCCACCCAGCGTGACCTCCGCGGTGCGGTAGCCCTCCGTGCCACTGGCCACCAGCGGCCAGGCGCGCAGCAGCGTGGCCACCTCGCGCAGCTGCGGTGCGCTGTACTGGCGCATCGGCCGGCTCGGCAGCCACACCTCGGCCAGGCGCTGGGCGAAGCGGCGCGGCAGCACCTCGCCCAGCAGCGTGCGCAGTTCCGCATCCGGGCGGTCGTGCCGCCAGCCCTGCAGCAATGCGTCGATGTCGTGGTCGGGCAGCAGGTCGATGCGCAGCTCATCGCCGGGCTGCCAGTACGAGGAGATCTGCAGGATCGCCGGTCCGCTGACGCCGCGATGGGTGACCAGCATGGCGTCGCGGAACGACTGGCCGTTGCAGTGGGCCTCGATGGGAAACGCCACCCCGGCCAGCCCGTCCATGCGTTCCTGGTGCTTGCCGCTGAGCGTCAGCGGCACCAGGCCGGCGCGGGTGGGCAGCAGCGCATGGTCGAACTGCGCGGCCAGCCGGTAACCGAAGCCGCTGGCACCCAGGCTGGGAATCGACAGCCCGCCGCTGGCCACCACCAGCCGCGCGGCGTGCACGCGCCCGAGCCGGCACTCGAGTTCGAAGCGTCCGTCCTCGCCGACTGCCACGGTATCGATCGCCGCCTGCGTCTCCACCCGCACGCCCGCCTGCGCGCACTCGTCGAGCAGCATGCGCACGATCTGCTTCGACGACTCGTCGCAGAACAGCTGGCCGGGCTCCTTCTCGTGCCAGGCGATGCGGTGGCGCTCGACCAGCTCGATGAAATGCCACGGCGTGTAGCGCGCCAGCGCCGACTTCACGAAGTGCGGGTTGGCCGACAGGTAGTTGCCCGGCCCGGTCCCGGTATTGGTGAAATTGCAGCGGCCGCCGCCCGACATGAGGATCTTCTTGCCGACCCGGTTGGATCCCTCCAGCACCAGCACGCGCAGCCCGCGCGCGCCTGCGGTCATCGCGCACATCAGCCCGGCGGCGCCGCCGCCGATCACCACGACGTCGGCTTCGAGCCGGCTCACGGGCGCCGTTGCGAACGGAAGGAGTGCGGCATGGCTCGGCTCGTGGGACTGCGGGCCGCGCATTCTAGGCCGTGGCTGCCGCCGCGGCCGCGCGCATGGCGCTTCACGCAGGCTCGTCGCGGCGCTGTCGATACTCGGACCCACACGCCAACGCGAAGGGATTGCCATGTCCGCATGCATGAAGTCCGGTTCCGCCCTTGCCCTGCTGTTGCTGCTCACGGCCTGCCAGGACCGTGCCAACGACGGCGACACCGCGAACACCGGAGCGCGCGGCGACACCGCAGCAGACACCACCATGCCCGGCGGCACCAGGCCCGCCGAGGCATCGGCCGCAGGCGGCCCGGGTGGCGGCAGCGACCGCCAGCTGCGGTCGATCGCCGGTGACGGCACCGGTCCGGGTTACCTGACCGACGGCGCCGGCCAGTCGCTGTACGTACTCGAGGGCAACACCGCCGGCGAACGCTGCGATGCCGCGTGCGAGGAAGTCTGGCCGCCGGCGCTGACCGACAGCACCACCACGCCCCGTGCCGATCCGCGCATCGGCTCCGGTGGCGCCGGCGTGATCCCGCGCGACGACAGCAGCCACCACGTGACCTACAGCGGCGAGCCGCTCTACCGCTACGCCGCCGATGCCGGCGCCGGCCGGACCACCGGCGACGGCGTGCAGGACCAGTGGGGCCTGTGGAAGCTGGTACGGGTCGACGGAGCACCGCAGGGCACCAATACCGCCAACGACTGAGCACCGGAGCAGGCGGCGGCGCGCCGGCACCTGGCGCGTCGGCTGCCGTCATCGTTGCCGGGCGGACCCGCCTCGGCTGCCACTCCGACCGGCTGACCCGTTGATGCGGCAGCTGCCTCGCGAAGATCAGAGGCTCCATGCCGCCGGCGCCACCCTGGCGTCATCCGGCCAGCAACGCCGCGTCGACGACCTGCCGGCCGGGCTGTGGCGCAAGCGTGGCATCGACCAGCGCTGCGGCAACACGCGTCGCCGGATTGATCCGCCACCCGCGCGGCAAGACGGGCCCGAGCACGCGCAGCACCACCGATGCCGCGGCCTCGCCGGCGCGGTGTTCCTGGCGCTCGCCACCGATCAGCCCCGGCCGCACGAGCACCAGCGATTCGAAACCCACCGCCTCGAGGTCGCGTTCCAGCTCGCCCTTGACCCGGCTGTAGAACACCCGCGATCGCTGGTCGGCACCAGCCGCCGAGTTCAGCGCGTACACGCGCGCACCCGCCGCCTGCGCATGGCGCGCCACCTGCAGCGGGTAAGCGTGGTCGACGCGGCGGAACGCCTCGCGCGAACCCGCCTGGCGCATCGTGGTGCCAAGCGTGCAGATCACCGCATCGACCTTCCACCAGTCGGCGGTCGCCGGCAGGGCATCGAAATCGACCACCGGATTGACGAGCTTCGGATGCGCGACCGAAAGCGGCCGCCGCGTCGGCGCCACCACCCGGGTGGCGCGCGGATCATCGAGCAGCCGTGCAAGGACGTCGCGGCCGACCAGCCCGGTGGCACCCACATGCAGCACGCTGGTGATGTTCATCCCCGGATCGTCGCGTGTCGGGCGTGAGCGGTCAGTCGCGCAGTGCCCGCGGCCACGGTTGAAGATGCGGTGCCACCAGCGCTTCCGACACCCGCCACAGACGCGCGGCCATCGCGCGGTCGGTCTGCGCCGCACCCTGTGGCGCCTCGCGGAAGTCGCTCAGGTAGGCACCGTTGATGCCTGCCATTGCCGGGTGCGCGGCGGCATAGCACGGCGTCGCCGCGCCCTGGGCAGGCGTGCGTGCGTTGTCGGCATAACCCAGACCGGTGGAGCGCAGGATGTTGGTGCGCGTGTGGCCGGGTGTCACGCAGTTCGAGGTCGCGCCGGTGCCGGCCAGCCGTCGCGCAAGCTCGAACGAGAACAGCCCGTTGGCAAGCTTGGAATGCGAGTAGCCGCGCCGGTACCAGCCGGCGCCGGACAGGTCGTCGAACTGGATGCCGCCGTCGGGTGCATCGCGGTGGTTGCCGCTGCCCACCACCACCACGCGGCCGCGTGCCGCCAGCACCGGCGCCAGCAGACGGTTGACCAGCAGGAAGTGGCCGAGGTGGTTCACCGCGAACTGCTTCTCCAGCGCGCCGAGCTGCTCATGGGTATCGAGCACGATGCCGGCATTGCAGACCAGCGCATCGATGCGTGGCGCCAGCGTCGCCACCTGCCGCGCGCACGCGACGATCGATTCCGGCTCGGTGAGTTCCAGCACGACCGGTGTCGCCCTGCCGCGTACGGAGCCGCAGGCCGCCCTGCCCCTGGCCTCGTCGCGTGCGGTACCGATCACGTGTGCCCCATTGGCGGCGAGCACGCGCATGGTCTCCAGCCCGATGCCCGAGTTGCAGCCGGTCACCACGATCGTCCGCCCGGTGAGGTCAATGCCCCGCATCACCTCGTCGGCGGTGGCACCTGCAAGCGGTCGCGGACCGGAAGCAGCCCCACCCGCCGGTGCCGGCGGTGCGGCGCCGCGCGCATCGCCAGCCAGCCACGGAACCAGCAGTGCCGGCAGTGCGGCGAGCAACGCGCGCCGGTTTCGGGAGATGGCCATCCATGTGCTCGGGTGCAGGAGGAACGCCATGCTAGCGGACCCGTGCGTCGCGGCCCCAGACGACTCATCGCCCTGCGCGGGCAGGCCGCCGCCCGTGTTGTCCGCACGCCGACGCGGTGGAAGAATCCGGGACGTCTCCCGCGAGGAACCTGCCATGACCACTTTCGTCCGCGATCCGCGGCGCCGCCGCCTGCTGCAGGGGATCGCCCTGTCCACCGCCGCGCTGGCACTGCCCGCCTGGGCACGCGCCGCCACGGCGGCCGCAGCGGATGCGCCGATCCTGCGTGCGATTCCCTCCAGCGGCGAGCGCATCCCGGTGGTCGGGCTGGGCACCAATGCCTACGGCGTGCAGACGGCCGGGGAGAAGGCGCCGCTGCGCGAGGTGCTGCGGCGACTGGCGGAGGTCGGGAACAGCGTGATCGACACCGCGCCGGCGTACCGAAATTCCGAAGCGGTCCTCGGCGAACTGATCGAGGAACTGGGCCTGCGCGATCGCTTCTTCCTGGCCACCAAGGTGACCGCGCCCGATGGCGATGTCGCCGCGGGAATCGCGCAGATGGAAGCCTCCCTGCGCAACCTGCGCACCGACACCATCGACCTGATGATGGTGCACAACCTCAATGGTGCCGAAGCGATCATCCCGACGCTGCTGGAGTGGAAGCAGGCCGGGCGCCTGCGCCATATCGGCATCACCACCTCGAACGACGGACAGCATGCCGAAGCCGCGGCGCTGATCCGCGCGCATCCCCTCGACGTGGTGCAGGTCAACTATTCGCTGGGCAACCGGGTGGCCGAGGACACCGTGTTCCCCGCCGCCCGGGAGCGTGGCACCGCCGTGCTGCTCAACGTGCCGCTGGGTGGCCGCCGCGGCAGCCTGTTCGGGCGGGTCAGGGACGTGCCGCTGCCGGAGTGGGCCGCGGAGTTCGGCGCCACCAGCTGGGCGCAGCTGTTCCTGAAGTACAACCTCGGCCATCCCGCGGTCACCGCAGTGCTGCCCGGCACCACGCGCCTGGCCAACCTCGAGGACAACCTGGCGGCGGGCCGCGGCCCGTTGCCGGATGCGGCGCAGCGCCGCCGCATCGAGGCGTTCTGGGACGCGCTGCCGGAGCAGTCCTGATAGAGATGGTTCCTCCCCTGGGAGAGAGTTCCATCCAGGCGCAGAGCATCGAGCCCGGAAGCCCGTAAGACCGGAGTCAAGCCAGTGCCAGAGCACGGGCCCGGGAGGGGCGCGGGCAGCCCGCCGCGGCCACAGGGGGATGCCCAGCCGGATATCTCCGCGTCCTGCTCCCACATCCGGCCGCCGGCCATCCATGGCCGGCTCTGGACATCCCCCTGCGTCCACGGCGAGCCCCGACCGTCGTCGCGTCCCGAAGGTCAACGGCGAAGAACGTAGGCCGTCGGGGCAGTCGCCGACTTCCGGCTGCCGCTGTTGACCTCCATGCCGGAACTGCCAAACAAGCGTGGTCGTTGCAGGCGACGCCGTCAGCAACCGCCGCTCTTGGCTCCGTGCCCGGAATCGCCCCAACACACGGGAGTGGTCGTTGCGGGTCAGCCGCGCGCAATGCTCCTGCTCTGCGTACCGCAGCCGCCGATGCACGGACCCGTCGCGTGCACCGGGGGGTGTGCTCCCAGCCGGCCATGGATGGCCGGCGGCCGGCCGTGGTAGCTGGACGCGGACTCCGGCCGGGGGAGCAC